>DATMAC010000321.1:0-18589 GCA_035573655.1 Thermoflexus sp.
CCCAGCCCCAAAAACCCCGTCCCAGGAATTTATGCAACAGGTCTATTAGGAGTTACGCGGTTGATTTTCTCGTGGGGGTTTTGGGGCGGAGCCAGGCGCTGAAGGCGCCTGGCTCCGCCCCAAAGATGTCTCCTCTCCACGGACCTTTGGGCCATGGAGATAAAAGGAGGTAGGGCCTTTCCGCTTTCCCGCGCGGGCCCCGAATGGCGTAGCTCTATCCATAATTAGGAATGGCCCGAAAGATCCCTCACTGAAATTTCCTGGAGGCTTTGTCTATGACCGTTCCCAGCCGCGCGTTTCGGGAGCGCATCCAAAGGGCCATGGCCGATCCGGTGCTCCAAGCCGCCTTGGACCGAGCCATCCCCACCTTTCTGGTTAGCCGCGCCCAAGCCTTCGCCAGCCTCCCCGACGCGGAGGCGGTCCGGGATCGCGCCCGGGCCATCCGCGCGCATACCATGGCGCACTTGGACCGCTACTTAGAGCAGTTCGCGCGGGAGGTGGAGCGGCACGGGGGGAAGGTGTTCTGGGCGGCCACCGCCCGCGAGGCATGCGATTATGTGGTGAACCTGGCTCGCGCTCGGGGGATCTCCACGGTTGCGAAAAGCAAGTCCATGGTGAGCGAGGAGATCGGCCTCAACGCCGCGCTGGAAGCCGCCGGGATCCGGGTGGTGGAGACGGATCTGGGGGAGTTTATCATCCAGCTGGCGGGGGAACGCCCTTCCCATATCATCACCCCCGCGATCCACAAACGTCGGGAGGATGTTTCGTTGCTCTTTCAGAAGCATCTGGGAATGCCCCCTACGAACGAGATCCCAGAGATGACGGCGGCGGCCCGCCGCGCCCTGCGCCAGGTGTTTCTGGATGCCCGGATGGGGATCAGCGGGGTCAACTTCGGCATCGCGGAGACCGGCACTCTGGTGCTGGTCACCAACGAGGGCAACGGCCGTATGGTGACCACTTTGCCCCCGATCCACGTGGCCCTGATGGGCATCGAACGGGTGGTGCCGACGTGGGAGGATGCGGAGATCCTGCTGCGAGTGTTGGCCCGCAGCGCCACCGGCCAGGCCCTCACGGCTTATACGTCCTTCCTCACCGGCCCCCGCCGCCGCGAAGAGCCCGATGGGCCCGAGGAGCTCCACGTGGTGTTGGTGGACAACGGCCGCTCCCGCTGGCTGGGGACGCCCTTGGAAGAGGCCCTCTATTGCATCCGCTGCGGCGCCTGTCTGAACGCCTGCCCGGTCTACCAGGCGATCGGAGGGCACGCCTATGGCAGCGTGTATCCCGGCCCCATCGGCTCCATCGTCACCCCGATGCTGGGGGACGGGGCGGGGGCGGAGCTGGCTTACGCCAGCAGCCTGTGCGGCGCCTGTCAGGAGATCTGCCCAGTGCGCATCGCGATCCCGGACCTGTTGATCCGTTGGCGGCAGATGCGGGCGGGAAGCCTGCTTCCGACCTGGGAGCGCATCGGGTTACGACTGTTCGCCTACGTCGCCCGTCATCCTGCGCTGTGGAGGCGGATGGGCCGATGGGCGATGGGCCTCCTGCGTCGTCTGGGACGGGATGGATGGCTGCGGTATGGCCTGGGGCCGTTGCGGGCCTGGACCACGGCCCGGGATCTCCCGGTCCCGCAGCGGCCTTCGTTCCGGGATTGGTGGGTATCCCATCGAGGAGGCACCTCATGAATCCGGTGTTGGAGAGCGTGCGGCGTCGGGTGACCAGCCGGACGATCTTACTGGAACCAACCCCGGCGTGGCCTTTCGACGCCCCTCCGGGGAGCGTGGCAACGGTCGAGCGGTTGTTCGCCGCTTGGGCCGCGGTGGGGGTGCAAGCCGAGCGGTGCGCAACGGAGAGGGAGGCGGCGCGGCGCGTCCTGGAACTGTTGCGGGAGCGGGGGGTCCGACATGTCCTCATCGACCCGCGCACGATGCGTGCTTACCCGGAGCTCCAAGTCGCTTTGGAGGGGGCAGGTTTGACCATCATGAGCAGCCCGCTGCCTCGGGAGGAGGGGCCCCGATATCTGGGGCTGACCCGCTGGGCGATCGCCGAGGCAGGGATCACGGAGGTCGTTGCCGCCTTCGCCGATACCGGGACGTTGTGGCTGGCCGGTGGCCACGGGGGGATGCGGTGCGCTTCCCTATTGCCCCCGTTGCACATCGCATTGGTCCGACGCCCCCAGGTGTATCCCTGCATGGCAGCTTGGCTGGCGGCCGCCCGAGCCTCCGGCGCGCTGTTCGAGTGGGTGGAGGAGAGCAGCGCCCTGATCGCCGTCACTGGCCCCAGTCGCACTTCGGACATCGAGAAGACGCTGACGCTGGGGGTGCATGGGCCCAAAGAGGTGATCGCGCTCTTAATCGAGGGGGGAGAATGAGCCGCACAATCCAACTGTTTGTGACGTGTCTGGTGGACTGGCTCCGGCCGGAGATCGGGATCGCTACGGTGCGGTTGCTGGAACGGGCGGGCGTGACGGTGCGTTTCCCCGAAGCCCAAACCTGCTGCGGACAGCCGGCGTTCAACGTCGGCCGATGGGAGGAGGCTCGGGCGATGGCTGAGCACTGGGTTCGCGCTTTTGATCCGGAGCTTCCGGTGGTGGCCCCTTCCGGCTCGTGCGTGGCGATGGTCCGCCACGGCTACCGGGTCCTGCTGGAGGGCCGGCCGCTGTATGGGCGCTGGGAGGCCATAGCGGCCCAGACGTATGAACTGAGCCAGTTCCTGGTGGATGTGTTAGCGATCCCGGATCTGAGGATCCGGCGCGATGGAGCCGTCACGTATCATCCATCCTGTCACCTCCTCCGGATGCTGGGCGTGCGGGAGGCGCCGGAGCGGCTGATTCAGGCCGCTGGGGCGGAGTATCGCCGGCTCCCGGAGGCGGAGACCTGCTGCGGGTTTGGGGGGCTTTTCTCGGTGCATTTTGAGGAAGTCTCGGGGGCAATGCTGGCCCGGAAAGTGCGGGCCATCCAGGCCAGCGGGGCGGAGGTCGTCTTGGGATGCGATTGGAGCTGCCTCATGCACATCGGCGGGGGCTTGCGTCGCCAGGGCCTTCCCATTCGCGCGATGCATTTGGCGGAGTGGCTGGTGGGGGATATCGATTAAATCTGCCTGGTAAACGCGTTTGTAGAGATGCTCGAGGAGGAGGGATGGCGAATTGATGAGCGGGAAGCGACGGTATGAAGCCCATCGCTGGTTTCAGCAGGCCCGTTATGATCTGGAGGCAGTACGTTGGAATGTGGAGGGCGGATTCTACGCAACTGCATGCTTTCTCACCTTTATCCCCCCGTCCCACGACCCCTGGCTTTGATCCAGAGCAAAGTTTATCCAGGGCCAATGGGTAGATTTAGAATTTGGGTAACCATTTAGCCCGGCTCCATTCCGTTCGGAGCCCTCGCGGGGAGGCGGAAGGGCCCCCAAAGCCCCCAGGAGGAAATCACCCATATCCGTATTGGCGTGCGTGAGAACGGCTGAGTCGTTACGAATTTAGATCCCAGGCGGGCGTTGGTTTCTTCATGGGGTGTGGGCCGCCTTTGGCGGCCCGCCCCTTATGAATATGAAGAAGTCACCACCGAGGTGCTGGCCAATGCGGACGTTGTATTTTATCTCGGTAGGCCTTCATCTCGCAGCGGCGATCTTCTGGATCGGGGGGCTGTTGTTCCTGGCCCTGGCGGTGGTCCCCGTCTTGCGTCAACCGGCGTTCCGCCCGATCTCCCCGGCGTTCCTGGAGGCCGTGGGCTTGCGGTTCCGGACCTTGGGCTGGATCGCCATGGGGGTCCTGATCCTCACCGGCCTGATCAATCTCAGCGCCCGAGGCGTGACGCTGGCTCTCTTGCTCGATCCGGCGTTCTGGAGCGGTCCGTTCGGGCGGGCGCTGGCGGGGAAACTCGTTGCGGTGAGTCTGGTCATCGTGCTGAACGCGTTGCACGATTTCTGGATCGGTCCCCTCGCGACCCAAGCGTTGCAGCAGGGACATGATAAGGATCAAGCGGAGCGTTGGCGGGTTTGGGCCTCGTGGCTGGCCCGCCTGACCGTATTGGCCAGCCTGGCGGCGATGGTGTTTTCAATGTTCATGGTCCGCGGTTGGCCATAGATCTGTAAGCAGTCTCTCGATGAAACATGCCGCGGTTAACTCGCTGGTTCATCCGAGCTGCCCTGATTCACCTCATCGCTGCCCTGCTCCTGGGGTGGGCTCTGGGGTTGGGCCGGATGGTGACGCTGCCTCCCATCCTGAGCGCGGCGAGCCCGGTGTATTTCCACCTCTTCATGTTGGGTGGCGTCGCCCAGTTCATCATTGGGGTGGCCTGGTGGATGTTCCCCCCGCTCTCGAAGGAGCGTCCGCGGGGCAACGAAGCGCTGGCGTGGGCGGTTTTCTTCCTGCTGAACGGCGGGATGATCCTGCGGGCGATCTTCGAACCGTGGGTGGCCCTGGATCCCCAGCCGATCGCCCGGTGGGGGTTGTTGCTGAGTGCCACCGCCCTCGTGGCGGCGGGGTGGATTTTCGTGGGATTGCTCTGGCCGCGCGTGAAGGGGAAGTGAGATGCCGCCCTTGAGTCGGTATATGATCCGGATGGCGTTGGCGCACCTTGCCTTTGGGTTCCTGATCGGTGGCCTGATGTTAGCTCATAAAGCGTTTCCGTATGCGGCCTGGGTGATGCGCCTGCTGCCCTGGCATATCCATAGCCTTTTCATCGGCTGGACGCTCCAATTGGCCTTCGGGGTGGCCTATTGGATCTTCCCGCGCTTCGCCCTGGAGCGGCCGGGGGATCCTCGGGGACGGGCTGGGTGGGCCTGGGCTTCCGGGGTGTTGTTGAACGCCGGTGTATTCATCGCGGGGCTCTCCGGGGCGATCGGATGGGGGATGGGACTGGCCCTCGGGGGCGTCCTGGAGGCCTTAGGGGTGTTCGCCTTCGTCGTTCATCTGTGGCCACGGATCCGTCCTGCCATCCCTCAGTGATCGAAGCCTTCACCTCAGTCTGGGAGGTGAGAACGGATAGCCCCTTTCCCCTTTCTTCTTCCACCAGCTCTTGGGACGGCTGGAGCAGTCGCCCCAGCGCGTATGAATGAGCTTTCCCCCTGGGATTTCGGCGGAGTGTGACCACGGGACGGGGAGGAACGAGGCCTGCCTTTATTATCGGCATCTGCGTGTTCTGTGGGGCGCTCCATGGCAGACACAAGGCCTGTCCTTATTGATAAAATTGGGAAAGCGCTCGGCAGAGTATGTTGAAGCCCGGGAATCGAGAGGGACTGCGAGGCTGGCCATCCGGGCCCTTGCTCCTTTAAAGGGGAAGCAGGGTCCACTTCAACTGGAACCATCCACGGGCTGATGGAGGAGTCTCCATGTGGGATGCACCGGCTGTCTTTATCGCCGCGTTCATCGCCGGCGCGATGAACGCCATTGCGGGGGGAGGAACGCTGGTGTCGTTCCCCGCGCTGCTGTGGTTGGGCCGCCCACCCATTCTGGCCAACGCCACCAACACGGTGGCCCTCCTACCCGGATCGATCGCTGGAGCTTTCGGATTTCGTCATGAATTGATGAAGATCCGTCGCTGGCTGCTGATCCTCTTTTGGCCCTCTCTGGCCGGTGGGTTCCTCGGATCGTATGTGTTGCTCCACACCCCTGAGCAGGCCTTCCGTGCGATCATTCCCTATCTATTGCTGTTCGCTACGATCCTCCTAATGATCGGTCCGCGCCTTCAGCGCTGGCTGCCTCGATCCTCGGTTTCGATCTCGGTCCGGCGATGGGCAGCCCTTGCCTTCTTCCAGTTCCTGGTGGGTTTCTATGGCGGTTATTTCGGGGCCGGGATCGGCATCCTGATGTTGGCGGCCCTGGAGCTGATGGGCCTGGAAGATATTCATCAGATGAACGGGCTGAAGAACGTGTTGGCGTTCACCATCAACGGGATCGCCGCGCTTTACTTTATCCAATCCCGGGCCGTGCTCTGGGGGGATGTGGTGTGGATGGCCCTTGGAGCGATGGCTGGAGGATACGCTTCTTCCGCCATCGCCCGTCGCGTGGATCGCATCTGGGTGCGGCGGACAGTGGTAGCGATCGGCTTTCTGGTGGCGTTTCGCTCGTTTTTCCATTAGACTGGAGGTACGATTCGGCGCTGGTGCTTTTCCTTCATCAAAGGATAACAGCGCAAAAAGCGTGGAAAGGAGCGCGAAAATGCCCCGGATTTTCGATGTGATCGAGTGGGCCGATGACACCGGCCGGGAGATCGTCCGGCGGTTCCCGGAAGAGGGGGCCGGCGACTTCCGCCTGGGCTCCCAGCTCATCGTGCGGGAGAGCCAGGTCGCGGTCTTCTTCCGGGATGGACGGGCCTTGGATGTGTTCGGCCCAGGCCGGCATACCCTGACCACCGCGAACATCCCCCTCTTGATCAACCTGCTGGGGCCGCTCTTCGGCGGCCGCTCCCCCTTCACCGCGGAAGTCTACTTCGTTTCCACCCGGGAATTTATGGATCTGAAATGGGGAACCCCTGAGCCGATTGTGGTCCGCAACCCCGGGATGGGCCTGGGCGTGGTGCTCCTCCAGGGCCACGGCACGTTTGCCATCCAGGTCCGGGATCCCCAGCTTTTCGTTAATAAGATCGTGGGCACTCAGCGCCTCTATGAGACGGAGCGCATTGTGGATTACCTGCGCAGCATCCTGGTGAGCAAGCTGGCCGATGTGGTCGGGAACTTCAATCGGCCGGTGGTGGACTTGGCGGCCTTTTTCGAGGAGTTGGGCGCGGCAGTGCGGGCGAAGGGCCAGGAGGACTTTGCGGCGCTGGGCCTGGACCTCAAGGCGTTCTATGTGCAATCGCTCCGGCCCTCCTCGAGGACCATCGAGGAGCTGCGGGCGATGGGGTTGTTGGATGTGCAGACCTATGCGCAGCTTCAGGCGGCGGATGCCTTGCGGGAGGCGGCTCAGCAGGAGCTGGGCGGGCTGGCCGCTGCCGGCGTGGGCGCAGGAGCGGGCTTCGGGCTGGCCCAGTTCTTCACCCAGCTCTTCCAGGGGATGATGACGCGGCCCGCTGCCCCTCCCACCGCGCCGGAGGTGATGACCGTGGAGGAGGCCGCAGCGTACCTCAAGGTATCCCCTGAGGATGTCCTTCAGCTGATTGAATCCGGGCAGCTGAAGGCCCGAAAGATCGGCACCACCTACCGGATCAGCCGCTCGGCGATCGAGGAGTTCTTGAAGGGATCCTGACCATGGGGCACCCACAAGGGGTGCCCCTACAAAAAGAACGTGGATATGCGCTGTTGCAAGCGGGGGCCATGGATCCAAAGTGGGATCTCTGGAAAGGGCGGGTTGTAACGATGGAGATGGGAGAGCGCTATGCGTTGTTCAGCGTGACCGATCGCACAGGGATGGTGGAGTTCGCCCGCGGCTTGACGGAGCTGGGTTGGCGGATCATCGCCACGCGGGGGACGGCTCGAGCGCTGGCCGATGCAGGGATCCCGGTGATCCCCTTGGAGGAATGGACGGGCGTCCCGGAGATCCTGGGGGGGCGCGTGAAGACCCTTCATCCCAAGGTACACGCCGGGATCCTGGCGCGGCCTTTAGAGGCCGACCTGGCGGAGGTGGCGGCGATCGGTGGAAAGCCCATCGACCTGGTGGCTGTGAACCTCTACGCGTTTGAAGAGGCGGCGCGGCAGGGCGCGATCGAAGAGGCGGTGGAAGCCATCGACGTCGGCGGGGTGGCCCTGTTGCGGGCGGCGGCGAAGAACTTCGCCCGCGTGATTGTGTGCAGCAGCCCTCAGGATTACCCGCTTGTCCTAGAAGCATTGCGCGCTCATGGGGAAGTCCCTGTGGAATTGCGACGGCGCCTGGCGGCCCGTGCTTTCCGGCTTACCGCATGCTATGACGCGATCATCGCGCGTTTCCTGGAACACGATGACCCGCAGGTGGATGTCTTGCCCGAATCTCTGCTTATCTTCGCGCGCCCTGTCCTCTCTTTGCGCTATGGGGAGAACCCTCACCAATCCGGAGCCTTCTACCAGGACCCTCTCCGTTCGCTTCCGTTTGAGGTCCTCCAGGGCAGGCCCCTTTCTTACAACAATTTGCTGGATCTGGAAGCCGCGTGGCGCGCAGCAGAGGATCTTCCGGCGCCTGCGGCCGTCATCGTCAAGCACAACAATCCATGCGGTGCGGCGGTGGCGGAGACCCTGGCGGAAGCGTTCCAACGGGCGCTGGCCGGTGATCCGGACAGTGCGTATGGAGGCATCGTGGCGCTCAATACGGAGGTGGATGGGGAGACGGCGGAGGCCCTCCAAGGGATCTTCTTAGAGGTCATCGTTGCCCCTGCGTACCGTCCGGAGGCCTTAGAGCGCCTGGCCAGGAAGAAGGCGTGCCGGGTGATTCGCATGCGGGAGGGGGCCGTCCGTGGCCTTGAGGTCCGAAGCCTCCTCGGCGGGTTCCTGGTCCAGACCCCGGATCCAGGGGAGGATGACCCACGGTCCTGGAAAGTTGTCACGCGCCGAGCGCCCACCGAGTCGGAGTGGCGGGATCTCCAGTTCGCTTGGCGGGTGGTCCGTCACGTTCGCTCCAATGCCATTGTCCTGGCTCGGGAGAGGCAGACGGTGGGGATCGGGGCCGGACAGATGAGTCGGGTGGATGCCGTGCGGATCGCCACGCTGAAGGCCGGCGCGCGCGCCCAGGGGGCGGTCATGGCCTCCGATGCCTTCTTCCCGTTCCCGGATGGGGTGGAGGTCGCTGCGGAAGCGGGGGTGACAGCAATCATCCAGCCCGGTGGCTCCATCCGGGATTCGGAAGTCATCGAGGCGGCCGACCGCTGGGGCATCGCTATGGTGTTCACCGGAAGGCGCCACTTCCGGCACTGAACGCGCTTTGATGAGTGATGCGGATCGCTAGGGGTCGGTGAGGTTCGAAAGGCCAGCGGGGCCCCGGAGGCGCCCCGCTGGCCTTTCGAATTCTTCACTCCGCGTAGATTCGAACGTATCGGTTCGGCTCCTTCCCGTAGCTATGAGAGATCAGGTTGTACTGGCGGGCCAGCAGATGTTGCTGACGCCGGATGTAGGCGTTTTGAGGGGAGAGATCCACGTATCGGGCCTCTCCGTTCAGGATCCTCCGAATGGCCTCCTCGGCCTCCTCCAAAGCCTGGGCGAGCCGATCCTCCTCCTCGCCTTCCGCCGGCGCCAGGTTGAGGATATCCGCCAAGCAGCTTTCGATCTGGGTCACCGTGTTCGAGCGGATCACATAAATCGGGATCCCCCGCCCCTCCGCTTCATGGAGCGCGCGAGGATGGCGCCGATAGTGGGCCTTCGTGGTGATCACCACATCCGCCTCCCCGATCTGCTCCACAATCTGGAGGGGAGTCCCGAAGGCGCTGGCGGCTCGCTGGAGGCGGTTCCTCGCCAGGCCCAGAGGATACACCCGCAGGGGGCGCCGCGGCCCGTTGCCGGAGAGGGACTGGGAGCCCCCCCATGGGGCGCCTTCCAGCGCTCCCTCTTCTTCCTCTTCAAAGGTTCCCACCCGTTCCACAGTCACCCGCGTGGAAGGTGGCAGGGATTCCCCCGAAGGGATGGGCGTTGTGGAGATAATCTCCCCGCGCCAGAAGGGGAGGGGGGACTTCCCCACCATCACCGCCCGTCGGAACCTGGGCTTCTCGATGTGGATGCGCCCTTCCTCATCGCGATAGCGCAGCTCGACATCCGGCTGCTGCCCACGCAGGAGCGCATCCACGCTGGCGGCCACGTCATGGTGAACCAGCAGCCGTTGGCGGTCCTGAATCTCGATGAGCACATCGAACGTCGGGGGGGCGCGCCGTTCCAGGACGGTCTTCTGGGTGCCCCGCCGTCGCGCTTCCTCGTCGGAGAGCGTGACGCTCTCCACACCGCCCACGAGGTCTGAGAGGGTCGGGTTCATCAGCAGGTTCTCCAGAGTGTTCCCGTGGGCGGTGGCGATCAGCTGCACGCCGCGCTCCGCGATCGTGCGCGCCGCGATGGCCTCCAGCTCCCGGCCGATCTCATCGATGATGATGACCTCGGGCATATGGTTTTCAACGGCCTCGATCATCACCTCGTGCTGGAGGCTGGGCTTGGGGACCTGCATGCGGCGCGCGCGGCCGACAGCTGGATGCGGGATGTCGCCGTCGCCGCCGATCTCGTTCGAGGTGTCAACGATGATCACCCGCTTGTGCTCCGCCAGGACCCGCGCGGCCTCCCGGAGCATGGTCGTTTTGCCGACGCCCGGGCGGCCAAGGAGGAGGATGTTCTTCCCGGACATGATGATGTCTTTGATGATCTCGATGGTGCCGTAGACCGCACGGCCGACCCGGCAGGTTAGGCCGATGATGTTACCTCGCCGGTTCCGGATCGCGCTGATGCGATGCAGCGTCCGCTGGATCCCGGCCCGGTTGTCGGCGTCGAACTCCCCGATGCGGGAGACTACGTATTGGAGATCCGCCTCGGTGACTTCACGCTGGCAGAGGGTTACCTCGCCATCCGTATATCGGGCCTCCGGATATCGCCCCAGGTCCAGCACGACCTCCAGCAAGGCCTCGTTTCGATTGCGGTCCCGCACGGCCTGGGCGATGTCCGGCGGCAATACGTTCAACAACGCTTCCAGATCGTCGGTGATCTGAAATTGCGCCATCCTTGCGATCGTGCTCCTCCATCCAGGGTTCAGGGCATGCCCCCTGGGGCCATCCGACCGGATGACCTGCCCCTTGAGGTGCAAAGGGGATCGGTCCAGGGGGCTGATCCCTTGATCATCTTATTTTATTGCGATCTCTCCTTGGTGTCGAAATGATAACTAGAGGCGTTACGCCGTTCGGGCCCGCGAGGGGAGGCGGAAGGGCCCCACCCCCTGGATTCCCCTCCCCACGGCCCTTGGGCCGTGGGGAGGGGGAATAAAAACTAAAAACCTTTTTTGGGGCGGAGCCGGGCGCCTTCGGCGCCGCCCCCAAAACCCCACGAGGAAATCCACCGTGTAACTCCTAAGTTCACCATGGAATATGCTCAGGGTATCCAGTGTCTACAGATAGCTTATCCCAGGTTTTGCTTGTATTTTGCCTCCGTGTTAAAGTCTTAGAAAGTTCTGCTTGCTCTGTTGCGAACAGAAGGTCGTCCTGTGTGGGGCAGGCCGCGTAAGCGGACTGCCCCACACGGAAAATCTTTCTTCTTTCTTAAAAGGACATTCTTTTCGCCTTTGCGACAAGGTAAGCTCCGCGCCGTTGTCGGGATGCCCAAACTGGGAGGGAGGATATGGATCATTGGAGGATGGTTCTCCGGTCCGCGGGGAGGATAGGGTTGATGGTCTTGGTCATGAGCTGTGGGCGCTCCCGGAGTGCTGTCCCTCCCGTAGTGACCCCTACCACAACGGTGACCCCGTTGCCGACGTTAACGCCCACTCTGATCCCTACCCCAACCATTGCGCCATCGCCCACCCCGCATCCGTTGGCAGAATACACCATTGAGGCCATGCGGCGGCGAATCTATCCCGGCGGGAAGATCGAGATCCGTTCCGTAATCACCCGAACAGAGGCTTACACGCGATATCTGATCGCTTATCCCAGCGATGGATTAACAATCACCGGCGTGATGCAGGTCCCTCATGGACGGGGACCTTTTCCAGTGGTCATCCTGAATCATGGATACATTCCGCCCAACCGTTATGTGCCGGGCTCCGACACTTGGCGGCCGGCGGATTATCTAGCCCGCCGGGGTTACATCACCTTAGCGCCGGATTTCCGAGGATGGGCAGGATCGGATTCCGGGCCTGATTTCTTCCGAATGGGCCTGGTGATCGATGCTCTGAATCTCGTGAGTTCGGTTCCTTCGGTTCCTCAGGCCGCTCCTGAACGGATCGGCATGTGGGGCCACAGCATGGGAGGAGGGGTAACCACCCGGGCAATCGTTATCGACCCCAGGATTCGCGCGGCGGTGCTCTACGCTCCGGTAAGCGCCGATCTGGTCAACGCGCGTCGGGGATTCGGCGGGTTCCGAAACATTGAGGATCCGTTCTTGGCCCAGGCTTACATCGATGCGCGTAGTGACCCGGGGTTCCTGCGACAGGTTTCCCCGATTTACTATTTCCATTACGTGACAGCCCCAGTGCAAATCCATCAGGGAACCGCGGATACCACGACGCCGCCGGAGTGGGCTCAAGCCATTCGGGATGCGCTCGTCGCGGCCGGAAAGGACGTGGAATACTACGAGTATCCCGGCCAGGGCCACGCGTTCCAAGGTCAGGCCTGGGTGATCTTCCTGCAACGGATGACGGCGTTTTTCGATCGGCACCTCAAAGGCACCCAGTGAGCCCAAGACCGAGCGTGTTCGTTTGCTCCCTGGGATCTCGTCGATGGCCATGTCGCTAAAGGTCGCTGGACCATGATCATCCCCCAGGCTGAGGGGGATGCAGGCGTGGTGAAGGCGGACCGGTTTGTCGAAGGCAACCGGCTTTGTCTTCGAGGGGAGCTTAATCGACCTCTCGTCGCGCCAGCTCCCGATCCATCACCACCAGCCCTGTTCCGTCTTCCCCGATACGTCGGAGCGCTTCGAGGATCTGTTCCACGCTTTTTTCTTCCTCAATCTGCTCCTCCAGGAACCAATGGAGCAGCGGCAAACTGGAGGGCTCACCCTCGCGAACGGCGATTTGATAGAGGTTCCGGATGAGGCCGGTCACTCGGCGTTCGTGTTCAAGCGCGCGGGCAAAGGCTTCCTGGGGGGAGGCGAAATCCACCGGAGGCTGCTCGATCGCCTGGAGGATGACGCGTTCCCCTCGATCGCAGAGGTGGTCAAAGAACTTCATCGCATGGCCCACTTCCTCACGAGCTTGGACCCGCATCCAGTGGGCGAATCCAGGCAGGTTCATGGCTTCAAAGTAAGCGGCCATAGACAGGTAGAGATAGGCGGAATAGAGTTCATGGCGAATCTGGTCGTTCATCGCCTCATGAAGCGTTTGGCTCATCGCCATGGGAGCCTCCCATGAGCAGGGTGCTTTTTAAGTTTAATGGGAAAGAGGGGAACTTGCCAGCCTTTTCGCAATAAGAACTGTTCAGCCGTTCTCACGCAATGCCCATACGGATATCGGCGGTTTCTTCTTGGGGGGCCTTTTGGGTCGAGCCGCGCACCGGAGACGCGCGGCTCGACCCAAAAGGTGATTCCCGTAACGATTCGATCGATCGCTCGTTAAACAAAATCAGGGACATTGTTCGAATGAAAAAATCACCTCCGACGCGTTCGGCGAATTGGGAAGAAGTCTCCACTGAGTTGGAGGCGATTCAACGGGCCCAGGCGGGCGATCCCGAGGCCGTGGGATGGCTCTATGAGCGCTATTATCTTTCCATTTATCGTTACCTTCGCATCCGGGTGGACGATCAGGATGTGGCCGAGGATCTGGCGGCAGAGGTCTTTGTGAGGATGGTTGAGCATCTCCCACGATATCGAGCGCAGGGGCGTCCCTTCCTGGCCTGGCTTTACACGATCGCCCGCAACCTGTTGATGGATTACTATCGCGCGCAGCCGCATGCCCCCGTGCCGCTCCCGGCGGATCCAGAGCGGAAACCCGGGATCGGAGATGAGCTGGAGAAGATCGAAGCTCAGGTGCAATGGGAGTGCGTCCGGCGGGCCTTGCAGGCGCTTACTCCAGATCAACAAGAGGTGATCCTGCATCGATTCCTGGAGGGACGATCCGTGGAAGAGACGGCCCGGCTGATGGGGAAGCAGCCCAATGCGATCAAAGCGTTGCAACATCGAGCCTTGGCGTCGCTTCGACGGCGGATGGAGGAGATGGGATGTCTTTAGGGAAAATCTCTTTTGAGGAAGCGCTGGCTCGCTGTCTGGATGAGGTCGCCGCGGGGGGCGATATTGAGGAAGTTGTCGCCCGTTATCCCGCGTATGCGGCGGAGCTCCGCCCCTTGCTGGAGGCGGCGCTCCAGTTGCGGAGGGATATTGTGCCCCCGCCGCGGCCGGAGGCGGTCCGCCAGGGGCGGATGCGGGTCATGGCGGCGGCGCGGCGTATGCAGGCGGCGCGCCAGGGATGGCTGGCGGGGCGCCGCTGGGTCTCCGCTTTGCTGACCGCCGGGTTGTTGCTCGCTTTGCTTTTCGGCGGCACGCTGGGCGTGCGGGCAGCGGAAGCCAGCCTTCCGGGCGATCCGCTCTATGATCTGAAGTTATGGAAGGAGTCCGTCGAGCTGACGTGGGCCGAATGGCAGGGAGATCCAGCACCTGTGCTGATCCGTCAGCTGGAACGCCGCTCGGAGGAGATCGAAGCCTTGCAACGTCAGGGGCGGCCGGTGCATCCGGCGGCCCTCCAGCGATCCGCCCGTTTGTTGGTTCGATTGATCGCCCTGGCGGAACGCCGCCCGGATCTCCCGATCCTGCGCCAACGGGCCCTGCAGGCGGTGGAGAAGCATCAAGAGATCCTTATGGCATTGCGTGATCGAGTTCCCCCAGCCGCTCAACCTGCGCTGGAACGGGCGCTGGAGCGGGCCAATCGGGCCCGCGAGGTGCTTTCCCATAAACCTCCTCTCCGACCCACCCCCGGGCGTCCACGCGATCGCTTCCCGCCTGGGCCGAAACGCTGAGGAAGCTCCGTTCAGCGGGGCGGCGGTTGATGTAAAATGATAAGCCCTGCGTTTCGGCTTGGCAGGGGCTATGCGCTTGTCTTTCGATTCCGGCACGTTGGAGCGCGATGCGATGGGGGATTTCCGGGGATACATTGAACCGATTGGGATTTCGCTGGGGATTGGATTGCTGATCGGATTGGAGCGAGAGTGGGCCCATAAGGATGTGGGGCTGCGGACGTTTGCCTTGGCGGCGCTCGCAGGGTGCCTGGCCTGGCTGATCCACCCGATCGCCGCCTTCTTGGTGTTGGGGGCAGCCATCGCCCTGGTCAGCCTGCTGAACCTCCGCAGCCTGTTGGTCGATCGCTCCCTAGAGATGACCACCTCGGTGGCCCTGTTGGTGACGCTGTTGTTGGGCATGGTGGTGGCCCAGGGATATGCGTTGGTGGCGGCGGCCACAGCGGTCCTGGTGACGATGCTGCTGGCCTGGAAGGCGGAGTTGGTGCGGTTCACAGTGGGGCTGTCGCTGGAAGAGCTGCGCTCCATCGTGCTGTTCGGGGTGCTGACCCTGGTGGTGTATCCGCTGTTGCCGGAGGGCCTGCCGCCGGAGTGGGATCCCTTGGGACTGATCCGGGTGCGGGAGGCTTGGCTGGTGGTCGTGATTTTGTCGGCCATCGGGTTAGTGAACTACGCGCTGCTGCGGCTGTATGGGGCGCGGGGGATCCATTTCACCGGGATCCTGGGCGGCCTGGTGAACAGCACGGCGACGGTGGCGGAGTTGGCCCGGCGGTGCGGAGGCCAGGAGGACACGGCTCGAGATCGAGCCTTGGAGGGAATGCTGCTGGCGAATGTGGCGATGATGGCCCGCAACGGGCTGATCTTAGGGATTTTCGCCCCCGGGGCGTTGCTGCACGGCTGGCTGGCTGTGGGGCTGATGGCAGGGATCACCGGATGGATGGTGCTGCGGATGGCACGGAGGAGCCAGCAGGCACCAGGGTTGGTGATCCGGCTGGCCTTTCCCTTTTCGCTGCGCCACGGGTTGCTGTTTGGGGTGTTCTATCTGGTGATCCGGGCAGCGGTGGGGCTGGCGGATCGCTTCCTGGGGCCAGGGGGCTTTATGGTCGCCACATTTCTGGGGGGGCTGGTGAGCAGCGCCTCAACGGCGGCAGCGGCAGCGACCTTAGCGGCCCAGGGGCGGATCTCAATGGAGGCGGCCGGGCTGGGGGTGGTGCTGGCCTCGATGGCCAGCCTGCTGTTCCATGTGCCGATGGCCCGTCTGGGGGGATTGGAAGGATCCTGGCTCCGGCGGCTGGGGACGGCCTCCGCCCTCACGGTCCTGGCCGGGATCATCGGCCTGGCGGTGGAAGGATGGCGGTGAGCTCGCCGTGCTTGTTAAGGCGTGCTTACTGACCCTTTGAATCAATGAGAACGGTCCGGAAGGCCGCCCTCGGCGGCCTTCCGGATCCCTGAATGGCTCCGCTCAGAGCTGGGAAGAGGTAGTGGCGTGGGCCTTCAATAGAGCGAAGTGATCCATAGGGCCATAAGCGCCCCGGCCGAGCTTGAAAGCGCGGGAGGCCTGAAGCAGCGCCGTGAGGTAGTCTTTCGCTTGGCGGATGGCCTCCAAGGGCGGAAGGCCCTTCGCCAGCCCGGCGGCGATGGCCGAGGCAAAGGTGCATCCTGTTCCGTGGGTGTTCACCGTATCCACGCGGGGCGCACTCAGTTCATAAAAATCCCGCCCATCGAAGACGACATCCACGCTGTGCTCATCCCCCTCCAGATGACCACCTTTCACCACCACCCAGCGCGGGCCCATCTCGTGGATGATCCGCGCCGCCTCCCGCATATCCGCCCGGCTGCGCAGTTCCCGCCCCACCAGCGCCCGGGCCTCGTGGAGATTGGGGGTGACCACCAGGGCCAGGGGAAGGAGCCGGCGGATGAGCGCCTCCTGGGCCTCCGGACGGAGGAGCGGATCCCCGCTTTTGGCCCGCATCACCGGATCAACCACCAGGCGTTCGATGCGGTATTCCCGAAGCTTCTCGGCCACTACCTCGATGATGGCCGCGTT
The DNA here is from genome assembly GCA_035573655.1 of Thermoflexus sp. Lineage (GTDB taxonomy): Bacteria > Chloroflexota > Anaerolineae > Thermoflexales > Thermoflexaceae > Thermoflexus. The sequence continues at coordinate 16,567 of DATMAC010000321.1, forward strand.
GGCCAACATCCCAGTCTTCACCGCATCGGCGCCGATGTCGCCTAAGACAGAATCGATCTGCGCGGCGACGAAATCCGGCGGGAGTTCGAAGACCGCCTGAACCCCCTGGGTGTTCTGGGCGGTAAGCGCGGTCAACACGCTCATGCCGTAAACCCCCAGGGCGCCGAAGGTTTTCAAGTCCGCCTGGATGCCGGCTCCCCCGCCGGAATCGGAGCCGGCGATGGTTAGGGCGCGCGGTAGTGTGTTCATGGGTTCCCTCCGAATCAAGAGCTTGTGCTGGCCTGATCGCAGAAACCGAAGGCTAAGGTTCCTTACTGCCGATCATTTCCGGCCAACGCTTGGTCGACCGCCTGACGCAGCGCGCGGGCCGCGGCCTCAGGATCCGGCGCCTGGGTGATGGCGGAGATGACGGCAACGCCAACGGCGCCAGCGCGGATGCATGCGGCGGCGTTCTCCGGGCCCACCCCCCCAATGGCCACCACGGGAAGCCGGGTGGAACGAGCGACCATGGCAAGCCCTTCTAATCCGATGAGGACAGGGTTGGCCTTCGAGGAAGTGGGGAAGACCGAGCCGGTCCCCAGGTAATCCGCGCCGGCGGCTTCCGCTGCCCGGGCCTGATCCGGCGTGCGGGCGGAAACCCCAATGAGCGCCTGAGGGCCCAAGAGACGCCGCGCAACCTCGGGCGGCAAATCATCCTGGCCCAGGTGAACGCCGTCGGCCCGCAAGGCCAGGGCGACATCCACGCGATCGTTGATCAGGAAAGGGACACCGTATTGATGGCAGAGTTCCTGAAGGGCTTCCCCCAGCTGGAGCATCTCCCGCAACGGTCCGCCCTTCCAGCGCAGCTGCAGCATCGTGATCCCGCCCCGAAGCGCAGCCTCAGCGATCTCCAGCGGTGGCCGTCCAAGAGTTAAAGCAGGATCCAGGACGAGGTAAACCCGCAAGTCGGGCCCCATGCGTTCTTCCCCTTGAGGAGCGATGGTTTGCGCGGGGAGGGATAGCGGGGTTGGTTCGATCGTTGAGGATCCTGGCGACGATCCCTCCGCCGGCATGACCCGGATCAGGTTCGATGGGTCGGTGCCAGGGCCAGCCGATGGCCGGCAGGGCACCCTCTCAGCCCGCTTCCCTGCGGACTCCCCACGTCGCCCCAAGCGAAAAAGATCTTTCATCCCAGTTGAAGTTCCATAGCTACTCTAATGGGGAAGGGCGGGCCTGTCAAGTTCGCGATCGTCCTTTGCCGCCGCGAGGGTTTACGGATAACCTCAAGCTCTTGTGGATGCGGACAACCTGACTCCAATGGCATATCCTATTCCCGTGCGGTCCCTGTGATAAGAATGTCAGGCAAGCCTTGTTCTCGCCCTTTCAAGGCCTGGTGCCTACCCATGTAGGGGCGCCCACAAGGGGCGCCCCTACATGCTTTACGCGCCTTGAGGCCACGACTTGAAGTTGGATTCCACCCGTAACCTTTCGGGTTGGATTTCCGACATGATGGGTGGATCCAGGTCTAAGGAGGAGGTGCTCCGATGAAGGGTGAGCTCCGGTTTGGGATTTTCCTGCTTGGGCTGATGGGGCTGGTGCTTGCTGCCTGTACAACTCCTCCAGCCGTAGGGGAAGGAACCGCGACCCGCTGGGAGGGGACTGTGGAGGCTGTGCTCCCCGATGGCCTCCAGGTCTCCGGCCAGTTCGTCCGCTGGACCGGCCAGACCCAGATCATCGGGGAGATCCAGGTCGGATCCCGGGTGGAGGTGGAAGGGGTCCAGGCGAGGGATGCGTTCCATGCTGCGCGCATTCGAGTTCAGTCCCCCAATCCGTCAACAGCTGCGATGGGTAGGACAACGGCAGGGACCTTGACTTCCCCGCTTCCCACTCCGACCTCCCACGTCGAGTTCAAGGGTGTGGTGGAAGCTGTCCTGCCCGATGGCTATCGGATTGCGGGGCGGACGGTGGTGGTGACGGCGACCACGCGGATTGATGGTCCGATTGCGGTGGGGGTTTTGGTGGAGGTGAAGGGGGTGCTCCAGCC
>DATMAC010000322.1:0-2302 GCA_035573655.1 Thermoflexus sp.
CAACCCTCGATGCCGAATCGGGACGAGCTGATGGCCTTCCTTGCCCAAAATGGGGAAACCCGCCGCGCGCCCAGTCCATGAGCGGATCGGATCCCGAAGCGGCCCCAATGCCTGTTGCTGATGAGGACCGTAAGATGAACAGATGACTCGTGGCCCTTAGCCTGTCTATACTTCCTCTCCTCTCCAGAGGCCCTTCGCGAAACCGTAAGGCGCCGTTGTTGGATCTGTCGCTCTTCGCCTCACGAATGGTCTATCCCTTGGATCCCCGCTAAACTCCTCTCTGGGAGAAGCCCGTGCGGGAGGATCTCCAATGGCGGTGGCCTGGGCGTTCGACCCGATCTTCCTGGAGCATGATGACCCTCAACACATCGAGCGGCGGGATCGCCTGGAACGGATCCTGGAGGTCCTGCGAACCCATGGGATCCTGGAGCATACTATTTCGCTCCCCGTTGAACCGATCCCCATCGAGCGATTGACCCGGGTGCACGAGCCGGCCTATGTCGAGCGCGTGCGCCGCCTGGCGGAGCGGGGTGGGGGCGGTTTGAACTTCCCCGGCGATGAGACCTATGTGAGCCCCCGCTCGTTCGAGGCGGCGCTGCGCGCTGCCGGGGCGGTCGAGGCCGCCGTTGCCGCCGTGTGGGAAGGCCGTGCCCGTCGGGCCTTCGCGCTGGTCCGCCCTCCTGGCCATCACGCGTTCCCCGACCACGGCGAGGGTTTCTGCCTCTTCAACAACATCGCTCTCGGAGCCCGCTTCGCGCGGGAGGAGTTGGGAGCCCGTCGGGTGATGATCGTGGATTTCGACCTTCACCACGGCAACGGCACCCAGGCGATCTTCTATACGGATCCTTCCGTCCTTTATCTATCCACGCATCAGTGGGGCATCTATCCAGGAACCGGTCACTGGCGGGAAATCGGGGCCGGTCCTGGGGAGGGGACGACGATCAACCTGCCGCTGCCGATGGGGGTGGGGGATCGCGGATTCGAACGCCTCTTCGAGGAAGTGATCGCCCCCATCGCCCGCCGCTTCGGGCCCGAGCTCCTGCTGGTCTCCGCTGGTTATGACCCGCACTGGGGGGATCCTCTGGGCGGGCTGACCCTGACCGTTTCCGGGTTCGCGGCCCTGACCCGGCGGATCACGGAGCTGGCGGACGCTTTGTGCGATGGGCGTCTGGTGTTTGTGCTGGAAGGGGGCTATCACCGGGATGCGCTGGCGTACGGGGTGTTGGCGGCCTTCCGTCTCTGGCTGGGCCACGAGGACGTGATCGACCCGCTGGGCCCGCCCCCCCGCGCGGATGAGCCTTCGGTGGAAGGCTTAATCGCCAACGTCCGCCGTCTCCATCGACTGGGGTAGGGAGTTACGTGGTTCGAATCTGCGCTAAGGGCAGTCCCCAATTCAGACGTGCAGGAAGCGCCATGGGAGATTCCAGCGAACGGATTTTTATTAAGCTGGGCGGCTCCCTGATCACGGATAAGCGCCGGGAGCGGCGGGCGCGCATGCGGGTGATCCGTCGGCTGGCCCGGGAGATCCGGGAGGCTCTCCGGGAGCGGCCCGGATTGCGGATTCTGGTAGGCCACGGGAGCGGCTCCTTCGGCCATGCGGCTGCCGCCCGAACCCGGATCCACGAGGGGATCTCCCGCCCGGAGGACTGGTGGGGGTTCGCTGAAGTGGCCCTGGCAGCGGCGGAGCTCCATATGCGGGTCCGCCGCGCCTTTCATGAAGCCGGCTTGCCTGCCCTCAGCATCCTGCCCTCCGCCGTCGCGGAGGCCGCCGGCGGGATCCCCATCGCTTTCGAGACCCGCGCCTTTCAGCGCGCGTGGGAGGCCGGTCTGATCCCACTGACCGGAGGGGATGTCGTTTTCGATCGAGAACGAGGGGCGACGATCCTCTCGACCGAGGCGGTTTTCGATGCGCTGCTGGATGCCCTCCGTCCGACTTGTATCCTGCTGGTCGGGGAAGTCGAGGGAGTGCTCGCCGATGGGCCGGGAGGCCATCAAGTGATCCCCCATTTGACCCCCGAGCGGTTTCGAGAGATCCAAGAGGCCGTAGGGGGCTCCCATGGGATCGATGTCACCGGAGGGATGCGGGCCAAGCTGGAGATGGCGTTGCGCTGGGTGGAAAGGGATCCGGATCTCGAGGTTTGGATCTTCTCCGGACGGCGCCCCGGCGCCCTCCGGGAGGCCCTGCGGGATCCCTCCCGGATCCGGGGCACCCGGATCACCCGTCGATGATCCACCGCATCATGCGCTTTCCCCTTGATCTGAGGTTCGGACATAAGTTGGGACAAGGGGTTTCTCCCCCCCT
>DATMAC010000323.1:0-3897 GCA_035573655.1 Thermoflexus sp.
CCGCGGTGATCCGCTCGGCCAGACGGCGGATGCGAGGATCCAGGTTCGGTGGCAACTGCAGGTACCGTTGCACCCACTCCGGATAAACCGTCCCCGCCTGCCGGAGGCTCTCAATGTCTGGAACCGGGACCAGGGAGATCACCTCATAGGTCTGCTGAGCGCCAAAGGGGCGCGTGCTGCGAATCAACATTAAGTCATGGGCCTGGGCGGTGAAGCGGCCCTGAACAATGGACGCGAGGCTGACCGCAACCGGGTGTTGGGCGGCGAAGATTAATGTGTTGCCAGGGAGATAAACCGTGAACGTCTGGGTCACCACGGCCCGGCCCTCCCAGAGCGGCCGCGCCGTCAGCCCCGTCATCGGCGCGCGGCTTTGTTCGTCCTCCCCCGAGGAAAGCCAGCCGTTGGGAGTGTAGACATCATAAACCACCCCCCGCCAGTACCGGGCCGGCCCTTGGGCCTTCACATCCATCACCGGTGTATCGCTCAGCCGACGGGGGCCCCCAAAGGGGAGGGTGCGACCCAGCGGGCTGATATAGGCCGGGCGTTGGGAGCGCAGCGAACTGAACAGCCGGTTGAAGGTCTCCTGGCCCCGACGCAGCGGGCGGCTGACCTCGCTCCAGGCGCGGGAGACGGTCTCGCTGGGCCCGGCAGCCGGAAGCAACCACGCCAGGGCCAGGGTCAGCCCGGCCACCAGCAACCCCGCCCGCAGGATATCCACCCCCACGTCCGGGACGAACCACACCCGCTCCAGCCGCCAGCGGTAGCTTTGTTCCTCGTAATGAACGGTGACCAACCAGAGCAACGCGCCCAGGAGATAGGCGATCAGGAAGAGCGTGAGGGGACGAGGGCCCAGATAGTAATAGGCGTTGATAAATGCGATCAGCCCCGCCGGCAGCAACGCGCGCCACGATCGGATGACCCGAAAGGAGTACCAGGCGCTGGCGCTGGCGGCCAGCCAGACCAGGGCGGCCATGATGACCACAAAAGGAAGGGGGTCGCTGCCGCGACCGCCCCGCATGGCTTCCACCGCCCAGACCGTCAGACGATAGCCTAACCACTGCAGCTTCAACGACCAGGTGGGCATCTGAATCAGGCGGGCGCTGAGATATCCAACCCAAACCGTCCCGTAACCCAAATTCAGCAGCAGGGCGATCGGCCCGGAGAAGCGGCTGATCGATAGCAGCCATCCGATGAAGAGCCCCCCAAGGGCCACAGACGGAAGGATCTCCAGACCATCAGCCCACCCGGCCAACGTCACCGTCCACGCGGCCGAGCCGTTGATCAACGCCAGCAGGAAGAGCATCCAAAGCGTTCCGAGCGCCCCCCGCGAGGTAACCGGGACCAGCGGGGACAGCTTAGCGGTGCCTACCTGGCTTTCTCCCACCATTGGCTCAGCTCCTGGAGGGAGACCCGGGATGTGAGATCCAGACTGAGAGGCGTGACCGAGACCACCTGATCCACGACCAGCGCATGGATGTCTGAATCCGGCTCCAGGGTCTCAAAGTTGATTTCCACCCGATAGCCCAGCGGCCCAGGGTCTGTGGGCCGACGGCGCATCGGCCGCACCGGGACAAAATACCGCTGGCGCGATTGGCGGGTCCACCGCCACGGTGTCTCCGGCGTCGCCGTGGCCGGGACGTCGATTTTCAACACATCCACATCAAAAGGCAATGCCTGCCGGAGGACAGCGCTCGCGAATAAACAGGTGAAATAAGCGGCGGCGCGGAAGTCGATTTCCTCGGAATACCTCAGGTGATGCTCCACCGGGGTTTGCAGGGAGACCGCCAAGGCCGGGATCCCGAAACTGGCCGCCTCCAGGGCCGCCCCAACGGTGCCTGAGATGGTCACCCCGGAGCCCACATTCTCCCCATAATTGATCCCGGAGACCACGAGATCCGGCGGGCGCGGCAGGATCTCCAGGATCGCATGGTCGACCACCTGGGCCGGCGTCCCCTCCACCGCGTAGGCCCGGATCGTCACCCCATTGACCGTCAGCGTCTCCGGATAGATCCGCCCCTCAGACGTGGCCGGCATGCAGCGCCCAGCCCCGGACCACTGATCTAAAGGGGCCACTACGATCACCTGCCCCAGGGTCTGTAGGGCGGCCGCCGCCGCTCGTAACCCGGGCGATCGGATCCCATCGTCGTTGGTTACAAGGATCAACGGCACCGTGCCCTCCGGAAGACTGCCTCTGCGATCCGGTCGGCGATCCCCCACAGGATCTCATCGGGCACCCCCTCCGGGGCCATGGACTGCGGCCGCGTGTCGATGGGATCATTCACGTAATCGATGCAGAAGAAACGACCAGCCTCGTCCAGGGCGATCTCGCTGGAGAACAGATGGAGCCCGCAGAGCGCGGCGATCCGATAGCCCAGAACCCAGAGGGGATGCAGCCCGAACGCTTCGCGCTCGGCTTCCGTGACCGGCGTGTAGCGATGGGTCTCCGGATCCCACCAGCATGGGAATACGGTATCCACGGCATACAGCACCCGGAACCACGCCGGGCGCTCTCCCAGCCAACGCGGACGCACGTAGTGCTGGAGCAGGAACGGCTGGTCTGGGAAGGCCGCCCGCAGGGCGGCCAGATCCTCAGGGCCCGTAATGCGCCGCACCCCTTCCCCCCCGCCGCCGAAAGCCGGTTTGGCGATCAGCGGGCCGGTCCATTCCTCCCGCCATTCCACTCCCGGCTTCTCCTCCCATGAGGGGAGAATGTGCGTCGGGGGGGTGGGAAGCCCAGCGGCCAGGAAGCGACGGTGCATTGCGGCCTTATCCCACGCCGCACGAGCACGCTCCGCCGGATTCAACCGGAAGACCCCCGCTGCCTGGGCCCACTCGATCAACGGCTCGAAATCCTCATCCCAATCCGAGGCCCGGTCGAAGAAAACGCGACATAGCCACTCGCCCCGTTGCGCTCGTCCCAGGATGGCTGGAAGCGTCTCCGGCGTGATCTCTTGGACGGAAAGCCCTCGCCGGGCGCAGGCCTCCCGGATCATTTCAACGAATGGGCGATCGCAGTCCCAATTCCATGCCACTGCGAGGTCCACCACCTCGATGTGGACATCGTGCTCCAACAGGATTCCCCTTTGCATCCTTCCCCGCCATACGATTTGCGTTCCCCTTTCATCATAGCATGAGATAGCAAATACGGGCGAAACCGAGATGCCGGAAGGAACGCCTTTCATCGAGCGGAAAGCGAACTGGAGTTAAAATATGCGCAAAAGGATCCTTTGGGGGAACCGATGCGACGCGCGATCTTCTGGATTTATGGGTTTCTGGTCGGAGGGCTGACCGGAGCGGGCTTGATCCTGCTGTTCGCCCCGCAATCCGGCGCGGAGCTGCGGGAGAAAATCCAGACCAAATGGCAGCAAATTTTAGAGGAAAGCCGACAAGCGGCCGCCCAGCATCGGGCGGAGCTGGAGCGCGAGTTGGCCATGTTGATTCGCCGGACCCCGCCTAGTTCTTAGGCCTGAGGCTCGAAAGGGGCTCCATCCCCTCGCCCGCACCGGGAGAGGGAGTGTTTGGGGGTTAGGGACCGCTTTCGGCGGCCCCAACCCCCAAAGAATTTTTGCTATTTCTTCCACCGCATATCCTTAAGAGAGGGTCTGAGAAATATGCCAGAAGCTCCGTAACGATTCCGCTCGTTCTCACGCAACGCCATCCGGGTATCCGGGGTTTTCTTCAGGGGGCTTTTGGGGCTGAGCCGCGCGCCGAAGGCGCGCGGCTCAGCCCCAAAATACTTTTTCTCCCCCCGCCCCACGGCCCAAAGGACCTGGGGCAGGGGGATCCAGGGGGTGGGGCCCTCCCACTTTCTGAGGAGAGCCCTAAACGGATCTGTACCCAGGGCGAGTTTTCAGACACTCTTTAATAACGAATGCGGACGAAGCAGTGGTTTACAAT
>DATMAC010000324.1:0-3657 GCA_035573655.1 Thermoflexus sp.
CCCCTCACAGAAATTCCATGAATCGAAAGCTCGTCCTTATGAGTTGGGACGCCCTCCTCAGCTGTTTGCAACAGGGCAGCCTTAGGAAATTAGGCCTTCTTCATCGAAGATTCGGCTTCAAGGACTCGATGCGCCCCCCCTCCCGGGCCGCTGGTGAGCACCCGTCGCACCCCCGGCACAGCCTGAAGGCGCCGGGTCAGCTCAGGGACGACTTCCTCAGGGCACATGATATGGACATTGGGGCCGGCATCCAGGGTGAACGCTACGGGCAACCCCCCATCCCGCCAACGCCGGACCGCTTGCAAGACCGTGATGGTAGCTGGTTCCCAATAAAATAAGGGGGGACGAGAGGTCATCATCACCGCGTGCATCCAAATCGCGTCTGTTTCAATGATCTCAGTCAAAGACTCGAAATCCCGTCGCAGAATCGCCTCCCGGCAGCGGGCGAGGCGCTCTGGGGCGGTTGCCACCCGCAGGGCATGCAGAGGGCTGGTGGCCGCCCGACGATGACCTTCAGTGGAGCCGACCGCTTTGTGCTGCTCGCTGACGATAGCGATCACATCCCACAACGCCCAGTGCTCCGGGGGCGCGATGCTGTAAGCGTAGGAATCCTCGTGGCGCTCCCCCGCAACCCACTCCACAAAGCCAGGCGGCACCGAACGGCACGCGGACCCGGAGCCGAGCCGGGCAATGATAGAAAGCTCACGCTCCGATAAATGCAGATTCAGCGCCGCTGTGGCAGCCACCGCCAGCGCCGCGAACGCAGCGGCGGAGGAGGCGAGCCCAACCCCCGCCGGGATATCGGTCCGCGATTCCACCACCGCCCGCCCTCGATAGCCGGCGATCCCGCGCACATGATTCAGAAACGCCTCCACGCGATCCCGAGCCGAACCCTCTACCTGAACCCCGTTGAGGATCAACACATCGGGGCCTTCTTCGTCGAGGAAGGTCACAGTGGTGATCGTGCTCAGGGCACCCAGGTTCATGGAGAGCGAAGGGTTCGCCGGAAGCCGGAGCTGATCGTCCCGGTTCCCCCAGTATTTGATAAACGCGATATTCGGGTGCGCTCGCGCGGTCGCTTGTCGAACGGTTCCCATCCCCGTGCGGTATGCTCTTTCCCTTCGTTTATTCCGGCTTTCAGTCTAACATAAACAAACTCGGGATCAAATTCCTACATAAGGGTTAGGCCTCATGCCTGTTCCACGGCATGCACGCAAGGAGGCTTTCAGCCTTCAACTGAATCTTACCAAAGCGGGACCAGCGGGAACAAGAGGCGAGACGCAAGAGGAAGGATTCCACATGTCACGATGATATCCTCATCGCCAAAGCGCGTGTCGCTCCAGGCTGCACATACCCGATGGGGGCCTACGTCCAGACCCCAGTAATCCCCAGGGGCCGGGCTGATCGGCGGCACCCGGACGTTCAGGTCAAAAGAGCGGCTGCTCACCCGAAATGGGGAGCTCCAAGTGCGGCCGCCATCGGGGGAATAGGCATAGAAGGCATCGAACAGGCGGTTCCGCGGATCCCGCCGGCGATCCAGCCAGAACACGTGCACCCACCCTCGCGCATCCGTCCGCACAATCGGATGCATCGCGTCCCCAGGGGCTGCGAAAGGCGTGGATACACTCCAGGTGCGGCCTCCATCCTCGCTCCGGGCGAAGACCACCTCCGTCCCCAAGGGTCCCTGGGGCGAGAACTCCGTCCAGACCACATAAAGCCGGTTTGCATCGACCGGATCCGCAGCGGCGCTGGGCAGGGTGTAGAGCCGCCACCGATCATAAGGTTGCACCGGGCTGGGAGGCTGGAGGACGGGAGCAACCGTCCGCGGAGCGGAGAAAGAACGACCCCCATCGAAGGAGGTCACCACCCGGATCTCCCCGGATGCGGTGGGAGAGAGCGGTTCGACATAGAACAGATGGACTGCGCCGTCTGCTCCGACCACCGGCATCGCCCCCTGAACGCCCTCGCCCTCCGTCGCCGTCACGGGAGGCGACCAGGATAGCCCGCCATCCTGAGAGTGAACCACCCACAGCACATCCGCATGCATCGGGCGCCATGCCACATACAGGCGCCCGTAGAACGGGCTGCCCAGCCAGTTGTCCCGGGTTAGCCACGGTTTATCATCCAAAACCGTGGATGGATCGGAGATCACCGTCACGGCATCCCGCCAAGTGCGCCCGCCATCATCCGACCAAGTCAGGAAGAGGCCATGATGTCGATAAGCCGGCGTCCCAGCGCCCAGGGCCAGGACATAGAAACGTCCATCCTCTGTCGCCAGCGCCACGGGATCGCTTTGCCGGGTGATGGTGGGTGGAAGCCCGGGGAAGGGGATCTGGATCGGCCAGGACTGCCCGCTGTCGAAGGAAACGTAGATCCAGACCTCACGGGTCATATCCTGGGTGCGGCGGAAATCCTTAGCCGCCACCACGAGGTTCTGCGGATTCAGAGGATGGATCGCTAAGCTGGGCTCCTGTTGTGCAAAGCCGCTTCGGTCGGTGTTCGCAACGACGTTAGGACCCCAGAGCGGCGAAGGCAACGGTTCCGCCTCAGCTCGAACCAGCGCGACGAGAACCGCCAGCCCGGGCAGGAGGAACAATCCAGCGATCACCCTCTTAGGAAGCACCTTCTCCCTCCGTTCCCCAACTACCTCGCTCCAGAGGTTTCTCAAGGCATTCGTAACGATTCAGCCGTTCCCATGCCACGTCAATACGGATATGGGCGGTTTCCCCTGGGGGCTGAGTCGCGCGCCTTCGGCGCGCGACTCAGCCCCCAAAAGCTTTCCTCCCCTCCCCACAGCCCTTTGGGCCATGGGGATGGGGGATCAAGAGAGATAGGACCCCTTCCGCCATCTCTTGCGGGCCTCGAATAGCGCAACCCTTACTTTCAAGATTTCCAATAAGATTCCCAACCGTGAAACCGAACTACTGCCGATGCAGGAACTTGAGACACTACCAGTATTTCCCCCAGGATATCTCCGGCAGAGAGCATGCTGTTCATAACGGAGATGCCGTATAGGCATGTGGCTACCTCTTTGCTGAAGAAGAAAGCCCCCAGCGCAGCAAACACCATAAGCGGAAGAACCGATAGGATCAGGAATGGCAATATTCCCACAACAAGAAGGCGATTACGCGAGATAGGGGCTGTGTGGTGGGCATAAGCCATCAGCATGCTGGGCCAGAATCCGATAATCGTCTTGTCGGAGCGACCGAAGTCCGGATATCCGATGGCATGGAGCAATTCATGGGTGAGAAGCACGGACGGAAGCAAAAAAAAGATAAGGATGTGGAACCATCCTGGAAGAGGAAAGATAAACCCGACTCCAGCGAGTAGCCATAGGGCGGTAAATATCAGCATAACCGTGAAACTAATTGGGAGGGCATACAGGATTAAGCTTAGAGGCGATGGCCCACGGATCTTATGCCATCCTTCCCCCTCAGGGTGAAAATTCGGATCGGTAGGCATTGCTCCCCAGCGGAATCGCATTTATTCCTCCTTTGGCGAAGAGATAGGCGGCGAAACGCGCGCCCTTGATTCATTTAGCAACTGTAACTATTCAGCCCGGTTTCATTCAGTTCGGAGCTCTCATAAGGAGGCGGAAGGGCCCCACCCCCCTTCATCCCCCCTCCCCACGGCCCCTTGGGCCGTGGGGAGGGGGGA
>DATMAC010000325.1:0-21836 GCA_035573655.1 Thermoflexus sp.
CCCGTGGGAAGGGGAGATCAAGGGGGGTGGGCCCTGGGCCCGCACCATCTCATCCTCAGAACAACTCTGGATGAAGCACTGGGCGGCCTCTAATCCCCAAAGATTCCCGAATACCCCTCGACAATTTGTTACGGCGGTCTCCCATTGCACCAACTCTTCCTTTTGTGACAGACATCACATCAATTCGCTGATAAAAATTACTACAATCAGGATTGTCATTTTTTTAAGGTGGAGGTTGAGACGGGACTCTTTCCCTGGTTGAAGGGCCGGCGTTACGAGGAAGGGAGGCCTCAGGATCTTGTCTCCGACCGTCTGGGGGAATGAGTCCTGATGGTGGATCGTTCCTCCTTGGTTCTCCTGATGAAGCATCGGGCGGATCGCGTGGAAGGTCTTCATCGTCCCCATCGAGCCTCACTGTAGCCGGAAGCCGCCCTGCGACCTCTTGGTTGGGGGCAACGTATGCGGGTCTATGCTCGGCAGCCGGTGAACCTAACCCAGGTTCGGATCCCGCGGGGCCAGGTGTTTCTCATCCCGGATCGCTGTAAGGGCTGCCAGATGTGTGTGGAGTTTTGTCCCCAGCAAGTCCTCCGGATGTCCCAGGCCATGAACGCGCGAGGCTATCACTATCCGGAGATCGCCCCCGGGAAGGAGAACGCCTGTGTCCACTGCGAGTTCTGCATGATGGTCTGCCCCGAGTTCGCGATCTTCACGGTTGAGGTGGACTCCGCATGAAGGGTCGGGGGGTGTTAACGGGCGTTCACTTCATGCACGGCGACCACGCATGCGCGGAGGGGGCCATCGCCGCGGGTTGTCGGTTCTTCGCCGGGTATCCCATCACTCCTTCCACCGAGATCGCTGAGCGGCTGGCTCAGCGCATGCCGGAGGTGGGCGGGGTGTTCATTCAGATGGAAGACGAGATCGCCAGCATCGTCGCCGTGATCGGGGCCTCAGCGGCGGGCGCGCGGGCGATGACCGCGACCTCCGGCCCGGGTTTCAGCCTGATGATGGAAAGCGTGGGGCTGGCGGCGATGATGGAGATCCCCTGTGTGATCGTGGACGTCCAGCGGGGTTCCCCCTCCACCGGCCTCCCGACGCTCCCCGGTCAGGCGGACGTCATGCAGGCCCGCTGGGGCTCTCACGGGGACTATGAGATCGCCGCTTATGCCCCTTGGTCTCCTCAGGAGATGTTCGATCTGACGGTGCTGGCCTTCAACGTGGCCGACCGCTTCCGCATCCCGGTCATGGTGATGGCCGATGAAGTGGTCGGCCATATGGTGGAGCGCGTGGTGATCCCGCCGGAGGATCAAATCCCCCGCTGGGAACGCAAGCGTCCTCGCTATCCGGCCGGCGATGGTTTCAAGCCTTTCCTGGCTGAGGATGAAGATCTCGTCCCTCCGATGGTGCATGCCGGGGAGGGCTATCGGGTTCATTTCACGGGCTTGACCCACGATGAGCGGGGCTACCCGGATATGTCCGCGGAGGCCCATCATCGCCTGGTCACCCGTCTGGTGGAGAAAGTGCGACGGAACGCTTCGCAGATGATCCGCTACGACACGTATGCCTTGGATGACGCGAAGATCGTGGTGATCTCTTACGGATGCACCGCCCGTTCAGCCCGTCGCGCCGTGGCCGACGCCCGCCGCATGGGGATCCCGGCTGGGTTGCTGCGGCTGATCTCCCTGTGGCCGTTCCCCGCCGATGTGGTGCGGGAGTTGGCCCGGCAGGCCGAGGCCTTCATCGTCGCCGAGATGAACCTGGGGCAGATGATCTGTGAGGTCGAGCGCTATGTCTCCCAACCGGTGAAAGGGGTCTTTCACGCCGGCGGGGCGATGATCCCGCCCGATCCGATCCTCCAGGCCATTCGGGAGGTGGCGTTCCATGGCCCACGCGGTGGTGGCCGAAAAGCATCCGCTGGATGATCTGATCCGTCGGGACCGAATGCCGCATATCTGGTGCCCGGGGTGTGGCATCGGGATCGTGATGCGTTGTTACGCCCAGGCCATCCTGGAATCCGGCATCCCCGTGGAGCGCCATGTGGTGGTCTCCGGCATCGGCTGCACGGCCCGGGTGCCGGGCTATATGAACCTGGATTCCTACCACGCCACCCACGGCCGTCCGATTCCTTTCGCGATCGGTCTGAAGCTGGTGAAGCCTGAGCTGATGGTGACCGTTTTCAGCGGCGATGGGGATCTGGCAGCGATCGGGGGCAACCACCTGATTCACGCGGCGCGACGCAATGTGGATATCAAGGTGATCTGCATCAACAACTTCAATTACGGCATGACCGGTGGGCAGGTCGGCCCCACCACCCCGGTCGGCGCGAAGACCACCACCACCCCCTATGGCAATCCGGAGCATCCGTTCAATCTTCCATATCTGATGGCCGCCGCGGGGGCGGTCTTCGTCTCTCGGTGGACGGCCCTTCACGTCCGGCAGATCAAGGAAGATATCCTGTATTCTTTCCGGAAGCCCGGGTTCACCTTCATCGAGGTGTTGGCTCCGTGCCCGGTGGGCTTCGGCCGGCCGAACGATATCGAGGATGGGGTGGAGGAGATGCGGATCTACCGCCGCCGCAGCCAGCTGGTCTACCGGGTGCCGGATGAGGTCCCATGGGAGGCCCTGGAGGTGGATCTGCGGGAGGAGCGCCCGATTTACGTGGGGCGGTTCGTGGATCGCGAGCGGGAGGTGTTCCAGCCGGTGCGGTTGAAGCAGTAGGCACGCCCTCCGGAACCGGAGCGGGAGCTGTACGGGGGCCGCTGGACGCTTGTCGGAAGCTCTTCGGTGGAGGACGGTATGCGGAAGGAGATCCGGATCGCGGGCTTTGGAGGACAGGGGGTGGTGCTGGCAGGCTACATCCTGGGCAAGGCCTTCGCCGTTTACGAAGGCCTGGAGGCGGTGATGACCCAATCGTACGGCCCAGAGGCCCGAGGGGGTTCCTCCAGCTCCAACGTAGTGGTCTCCGATGAGCCCATTGACTACCCCTTCGTCATCGAGCCGGACATCCTCGTTCTCCTCTCCCAGGAGGCGTACACCCGGTTTCGCCCGACGGCGAAGCCGGATGCCCTGGTCATCATCGAGGAGGATCTGGTCCAGCCGTGGCCGGAGGACCGGCCGCTCCGGATCCCGGCCACCCGCCTGGCCGAGGCGTTGGGACGGCGCATCGTCGCCAATATGGTGGTCCTGGGGTTCCTGACGGCGGTCTCCGGGCTGGTGAAGCGGGAGTCCATGGAGAAAGCGATCGAGACGACGCTGCCCTCCCGACTGGTTCCGCTCAACCTGAAGGCCTTCGCCGCAGGCTATGAATATCGTGTGAGGGAGTCGGTGCGATGAGCGATTCGGTCCTCATCATCGGCGGAGGGATCGCTGGGATTCAGGCGGCGCTCGATCTGGCCAACGCCGGCGCGCGGGTGGTGCTGGTGGAACGGGAGCCCACCATCGGCGGGAAGATGGCCATCTTGGATAAAAACTTCCCGACGCTGGATTGCTCGATCTGCATCGAGGCGCCCAAGATGTCGGAGGTCGGCCTCCACCCGAACATCGAGGTCCTCACCCTCGCGGAGGTGGAACGGGTGGACGGCCATGCCGGGGATTTCCAGGTGACCATCCGCCAGAGGGCCCGCTTTGTGACCGATCAGTGCACCCGTTGCGGGGAATGCGTGAACGTCTGCCCGGTGGTCCTTCCCAACGAGTTCGACGCCGGGATGGCGGCCCGCAAGGCCATCTACACGCCGATCCCCCAGGCGGTGCCCGGGGCCTATGTCATCGACATCGAACACTGTTTGAACGACCCGCCGCACTACCTCCCGTGTCATCGCTGCGTTCAGGCCTGTCAGCCCAAGGCCATCGATTTCCTCATGCCCCGGGAGCGACGCCTGGTCCGCCATGTGGGGGCCATCATCGTGGCGGTGGGCTACGAAACCATCGACCCGCGGCTGCTGCGGGAGTTCGGGTACGGGACGCATCCGGACATCCTGACCGCCCTGGAGTTCGAGCGTCTGCTCACCTCCGCGGGCCCGACGGGGGGCGAGATCCTGCGGCCTTCGAACGGCGAGCACCCGCACAATATCCTGTTCGTCCTGTGCGTGGGGTCCCGCGACCGTCGGTTCTTCCGCCATTGCTCTCGCATCTGCTGCATGTATTCCATCAAGCACGCCTACCAAGCCATCGACCACGGGGTCCCCAATGTGACCGTCCTCTATATGGACATCCGCGCCTATGGGAAGGGGTTCGACGGCTTCTGGGCCCGAACCCGGGAGGCGGGCGCGCGGTTCGTTCGAGGTCGACCCGCCCGTATCGGGCCCAACGGGGACGGGCGGATCCGGGTGGTTTATGAGGACACGGAGCGCGGCGTTCGCGTTTCTGAGGACTACGATATGGTCGTCCTGGCCACCGCGGTCTCCCCACCGGACGGCCTGGCGGATCTCGCCCAGCGTTTGGGGATCGAGTTGGATGAGGATGGCTTCATCCGGGCGTTGGAGGCCGAGGGCGGCTTGGTGCGGACCACGCGGCCGGGGATTTACGCCGCGGGGTGCGCGACCGGCCCCAAGGACATCCCCGACAGCGTCTCGGAGGGCAGCGGCGCGGCGGCCCTGGCCCTGGGCCATTTGACCCGTCGCCATTGGCCGGAGCCGTTGAAGGTCGAGCCCATCCAGGATATCGAGACACCGCGGGTGGGTGTGTTCGTATGCCATTGCGGAAGCAACATCGCGGGCGTGGTGGATGTGGAGCGGGTGGTGGCCTTCGCCCGAACGCTCCCCGACGTCGTCTATGCCACCCATCAGATGTTCTCCTGCGCGGGGAACACCCAAAAGGAGATCGAGGATGCCATTCGCCGGGAGCGGATCAACCGGGTGGTGGTGGCCGCGTGCTCGCCCCGCACGCACGAGGCGATCTTCCGCGGGGTGCTGGAACGGGCGGGCCTGAACCCCTATCTGCTGGAGATGGCCAACATCCGCAACCTGGACTCGTGGGTGCATAAGGCGGATAAAGAGGCGGCCACCATCAAGGCGATGGACATGGTCTGGATGGCGGTGGAGAAGGCCCGGCGTCTGACACCCGCAGAGCCATCGCACCTCCCCTTGACCCAGCGGGCGCTGGTGATCGGCGGCGGGATCGCCGGGATGACAGCGGCGGTCGCCCTGGCCCGCCAGGGGTTTGAGACCCACTTGGTGGAGCGGAGCGGGGAGCTGGGCGGGCTGCTGAACCGGTTGGATGAGCTCTCGCCTTCCGGCCTGAGGGCCCGCGATCTGGTGGAGGCGAAGAAGCGCGAGCTGCTGCAGAGCGGGGTCCGGGTGCATCTGGGCAAGCAGATCGAGACCATCGGTGGGGTGGTGGGGAATTTCCACGCGCGCCTCAGCGATGGCACTACCTTGCAGGTGGGGGCCATCGTCATCGCCACCGGGGCGGAGCCCTATCGACCCACCGAGTTCGGTTACGGGTCTCATCCCCAGGTCATCACGAATCTCGAACTGGAGGAAATGCTCCGGCGGGGAGCGATTGAAGCGGAGCGGATCACCTTTGTGAGCTGCGTGGGCTCCCGCCAAGGGAACATGGGGTGTTCCCGCTACTGCTGCACCTCGATGATCGGCCAAGCCCTGCGCCTGCGACGGATGGGCAAGAAAGTGCGGGTGCTCTATCGGGACATCCGCACCTACAGCCGCCAGGCCGAGGAGCTTTACGAGCAGGCGATGCGGGAGGGTGTTCAGTTCTTCCGTTATGATCCGGATCGGCCGCCCCAGGAAGCCATCACCTTCGAAGATGGCCACGTGATCTTCTACGACCACCTGTTGCAGACCTACCTG
This sequence comes from Thermoflexus sp., assembly GCA_035573655.1. Lineage (GTDB taxonomy): Bacteria > Chloroflexota > Anaerolineae > Thermoflexales > Thermoflexaceae > Thermoflexus. The sequence goes on from DATMAC010000325.1 coordinate 5,802, forward strand.
CGCCTTCCGACGGACCTCCTGGTGCTGGTGGTCGGCCTGCGCCCGGCGGCCGACGGCCTGGTGGAGCAACTCCGGCTCTCCCGCAGCGAGGATGGCTTCCTCATGGAGCTGCACCCCAAATTGGGGCCTGCGGAGACCGCGACTCAGGGAATTTACCTGGCGGGCACCGCCCAGGGCGCCAAGGACGTCCGGGAGGCGATCGCGCAAGGCCTGGCGGCGGCGGCCAAGGCCGGCGCTTTGCTCGCCCGCGGGGTGATCGAGAAGGAGCCGTTGACCGCCCAGGTGGATCCGGAGAAATGCATCGGGTGCATGCGCTGTGTGAAGGTCTGCCCGTTCAACGCCATCGAGCCGACGGGGCCGGTGAAGGTCGGGAAGGTGCGCATCCTGGAGGCCGCCTGCATGGGCTGCGGGACCTGCGCCGCGGAGTGCCCGACGGATGCGATCACGATGCCCTTCTTCACCAAGGAGCAGATCCTGGCCCAGATCGACGCCGCCTTGGCCGAGCGGCCCGAAGAGAAATGCATTGTCTTCACCTGCAACTGGTGCTCCTACGCGGGGGCCGACCTGGCCGGGATCGAGAAGCGGCAATACCCGCCTTCCTCGCGGATCATCCGGACGATGTGTTCCGGGCGGTTCGAGGAGGCCTTCATCGCCCGCGCCTTCGAGAAAGGGGCCGGCGCTGTCCTGATCACCGGTTGCCGGCTGACGGAGACCGGCTCGGATTGCCATTACAACTACGCCAACCGGCAGACCTGGAAGCGGTTCCAGTACTGGCAGCGGAAGTTCACCCGGATGGGGATCGAGCCCGAACGGCTGCAGTTGCGCTGGATCTCGGCGGCGGAGGGCAAGGAGTTCGCTGAGAAGCTCAAAGAGATGGACGAGGTGGTTCGCCGCTACGTCCGCAAACTGCGTGGGGAGGCGGTCCCCGCCCCGGAGCGGGCCGCCCAGCCTGCGGAGACTGCAGGAGGGGAGTAATGCAAGCGCCGACCGTCTTGACCCCTGACGAAACCCTGTGGGAGCGCTTGTTCCGGGACACGCAGGGGGCGATGGCCCTCTGCTACCAGTGTGGGGTCTGCACGGCGACCTGCCCATGGGGTCTTGTGCGCCATGAGCCGTTCTCCGTGCGGGGCCTGATGCGCCGAGCTCAAGTGGGCCTCCTGGATGGCGATGAGAGCCTCTGGCTGTGCGCGGCCTGTGCCCAGTGCGAAGCGCTTTGCCCCCGGGGTGTTCCCGTCTCCGAGGTCTTCCAGACCCTTCGAGAATACGCTTGGGAACAGCGCCGGGTTCCCCGGGGCCTCCCCTCGGTCCTCTGGTCTGTCTATTGGAACAACAACCCGTGGTTCCAGCCGCCCTCCCAACGCAGCCGATGGGCCCGGGATCTGGAGGTCCCCCGTTTCGATCCGGAGCAGCACGAGATCCTCTACTATGTCGGCTGCACCTCCTCCTATGATCGACGGGCTCAAAAGGTCGCCCGGGCCATCGTGCAGCTCCTGCGCGCCGCCGGCGTCCGGTTCGGGACGCTGGGCGATGACGAGCCGTGTTGTGGGGAGGCGGTGAAAAGCCTCGGCCATCGCCCGTATTTCTATGAGATCGCCCAGAACAACGCGAAGCGCTTCGCGGACGCGGGGGTGCGGGAGCTGATCACCACTTCGCCGCATTGCTACGAGGTGTTCCAGAACCATTATCCGCGCTTCCAGGCGGAGTTCCGCCCCTATCACTACACGCAGTATCTGGCCCGCTTGCTCGAGGGAGGCCGCCTGCGGTTCTCCCGCGAGGTCCCGCTTCGGGTCACTTATCACGACCCGTGCTATCTGGGCCGGCGGGGTGGGGAATACGAGGCGCCGCGGCGGGTCCTGGACGCCATCCCCGGCCTGGAGCGGGTGGAGATGGCGCACTTCGGGCCGGATGCTCTCTGCTGTGGGGGTGGGGGCGGGCGGATGTGGCTGGAGACCCGGGCGGGGGAGCGCTTCGCCGATCTCCGGGTCCAGGAGGCGCTGGAGACCGGCGCCCAAGTGATCGCCACCGCGTGTCCCTTCTGTATGGCCTGTTTGGAGGATAGCCTGAAGGGCCTGGGGATCCAAGGGGTGCGGGTGATGGACGTGGCGGAGATCGCCGCGCTGGCCGTGTAGGGTTTTGGGTTGAAAGTTGCTTGGTGTGTGGGGCGGGCCGGTGGCCCCACCGATCAAAGATATTTGGGGGGCGAGCCGGGCGCCGAAGGCGCCCGGCTCGCCCCCAAATCGATCCGTATTGAGGTGAGGAAACCATGGCAGCCCCTTTATATGGTCCCGATGAGGCCCAGCCGGCGTTCTGGGTCTATTTGGAACATGAGCAGGGGGCGTTGGTGCGGGTCTCCCTGGAGCTGCTCTCCAAGGCGCGGGAGCTGGCGGAGGCCGCGGGCTGGCGGGTTGCTGGCCTGCTCCTGGGCCATCGGGTGGAGCCCATGGTGGAACAGGCGTTCGCCTGGGGGGCCGACGAGGTCTGGGTGGCCGATCATCCCTTATTGGAGCCGTTCACGGTGGAAGCGCACACCGCGGTGGCCTTCCAGGCGATCCTTCGGGGTCGCCCCAGCGTCTTCCTGTGTGGCGCGACACCGAACGGCCGGGATCTGGCCGGGCGCTTGGCGGTCCGGCTCCGGACCGGGCTCACGGCCGATTGCACGGATCTGCGGCTGGATCTGGAACAGGGGGGTGTGCTGGTCGGCGAGGTCACCGGATTTGGCGGCGGGATCGTCGCGTTGATCACCATGCCGAACCACCGCCCTCAGATGGCCACGGTGCGGCCGGGGGTGTTCCCGCTTTCATCGCCCCAGCTTGGGCGGACCGGTGTGGTGATCCCGCTGGAGGTTGATCTGCGGCCGGAGGACCTTCGCACCCGGGTGGTGGAGCGGGTGGTCGGCCAGGGCGTGGATCTCACCCAGGCGCCGGTGTTGGTCGTTGGGGGGCGAGGGATCCACGGCCGGTTCGACCTGCTCCAGGAGCTGGCCGGGTTGCTGGGTGGAGAGGTCGGTGCGACCCGTCCCCCGGTGGACGAGGGCCTGATCGGCCGGGAGCGACAGGTGGGCCAGACCGGTGTCGTGTGCCGGCCGAAGGTCGCCATCGTGTGCGGGGCCAGCGGCGCTTTTCAGTTCGTGGTGGGAATCCAGAACGCCGGAACGGTGATCGCCGTGAACTCGGATCCCGAGGCGCCGATCTTCGAGTTCGCCGATTACGGCGTGGTGGGCGATGCCCTGCAGGTGATCCCCGCCTTGATCGAGGCCCTGCGGGCGGAACGGGTGGCCGTGTGAGGGGGAGGCGGGCCGCAGGCGAGAGGGCCCTTGCGAAACCCATAGGAGTTACGCCGGGTGCCTCCTCTTGCGGGCTCCGAGCGGCGTAACGCCTAACCCATGTGGGAGCGTGGATACGCAGATGGAGGCAGCGATGCGATCTCTCGGGATGAGCCCGGATGGCCGGGAGTGGCATTTCGTCGTTTGCATGAAGGTGGTGCCTAAGCCGGAGGAAGTGCGGGTGGACCCACAGACCCGACGGCTGGATCGGGCGGGAGCCCGTTCGGAGATCAACCCGCCGGATATGAACGCCCTGGAGATGGCGCTCCAGCTGAAGGATCGCTTCGGCGGCCGGGTCTCGATCGTCTCCATGGGACCGCCCTTCTTCGAGCCCTATCTGCGGGTGGGCCTCGCGATGGGGGCGGATCATATCTATCTGCTCAGCGATCGCAAGTTCGGCGGGGCGGACACCTTGGCCACGACCTATACCCTGGCCCGAGGGATCCAGAAGCTGGGCCCGGTGGATTTGGTTTTCTGTGGGGAGGAATCCTCAGACGGGGCGACGGGGCAGGTGCCGCCGGGCTTGGCGGAGTGGCTGGATTTCAGCCAGATCACCCTTGTGACCCAGGTGGAGCTGGATCCGGTGCGGCGGGTGGTGCGGGGGCGGCGGGAACGTCCGGGCGGATATGAGATCCTGGAGGTTCCGCTGCCGGCGGTGATCTCCGTGAAGACCGGGTGTAACGAGCCTCGCTTCATGGATTACCGGCTGAAGCCGTGGGCCTTCGCTCCGGAGCGGGTCACGGTGTGGAGCGCGGCGGATTTAGAGGTCGATGAGGCTTTCGTGGGGACAGCGGGATCTCCCACCCAGGTTTCGGGCCTGGCCCAGGCCCCTTCCCGGGAACGAAAGCGGATCCGGCTGGAGGGGAGTCCAGAGGAAGTCGCCCGTCGACTGGCAGAGCACCTGCGTGAGCTTCTGGGGGCTTGAGGCGATAGATCAAGCGGTGCTTTCCTCCTGGTGGTTGCCCAGTGCCGTGCTTTGTGTTATAGTTGGTAAGAGCTACGCGCTTGATTTCCTCATGAGGTTTTTGGGGCGGAGCCGAGCGTCGAAGGCGCCCGGCTCCGCCCCAAAAAATGTTTTTATTCCCTCTCTCCACGGCCCGGAGGGCTGTGGGGAGAAGGATAAAGGGAAGCGGGGCCCTTCCGCTTCCCCTCGCAGGTCTCGAACTTCGTAACTCCTAATGCTGGCTTGAAAGGGCCTTCCAGCCCGAGAATCAGGAGAAAGGATATGGCACGGGTTATCACCAAGGAGACCATCCTACAGGAACTGGAGGGACTGGCCGAGGAACAGATTCCGGAGGTCCTGGACTTCATCCGGTTCCTGAAGTTCAAAGGAAAAATGGAGCGCCGACCCGCTCCGGATGTAGCCGCCCTTCGGATTCTGGCGGAACTGGACCGCATTCGACAGGAAATGGAAGCCCGCTACGGCGTCTATACGGGTGACCCGGTACGGGAAGTCCGGGAAATGCGGGAGCGTCAGATGGAGGCCCCGTGGAAACCGTCGTCATAGATGCCAACTTCGGCGTGGCTCTGCTCTGCCCATTGCCCTATTCTCTCGCCTGTAGGAACTGGCTGGAGGAATGGCTGCGGCGAGGGGTAAACCTGGTGGCCCCTATCCTCTGGGATTACGAGATCGCCTCGGCGCTGCGCAAACAATGGGCCCAGAATTTGTTAACACGGGAAGCGGTGCTGGACGGGCTCGTATGGATCTTTCGCCTGCCAGTGCAGCGAATATCCCCAGACCAAGAGTTGCTGAGGCGTGCCCTATTATGGGCAGAACGGTTGGGACAGATGACTGCGTATGATGCCCAGTATCTGGCTGTCAGTGAGTGGCTCGGCGCACCCTTCTGGACAGCGGATCAAAAACTTTACCATCGCTGTCGGGAAATTGGAGCCGACTGGGTCAATCTAGTGGAATGATGCCTACCTGATGCAAGCCTGCTTGCCTCATTCAGAATCCGCGCCGCCTGCAGCCACAGCCCCGAACGGTTGCGCAGGTGCCGGAGAATGGCTACGGTGTCGGCCAAGGGCTTCATCTCATCCGCATCCTCTCTAACGCCCGCGTCGTCACACGCCCTCACAGCACTCAAATCCCCTTATCCTCCTATCATTTGGGCTCATCTCTTCCCCCTCCCCGCGGCCCGAAGGGGCCGCGGGGGATGGGAAGCCTCAGGAGGAGGGCCGCCATCGGAAGGAGCTGAGCACCCGCATGTAATTCGCCCGTTCGTAGGCAGCGGGGTTGGCGACTCGCTGTCGGCACATGCTCCCTTGCATCTGTTCGATCGAGACGTACTCGTGTTCTTCCATCCAGCGGCGCAGATCCTCCAACAGTTGCCGGACATATTCGGGGCCATGGCGCAGCAGCGCCGAAGCCATGGTGACCGCCTTCGCGCCGACCATCATCGCCTTCAGCACATCCTCGGCGGTGTGCACTCCGCCGGTGATGGCCAGATCCAGCCGCACCTGAGGGTACAGGATCGCCACCCAGCGCAGGCGCTCCCGGAGCTCATGGGAGGTGCTGAGCACCAGATTGGGCACCACCTCAAGGGACTCCAGATCGATGTCCGGCTGGTAGAAGCGATTGAACAGCACGAGCCCGGCCGCCCCCGCCTCTTCGAATCGCCTGGCGATGTAGGGGAGCGAGCTGAAGTAAGGGCTCAACTTCAGGGCCACGGGGATCCGCACGGAGGCGGCCACATCCCGCACCAGCCGGACGTACCCTTCCTCCACCGCGTGGCTGGTCTCTTCCACCGAGGTGGGCAGGTAATATAAATTCAGCTCCAGGGCATCGGCCCCCGCTTCCTCCATCAGGCGCGCGTATCGGATCCATCCGCCCGTAGTGACCCCGTTGAGGCTGGCGATGACCGGGATGGAGAGGGCTTCTTTCACCCGCCGGATGTGCTCCAGGTATCCCTGCGGCCCCAGGTTGTAATCCTGGAGATCCGGGAAATAGCGCAGGGCCTCGGCGAAGCTTTCCTCTCCATAGGAGAGGCCATAATCCAGGGCCTCGCTCTCCCGCGTGATCTGCTCCTCGAACAACGAGGGCAGCACCACGGCGGCGATGCCGGCTTCCTCCAGGCGGCGGAGCGTATCGAGATCTTCCGTGAGCGGTGAGGAGGAAGCGATCAGAGGGTTCTTTAATCGGAAGCCCAGGTAGTGGGTCGAGAGATCGATCATGTGGGATTTCCCCCGCGGCTGGAAAGGATGATCCGTTTGTCGTCGGGCGCTTGAGCGGCCGTTCTTGAAGATCCCCACGGTAGGGGCACCCACAAGGGGTGCCCCTACAACAAGGGATGTTTTTCCTGTAGGGGCGCCCCTTGTGGGCGCCCTCCATGTTTTTCATCGCATTTAGGTGCCCCTACAAAACACGAGGCGTTTTTCCCCCAGGGGCGCCCCTTGTGGGCGCCCCTGGGGGATGGGACACGGGCCCCGCCCTTACGCCCGGTGCGAGCCGCCGTTCCGGCCGTTGAGCGTCATCTGGGCCAGCGCCTCGTAGATCCGCCATCGGAAGCGGATGTCCGCCTCCGCTTCCTCCAGCAGCTCCTCCGCGATCTCCGGCCGGCTGTGGAGCAGCATCGTGAAGCGGGTTTCGTTGTACATATATTCGGACAGCGGCAGGCTCGGCGGCTTGGAGTCGATCTGGAGCGGGTTGAGGCCCTCCCGCAGCCGCCGCGGGTCATAACGGATCAGCGGCCAGTAGCCCGAAAGCACCGCCCGCTTCTGCTGCTCCATGCCGTAGCGCAGGTCGTAGCCGTGGGCGATGCAGTGGCTGTAGGCGATGATCAGGGAGGGACCTTCGTAGGAGTCCGCCTCCAAGAAGGCCTTGAGGGTGTGGGTGTCGTTGGCCCCCATCGCCACCCGGGCGACGTAGACGTTGCCGTAGGTCATGGCCATCAGGGCGAGATCCTTCTTGGGGCCCCGCTTGCCGCCCGCGGCGAACTTGGCCACGGCGCCCCGCGGGGTGGCCTTGGACATCTGGCCGCCGGTGTTGGAATAGACCTCCGTGTCCAGCACCAGGATGTTCACGTCGTAGCCGGAGGCCAGCACGTGGTCCAGGCCGCCGTAGCCGATATCGTACGCCCACCCATCGCCCCCGATGATCCACACGCTCTTGCGGACTAGCGCGTCCGCCAGCGCCAGAAGATCCCGCACCTCCGGCGAATCGGGGAGCTCCCGCAGGCGGGCCTTCAGCAACCCGACCCGCTCCCGCTGGGCACGGATCCCCTCCTCGGTGGATTGGTCCGCGTTGAGGAGTTCCTCCACCAAGGCCTCGCCGATTTGGGCGCTGAGCCGTCGCAGGAGCTCCTGGGCGTATTCCCGCTGCTTGTCCAGGCTCAGGCGCATCCCGAGGCCGAACTCCGCGTTGTCCTCGAAGAGGGAGTTCGACCACGCCGGCCCGCGCCCCTCGCGGTTGTAAGTCCAGGGGGTGGTGGGCAGGTTGCCGCCGTAGATCGAAGAGCACCCCGTGGCGTTGGCGATCACCAGCCGGTCGCCGAACAGCCGGGTGAGCAGCGAGAGGTACGGCGTCTCCCCGCACCCCGCGCAGGCGCCGGAGAATTCGAACAAGGGCTCCAGGAGCTGTACGTCCTTGACCTGGTTGAAGCTCACCTGTCGTCGGTCGACCTCCGGGAGTTGGAGGAAGAACTCCCAGTTCCGCCGCTCGGCTTCCCGCAGGGGCGCCTGAGGCCGCATGTTGATGGCCTTGCGGCTGACATCGGATTTATCCTTCGCCGGACAGACCTCCACACACAGGGAGCAGCCGGTGCAGTCCTCCGGCGCCACCTGGATGGTGTAAGCCATGTCCTTGAACTCCCGCCAGCGGGCGGGGGCGTGTTTGAAGGTGGGCGGCGCGTTCGCCAGGAGGGCTGGATCGTAAACCTTGGCTCGGATCACGGCGTGCGGGCAGACCATCACGCACTTCCCGCACTGGATGCACAGATCCGGCTCCCACACCGGGATCTCCTGGGCGATGTTCCGCTTCTCCCACTTCGTCGTGCCGCTCGGCCACGTCCCATCCGGCGGGAAAGCGCTCACCGGCAGGAGATCGCCTTCCCCGGCGATCAGGCGAGCGGTCACCCGCTGCACGAACTCCGGCGCCTCCGGCGGAACCGGCGGGCGGCGGTCGAAGGTGCTGGTGACGCGGCCGGGCACTTTCACCTCGTGAAGGTGCTGCAAGGCGGCGTCCACGGCGGCGAAGTTCTTCTCCACGATGGCCTCGCCCCGCTTCCCGTAGGTCTTCACGATCGCCTCTTTGATCTTGGCCACCGCCTGGTCGATCGGCAGGATGTTCGTGAGGGCGAAGAAGCAGGTTTGCAGGATCGTGTTGATGCGCGGACCCAGCCCGTGCTCCCGCGCGATCCGGTAGGCGTCCACCACGTAGAAGCGCAAGTTCTTCTCGATGATCGCCTGCTGGACCGAGCGGGGGAGGTGATCCCAGACCTCGTCCGGGCCGTATGGGCTGTTCAGCAGGAAGACCGCCCCCGGCTCGGCGATCTGGAGCACATCCATGCGCTCCAGGAAGTGGAATTGATGGCAGGCCACGAAGTTGGCGCGGCGGATCAGGTAGGAGGAGCGGATCGGCCGCGGGCCGAAGCGCAGGTGCGAGACCGTCACCGAGCCGGACTTCTTGGAGTCGTACACGAAGTAGCCCTGGGCGTAGAGATCGGTCTCGTCCCCGATGATCTTGATGGAGTTCTTGTTGGCGCTCACCGTGCCGTCGGCCCCCAAGCCGTAGAAGACCGCCCGCACGGTCTCAGGGCTCTCGATGAAGAAGTCGGGATCGAAATCCAGGCTGGTGTGGGTGACGTCGTCGTAGATCCCCACCGTGAAGTGGTTCTTCGGCCGGTCCTTGGCCAGCTCGTCGAAGATCGCCTTGACCATGCCGGGGGTGAACTCTTTGGAGGAGAGGCCGTAGCGCCCGCCGATGATCCGCGGCATGGTGCGGAACGGCGCGATGCCGGAGGCCATCGCCTCCGCCACCGCCGTCACCACGTCCTGATACAGGGGCTCCCCCGCGCTCCCCGGCTCCTTCGTGCGGTCCAGAACCGCGATGGCCTTCACGGTGGGGGGCAACGCCTGAACGAAGTGCTCCACCGAGAAGGGGCGGAAGAGGCGGACTTTCACCACGCCCACCCGTTCGCCGCGGGCGTTCAGGTATTCCACGGTCTCATGGACCACCTCCGCCCCGGAGCCCATGATCACGATCACCCGCTCCGCCTCCGGGTCCCCCACGTAATCGAAAAGATGGTAATGGCGGCCCACCAGGCGGGCGAGGCGATCCATGGCGTTCTGCACGATGGTGGGGCAGGCCAGGTAGTACGGGTTCGCGGCCTCCCGGGCCTGGAAATACGTGTCGGGGTTGTGGGCGGTGCCCCGGATGAAGGGGTGATCCGGAGAGAGGGCCCGGGCGCGGTGGGCGCGGATCCATTCCTCATCGATCATCGCCCGCAGGTCCTCAGGGGTGAGCAGCTCGATCTTGTTGATCTCGTGGGAGGTGCGGAAGCCGTCGAAGAAATGGAGGAAGGGGACCCGCGATTCCAGGGTGGCGGCGTGGGCGATGAGGGCCAGATCCTGGACCTCCTGCACGGAGCCCGAAGCCAGGATGGCGAACCCGGTCTGCCGGGCGGCCATCACGTCGCTGTGATCGCCGAAGATCGAGAGGGCGTGGGTGGCGATGGTGCGGGCGGCCACGTGGATCACCAGGGGGGTGAGCTCCCCAGCGATCTTGTACATGTTGGGGATCATCAGGAGCAATCCCTGGGAGGCGGTGAAGGTGGTGGCCAGGGCGCCCGTCTGGATGGCGCCGTGGATCGCTCCGGCGGCCCCGCCCTCGCTTTGCATCTCGATCACCTTCGGCACCGTGCCCCACAGGTTCGGCCGTCCCTTCGCCGCCCATTCGTCCGCCAGCTCCCCCATGGGGGAGGAGGGGGTGATCGGGTAGATGGCGATCACCTCGCTCAATTGATACGCGACATTCGCCGCTGCCTCGTTCCCATCCACGGTGACCATTGGTCGAGCCATCTTGAACCTCCGTTCAGCACGATCTCAATCGGCCCATGGGGCCGGGAACACTCCCCTCCAGCGCGCTCCAAGTTCAGTCAATTTTGTTGATTTTATTTCGATTAAGTATATATCCGATGAACCCTGCGAGAGAATGTGGATCGTCAGATATGGGAGGTGTCTTTCGTCAAATTGGGGTTCAAGGCAGGGGGAAGGGCCTTGGTGGGGTCTCGCTCTGCCGGAAAAAGGGTTCTCCGGACCGCGTTACGTGCGGACGATCGGCAACCACAGGTCCACGCATGTCCCGCGGCCGAGCTCGCTCTGGATCTCCACGCGTCCGCCGTGGGCCTCGGCGATTTGTTCCACCGCGGCCAGACCGATGCCCATTCCGCCGAACTTGCGGGTGGGGCTGCCATCGACCTGATAGAACGGCTCGAACACGCGCGGGAGCGCTTCAGGCGGGATGCCGACCCCTTCATCGCGAACCTGAAGGCACGCTTCGTTCCCCTGCACCTGGAGGGAGATGTGGATGGCCCCTCCGTGAGGGGAGAACTTGACGGCGTTCTCCAGGAGCTCTGAGAGGGCCAGAAGCAGCAACTGGCTCTCGCCCAGCACCCACACCGGATGGTCCGGCATATAGACGTGAAGGGAATGGCGGTGGGGATCGATCCGCGTTCGATAAACCTGACACACCATCTGGGTGAGCTGCCGCAGATCCAGGAAGCTCAAAGAGCGAGCGCCGGCGCGGATCTCCTGCAGGGCCAGGAGGAGCTCCACATAGCGGATCAGGACGTTCAGGCGCTCCCGCATGACCTCCAGGGCCTGCCGCTGGTCCGAGGTGAGCGGGCCGAGGGCTTCCTGGTCCATGAGCTCCAGATACCCCTGGATGACCGCCAAGGGGGTTCGCAGCTCATGGGAGACGTTCTGGATCATCTGCTCCCGGGCCACCAAGGCTTGCTCCAGGGCCCGGTTGAGGGTTTCCAGCTGGCGGACACGCGCCTGAAGCTCCTTCCACAGGTGAAGGTTCAGCATGCCGGACGCCAGGATCGAGGCCGCCCGCCTCACCATGGCGCGCAGGGATTCATCGAAGACCCGAGGAGTCGCCCAGGCGATTTCGAGAAGGCCGAGGAACGTCTGATCGGCCTGCAGCGGGAGCAGGGCGAGGGCCTGGTCGGGCGCCTCGGGGAATTGAGCACGGCAATCCTCCAGCCAGATCTCTCCCTTCTGGAGCGCCTGGCGGATCCAGATGGGCGCCTCCCATCGAACCCGGTCGGTGGGAGATGGGGAAGGCATCCCGGCGCAAACCCATGCGATGAGCTGCCCCGAGCGCTCCGGATCGGGTGTGTAGATACAGATCCGGGAGGCGTTCAGCTGGACCCGGAAGGCTTCCAGGGCGGTCTCCAGGGCCGGCTCCGGATGATGGAGCGATGACAGCGCATCGGACAGGGCGTAGAATATCCGCAGGCTCTGGTAGGCCTGGATGCGCGCCATTGCCAGCCCGAGCTCCTTCGCTACCATATCCAGTAGCGCGCTCTCCTCAGCGGACCACACATGCGGCCGAGGGCGGCCCACGGCCAGGCCGCCGACCGGTTGACCTTCGCTGTAGATGGGCGCGGAGAGGGTCGCCCGGATCCCGAGTTGCAGGAGGGCGTTGCGCAGTGGGGAGGGCGGCATCGCGGCGTGATCGGGGATCGGATCCACCACATGAGGGAGGGAGTAGCGGGCCTCTCGGGCCGCTTCAAGGATGAACGCGAGCTGATCGGTATTAATTCCATGTACAACAATTTGTTCGCCGATCCATATCCCGCCGAAGGGAAGATCAAGCGCTGCGCAGATGTGCTTCAGGACGCCTTCCATAAAGCGCCGAAGCTCGGTGGATGCGATTGCTTCACGCAGGATGTTATGGAGCGTCTGGAGCACGCGGGCCCGGCGTTGAGCCTCCTCCAGCCACTGCATCCGCTCGATGAATCCAGCGACCGCTGCGGCGATGGTCTGGATCAGCTCGACCTCCACCTCGTCGAAGGATCGAGGCTGCGTCACCGCATCCAAACCGATGGTTCCGATGACCTTCCCGCGAGCGATCAGAGGGACGATGATTATGGAGCGGATCCTCAGGCGCTGGATGAGGGGCTTGGAGCTCCCGAAAGGCGCTCCGTTCTGCACATCGCTGAGAACCAACGGACGGCCGGTTGCGATGATCGTGGCGGAAAGGGGATCGTCTTGCAGGGAGATGCGTTCCCTCAGAGCTGAGGGGCCGCCATGGGTCCGATGTTCGGCGATGATCTCCAGAACCCCCTCGCGGAGCAAGGTGATGGCCCCCCGATCGAAGCCCAACCGCTCCACCAGTTCCCGGATCAGTGCGTTCAGAAAAGATGGAAGATCCGTGGCCTCTTGGGCCCTGGTGAGCATCTGACGGATGAGCGCGAGATGCTGTTCCAAGCTGCGATTCTTCCGCAGGGAAGGATCAGCCGGCGGGTTTATGGAAGCGCGTTCACCTTGATGGTGGGATTCCGCTCCACCCATCGCCTCAAGGTTTTGGGAGCTCAGAAACAGGGTCTCCAGCCGGGCAGTCGGCGGGGGATGCGCTCGATAGAACCCCGGCGCCAGGGATCCGATGGCCCTCCGAACCCAGGCGACCACGGGCGCGCCCGGCGATCCGGAGGCCGGCATCAGGACCAGCCGGGCGGATGGCTCGAACATCCAGACGGGGTCTGGCCGGCCCGGCTGGTCCCGAGCGATGACGATCCAGAGCGCTGGCGCGCCCTGGAGGAGGCGCTCCACGAGGGTCCAGTGGGAAGGATCTTCATGAAGCCATTCCGCTAGATCCTCCGCGAGGATCACCGCTGGGGATGCGTGTTCCCTCAGGATATGCTCCAGGGCTTCAAGCAGTGGGAGATCCCATCGGGGGGCATTCAGGCGGTAGACATTCAGGAAACCCGGCGGATCCTTCTCGCAGATCCCTGTGTGTTCCAGGAGGATCAGCCGATAGCCTCTCTGCGCAAGGATGTGAAACATCGAATCGAGGATCCAACGTTGGCGGGCGTCCCCGGATTCGGTATAGATCACCCAGTCCCCTGGCTCAAGCCCCTCCCAAAGCATGGAAAGCGGGATACTCGCCATCGCCAGCCCCTCCGGTGATCCATCGGTTTTCGGGCCGATCGGGACGGTTGGCGGACCGGTGTCCTACCGCTATCGGTCAGCTCGAGAGTTATGAATCCTTAAAAATTTTAACATACAACTTCAAATCGTATCAACTCCAATGGTTTGAAACATCTTAAGTTCAAGAGCTCCGACTATGAGGGCGTGAGCATCACAACTTGCTTTGTTGCAAAGATAAAACTTTCTGTGATGGATGGGCCGCGTACGCGGCCCATCCATCACAGAAAGTCCACGAATCAAAAGCTCATCCCTCTGGGTTAGGATAATCTCCTCATGTTGTTTGCAACAGAGCAATCACAACTGATGGATGTCCAAAGCCCACGTCCAAGCCGCCGCCATGTGGGCTATCATGAACGGTGTGGGCTGATGGGATCTTCGAGGTGGGGAGGCGATGCGTGAAACGGATGGCGATGTTCGCGCTGGCCCTCGGGCTGGCCCTTGGCGGCGGGTGGTGCGGGGGGCGAGAACGCTCGCGGCCTCCCACCACGACCCCCACCCCTTCGCCGCAGTGGACCGCGACCCCGGCCGTGACGCCGACGCCGGCCGGGGCGAGCCGCCAGGAGGCGGAGGAAACCCTCCAGCTCCTCTTAGAGACGGATCTGCCGATCCGGGACCTGCGGGATCTGGCGGTGCGGTATCGGGGATTGCCGCCGGAGACCCCCGCGACCGCATGCCGAGGGGAGGGGGATCTCCCGGTGGGGGCGCGGCGGACCTTTATGGTCTCGAACAACGACACAAACGAAACATTCACAGTGACCGCCGTCCTGCGGGTGAAGACCCCCCACCTGTATATGTGGGTGGAAGAAGGCCGCCGGGTGAGCCAGGCCAGCCTGGAAGCCGCGGCGGAGGCCTTCGAGGGGCGGATCTATCCCACGGTCCGTTCTTTCTTTGGAAGCGAGTGGACCCCAGGGGTGGATTGCGATCCGCGCCTCGTGGTGCTTCACGCGGCGGGGATGGGGAGCGTGGCCGGCTATTACGCCAGCAAGGACGAATTCCCCCGGGCGGTGCGCTCGGATTCCAATGAGGCGGAGATGTTTTACATTAACTTGGATGCGGTGCGGGTGAACTCGGAGTTCTACAACGGGGTCCTCGCCCACGAATTCCAACATATGATCCACTGGTATAGCGATCGCAACGAGGAAACCTGGCTGAACGAGGGGGCCTCGGAGCTTGCCGCGTTCCTGAGCGGCTATCGCGGAGGCGGCTTCGAGACGGCGTTCCTTTCCCAGCCCGATACCCAGCTCAACACCTGGGCGCCTCACGAGGAGGGGAACGCGGAACACTACGGAGCGGCCTTCCTCTTCTTAGAGTATTTCCTGGAACGCTTCGGGGAAGAGGCCACCCGCCGTCTGGTGGCCCATCCGGAGAACGGGCTGTCCGCGGTGGATCACGTGCTGCAAGAGATCGGAGCCGGGATGGATGCGGATGAATTTTTCTTGGAGTGGGTGGCGGCCAACTTCCTCGACCATATGGATCTTTCGGATGGCCCCCGGTATCGGGCCCTGCGGCTTCCGGAGCCCCATCAGGTAGCCACCGTCCGGCGTACGCCCCAGGAGATCCGGGAATCCGTCTTCCCCTACGCCACCGATTACATCGAGCTCCCCGCCGGCGAGGCGCTGCGTTTGGTTTTCCAGGGAACCCCCACCTTGCCCCTGGTCGCCGCGACCCCCTTTGAGGGGCACCGCTTCTGGTATGCGGTGCGAGGGGATGAAGGGGATCCCCGCTTGACCCGGGAGATTGACCTACGAGGGGTGCGTCGGGCCACCCTGCGTTACCGGATTTGGTATGACCTGGAGCAGGACTGGGACTACGCCTACGTGAGCGTCTCCACCGATGGTGGACAGCGCTGGACGATTCTGCGGACCCCGTCGGGGACCGACGCGAACCCCAACCACAACAACCTGGGGTGGGGCTACACGGGGATCAGCGGGGGGAAGGGAGGACCGCGCTGGATCACGGAAACGGTGGATCTCACGCCCTACGCAGGCCAGGTGATCCTGCTCCGGTTTGAGGTGGTGACAGATGACGCGGTCAACCGGCCGGGGGTGGCCCTGGATGCCATCGAGATCCCGGAGATCGGCTTCCGGGATGGGGCGGAAGAGGAGGCTGGGTGGGTCGCCGAGGGCTGGGCCCGGGTCGCCCCACGGGTCCCCGTTCGTTTCGCCCTGCAGATCCTGCGCGTCCGATCCGATGGAACGGTCCGGATCGAGCGCCTCCCGGTGGGGGAGGACGGACGGGGGGCATGGACTTTGGAGGGAGGCCCGGACCGCCGCGTGGTCCTGGCCCTTTCGGCCCTTGCCCGGTTCACCACGGAGCCCGCGCCGTATACGTTGCGGATCGAGGGGCCATAAACGGGTTGTTCCGTCAAGGAGCGCTCCGGCGCCCGTTTCGCAGGGCTCTTCTCCTTCTGGCGGGCGATGAACGGCGTAACTCTAAAAGACGTTAGGAAGCCACGTCACGATTCCGTCTTTCTCACGCGATGCCCATCCGGGTATCCGGAGTTTCCGTCGGGGGACTTTGGGGGCGGAGCCGCGCGCCGAAGGCGCGCGGCTCCGCCC
>DATMAC010000326.1:0-2917 GCA_035573655.1 Thermoflexus sp.
GTGCCCAAGGCACCCCGCTCGCCCCAAATCCCCACGGTTCATCCCGCTATCCGCGCTCTTTCAGATGCGCCCTGAGGATGCATTTTCATTCTTCATGCCAGGCCGTGAGCGCGTCCAGATGCCGCTTAACCTCCTCCGGGAGGGGCCAGCCCACCGCCCCCAGGAGCTCCGAGAGCTGCTCCACAGTGCTGACCCCGATGATCGGGCTGGTGACCACCGGGTTGCTCAGCAACCACGCCAGGGCGATCTGGGATGGCGTCCGGCCGAGCTCGGACGCGATCCGCTTGACCTCCTCCAGAACCTGCCACGCCCGCTCATTCTGGAGGTAACGTCGGAGCCACTCGCTGATCGCCCCACGGCTGCCTGGAGGGGGCGGCGCCCCGCGTTGGTATTTCCCGGTGAGAAACCCGCTGGCCAGTGGGCTGTAAGGGATCACCCCCAAGCCTTGATCCCGGCACAGGGCCATCAGCTCCCGCTCGAACTCCGCCCGATGCAACAGGTTGTAATGCGGCTGCAAGCTGTCGAAACGGGCCCATCCGTATTTGTCGCTGATCCACAGCGCCTTACAGAGCAGCCAAGCGGGGAAGTTGGAAGCCCCGATATAGCGCACCTTGCCTTGGCGCACCAGATCATCCAGGGCGCGCAGGGTCTCCTCGAGGGGCGTCTCCGGATCCGGCCAGTGAACCTGGTACAGATCGATGTAATCCGTGCCCAGGCGACGGAGGCTGCCCTCCACCGCCTCGAAAATATGCTTCCGGGAGAGGCCTTGGTCGTTAGGGCCCGAGCCCATCGGGCCGCGCACTTTCGTGGCGATCACCAAAGCCTCCCGTCGCTGTCCCTTCAGCCAGCGGCCGATGATCTCCTCGGTGCGCCCCGCCCACGCGCCCGGCGCCCAGTAAGGGTAGATGTCAGCGGTGTCGATGAAGTTGATCCCCGCATCGACGGCCGCTGACAGGATCCGATGCGCCATGGGCTCATCCGCCGTCCAACCGAACGTCATCGTCCCGAGACAGAGCGCTGAAACCTTCAGGCCCGTTCGTCCGAGCGTTCGATATTCCATGCCACGCACCTCCTGGTTGATTTGAAGAGAAGAGAAGAAATGCGAGGCGAGCAGCCATCCCCTTATGTTTCCACCCAGACCCGCTGGTCACCGAACGTGTCGACCCGCGGCCCCCGGGCCAGGAGATCCCGCCATAACTCCGGGATCGCGATCACCCGGCCGTTGCGATCCAAGCAAACATGCTTCGTCCACCCGGTGACCAAGCGTTGTCCGGTATCCGCATTATGCACGGCGTAACCGAACGTGATGGTCCGGCTCCGAACCTCCTCCACCCAGGTGCGCACCGTGATCCGCTCGCCGTAACGAGCGGGGGCTTCGTAGCGGGCGTGCGCTTCCACCACGGCGAACAGCGCCCCGCTCCGCTCGATCTCCGCGTAGTCCGCCCCACAGGCGCGCATATATTGGCTGCGCCCCTCTTCAAACCAGATCAGATAGGCGCTATGGTGCACGATGCCCATCTGGTCGGTCTCCGCGTAACGCACATAGAACGTCGTGGCCACAACCGGTCGATCCATGGCGCTTCCCGAATTGAAAGCTCAGGTCTTCTAGAAATTGCCCGCTCGCATCGACAAGCCAGCAGTGAAAATCCAGCGCGGTAGAGGTTGCCTGTCGCAACCCCCCGCCTTTAGAAGGGGCCCTCATGCTATGGAGACGTCACCCGGGAGAGCTCGCCGATCTCCCGGATGGTGAGGAAAGCGAGAAGCATCAGAAGAAAGAGGAACCCAGCCAAATGGATCGCCCGCTCCCGTCGAGGATCCACCCGGCGGCCCCGAATGGCTTCCACCAGCACAAACAGGATCCGCCCCCCATCCAGGGCGGGGATCGGCAGCAGATTGGTGAAAGCGAGCGCCAGGCTGATCAGCGCAGCAAATGTGAGGAACACATCCGGCGAGCCGACCTGCACGCTGGTCTGGAGCGC
The DNA here is from genome assembly GCA_035573655.1 of Thermoflexus sp. Lineage (GTDB taxonomy): Bacteria > Chloroflexota > Anaerolineae > Thermoflexales > Thermoflexaceae > Thermoflexus. The sequence continues at coordinate 1,980 of DATMAC010000326.1, forward strand.
CTCACCCGCCTCCGCGCCGATCCGGACGGGGCCGGCAGGCTGAAGCACACCCGGGGGGACAAGCCCCAGAATAATCCGTCCTGGAAGGCTGAAGAGCTGCCCGGTCAGGGCGGCGAAAGTCGCCGTGCCCCGGGCCGCCGCCTCCAAGGCCCCAAAGCGCTGGATCCGGCTGTAATCCGGCACCGTGGCGATGATCACGCCCATCGCCCCTTGGCCAGGAGGGGGATCCGGTCGCACATACACCGAGACCTCCCGCTCCAGGCCATCCCGGCGGATCCGCAAGGTGACCGTCTGGCCTCGATGGGCCTGGGCGATGGTGCGCACATCCTCGATCGTGGAGACCGATACCCCATTCATCGCCAGGATCAGATCTCCAGGCTGTAACCCGGCCTGGGCGGCCGGCGAACCTGGGGACACCCCTTGGATCTGCACTTGGGGCGTGGGAACCCCCAGCAGGAAGACCAGGATCAGAACGATCCAGGCCACGATCATGTTCATCAATGGGCCCGCGGCCAGGATCAACAAGCGCCAGGGCCATGGCCGGGCGGCGAATCCCTCAGGGACATCCGGGTCGTCCTCCCCCCGCAAGCGCACAAATCCCCCAAAGGGAATCGCGTTGATGGAAAGCACCGTCTCCCCCCAACGCCCCAAGGTCACCAGGCGTGGGGGGAAACCCAACCCAAACTCCTCGACCGCAACTCCACCCAGCTTTGCGGTTAACAAATGCCCTAACTCGTGGAAGAAAATCAAAGGGCTCAGGACCAATAGGAACCCCAGGATCCCCCAGGGCACTCCAATCATCGGCTCGGTCATGTTTCCTCCGGAGCAGGAGTTATGCCGTTGAGGGCCGTGTTGGAAAGCAGGCAGGGTGCTTCCCCTATTGAAAAGCGGTCAAATCGCCTTAGGGTGCTTTGTTGCGAAGATGAAATTTTCTGTGA
>DATMAC010000327.1:0-2907 GCA_035573655.1 Thermoflexus sp.
CTACCCCCGCCTGGCTCAGGGGCACATAAATCTCCACATCCACGCCCGGCCCCAGACGCTGCTCCAGATATTGCTCCAGCGGCCGCGCCTTCTCCTGGATCTCCGAGACCGCGAAGGTCGGTTGGACCGCGATGACCAACCGGGTCGGTGATGCCTGTCGCGGGGCGCACGCGGCCCCGATCCCTAGCAAAAGCGCGATGACGGTAAACCGAGAAAGCGCAAAGCGCATCGGATACCTCCCTCAGGATCTCGCATAGATCACTGTAGCCATTGTGAAGGGGAGGTGTCAATAGAAAACGGTTAATCAAGAAATTTTCGCAATAGCTTTCGTAGGAAATAACCGCGTTTAACTCCATAACGCGGGGTGCGGGCCGCGTCCGCGGCCCGCACCCCGCCTATTCCTCAAGGCACCGATGTCCTGGCCAACATGCGGCCTGTTCAAGCCAGCTCGAACTCCAGAGTGGCCTCCCAGCTTTCTCCTGGATCCAGGGACAGGAGCCAGTGGGCGGTCAGGCTGGTTCCTTCGTATACCCGTTCGAAGCCAGCCTCCGAGTTCGAGATCGCTTCCACGGGAAATTGCCACCAGGCGGCCGGTTGGCTCAGGCGGATGACGATCCGCCCCCACCATTCATGGACGACCGCCAGCTCATCGGATTCGGGAAGTTCCTCCATCGTCGCGAAGGGACGTAACTCCCCATCCGGCCATACCGTGTAGGCTTTCTCGCTGTCGCCTCCGGACATCCCCCAATTGATCTCGACGCCGAACCGGGCGTGGATGGGCGAGAGGCCCATCGGGGTCAGGGAATAAGAGACTCGCATGATCGGCCGGTCTGGGAAGACCTCTACGATCTTTTCCAGACGCAAGGGCTTCGGGCCCTCTGGATCCCAAACGTGGCCATCCCGACGGAGGATCACCCGGGGATGGGGGTCCGTTTGAATGGCCAGCAGCGTGTAAGGTTGATTGACGAAATCCCCCCACTCCGCATACTGCGCCCGATAAAAGGCCTCCAGCGACGTGTCCGGAGCCATGATATGATCGATCAATCCGGTGCGACGATACCAATCCACGATCAACCGCTCTTCGAGGCCCGGTTCTTTCACCCGCACCCGGTGGGTATGGATGCTCTCCAAGCGGCCTTCCTGACCGGCTTGCACGATCTCCCCGCGAGCGGCCGCCTCTTGCAGCACTCGATGATAGCCCTCCCGATGTCGGGTCATCCCATTCAATAAGTTCAGGGCCACATCCCGACGGTCCCATTCCAGGAGCTGACCGCCCAAATGGGGGCTGATCAAGAGCCACTGATCCGGCGTCCCGATCACGATCTCTTCCTGGGTGTCCGCATCGAAATCCAAGCGCTCGACATACGCCCAAGGCCCTTCCCCGTAGCGGCTTTCGTCCACCAAGGCCTCGGCGGTGATCAGGTGTTGATAGTTCGCCTCGCGGATGTGGAAGAGATACACGCCACCGAACACCCCGTGCCAGTAGGGGCAATTGCACTGACCGGCCCATACATGGTCTAAAGCCTCCGCCCGGCGTTCGGGATCCGGAAGGGCCCAGGCCTTACGGCTGACCCAGAGCATCTTCTTGTGCATCTGGTTGACCTCGGGGTATTTGGCCAGGAAAACCCGCCAGAACCCTCCCCGGATGAACCGGAGAAGATCCGTGCGCCCTTCGGCCTGCAATTGATGCTTGAGATCCGTAAGCGCGGCGGAGACCTCCGGCGGCAGGGCCCATTCGCTCATCTCATCGTAAGAAGCGGTGGGAAGGTAAATCCGGCCGAGGGGTGGAAAGCGCTTCGCGTACTCGCCGGGCGGGATGGAGATGAGCCAGTCGGCGTTCTCCTCGATGGCGGTGAAGAAGGCCTCGATCCATCCGTGGTCCCAGCAGTGGACATCGGTCCCCGGCCACAGACCGAACTTCTCCCCATCGTCCCCCATCACCGCCACCCGGGGTGGGGCGCCGGGAGGCAATGGTCGCTCGGCCTGTTCCCGCAGCCAGTCGATCACTTCTTGAACGGTCGCCCAGGGGATCGTATAGCGCAGGTGTTTGGACGTGCCGAAGATCTTCAGGGGATAGCCCAACTCCTCCGTCACATAATATCCGAAGAGATCCTCATCGGTCAGCCCGACCCACTTGAAATGGGTATCATCCACGATGGTGTATTGAATGCCCGCGCGAGCCAGCGGGATGGGCAGGTGAGGTTCCCAAACCCGCTCCGCCAGCCAGAAGCCGGTCGGTTCGACTCCGAAATCTATCCGCACGGATTCGATATGCTTGCGGATCTGGCCTTCTTTGTCCGCATCCGGGATGATGGCCAGGATCGGCTCGTAGTAGGCACCGGCCATGATCTCCACCTGGCCCCGCTCCACCAGGCGGCGGACCCGTGGGAAGAAGTCCGGTCGATGGGTCTGCAGCCAGTCCCTGAGCGGCCCGGTGTAATGAAGGGCCACTCGGACCCCTGGATGACGCTCTAAGGCGGCGATCATGGGCTCGTAGGCCCGACGATAGGCCTCCTCAAAAACCCAATCGAAGTTCCCGACCGGTTGATGGTTGTGAAAAGCCAACGCCAGATAGATCCTCTTCATTGCCTTCCTCTCCAACTTATGATGAATAAAGCGCTTTACTTGTAAAGATTAAAGTGAAAAAGCGAGCTCGTCAACTTATGGGATTCGCCGAAGGAGCGCGGCTCGGCCCCAAACCCCCATAGGGGAGTTCGTTTTGTAAATTTCATTAGCGCCCGTTTCCACGGCCGTGGGGAGGGGGATCCAGTGGGTAGGGTCCTTCCGCTTCCTGACGGGCACTCCGAACGGAATGGAACTGGGCTAATCCGGAGTTTCCGTCGGGGGGCTTTGGGGTGGAGCCGCGTGCCTCCGGCGCGCGGCTCCACCCCCAAAAAATATTTTGAT
>DATMAC010000328.1:0-4961 GCA_035573655.1 Thermoflexus sp.
ATCCGACGGATCAAAGCCATCGCGCCGGAGCTGGTGGTGATCACGGATGTTTGTGTATGCGCCTACACCGATCACGGGCACTGCGGCATCGTCCGGGATGGGGAGGTGGACAACGACGCCACCTTGCCCGTCCTGTCCCGCATGGCGTTGGCCCACGCGGCGGCCGGCGCGGACCTGGTCGCCCCCAGCGCCATGATGGACGGCCAGGTGCGGGCGATCCGCGAAGCCCTCGATGAAGCGGGTTTCTCCCATGTCGGGATCATGGCTTACTCGGCCAAGTTCGCCTCCGCCTTCTACGGGCCGTTCCGGGAAGCGGCGGATTCCGCCCCGCGCTTCGGCGACCGCCGCAGCTATCAGATGGATCCCCCGAACGCTCGGGAGGCCTTGCGGGAGATCGAGCGGGACATCGCCCAGGGGGCGGACATCGTGATGGTCAAGCCCGCCTTAGCCTATTTGGATGTGATCCGCCGGGCCCGGGAGCGGTTTGACCATCCGATCGCGGCCTACAACGTGAGCGGGGAATACAGCATGGTGAAGGCGGCGGCGCAGTTGGGGTGGCTGGATGAGGCGCGGGCGGTGATGGAGATCCTCACGGCGATCAAGCGGGCGGGGGCCGATCTCATCATCACGTACTTCGCGAAGGAGGTCGCGCGCCGGCTGCGGGGTTGAGGCCCCCGCCTCGCCCTTTTTCAACCGGCGCGCCTAAAGGCATCTTCGGATCTACCAAAACCCGGGGAGGTAAGCGCAGCGATGGAGCAAACGGTTTTGGGGCATTTCGCCTTCTTCCGCTTGAGCGAGGCGTTTTGGGCGCTGCCGGCGGCTCAGCGGCGAGACCAGGCGGCGGCCTGGTGGGAGCGGCTGGGGCGCGTCGCGACGCGGGTTCATCTCTATCAGGTTTTCCCCAGCCATGTCGATGCGGATCTGCTGATCTGGAGCGCGGAGCCGGTGGAGGAGACGGGCATCCCCGCTCGCTTCTTCGAGCGGTTCGCCCGCGCCGTCAACGGTTGCCGGACGTTGTTTCTGCCTGTCCTCACCCTCTGGGGCTTCACCCGTCCCTCCATCTACGCCTCCGGGCGTTCCCCTCAAGAGATCGATCCCTTTGACGGAGACCGTAAGCCGTACCTGATCCTTTACCCCTTCGTGAAAACCACAGACTGGTTTCTGATGAGCAAAGAGGCCCGCCAGGGGATGATGAACGAGCACATCCGGATTGGAAAACAGTATCCGTCAATCCGGCAGTGGCTGCTTTATTCCTTCGGCTTGCAGGATCAGGAGTGGGTGGTGGTGTATGAGACCGAGGACCTGGTTCTGTTCTCCGATTTGGTTCAGGCCCTGCGCAGCACGGAGGTGCGTCGATACACCCGGCGGGACACGCCGATCTTCACGGCGATCCATCGGACGCCGGAGGAGATGTGGACGCTCCTGGGTTGAGCGGGACGCCCGCTGGGCGGAAAGTTCGATCGTTTAGGGAGGTGGAGATGCGCTACGATGAGCGGCCGCTGTTGATTTACTGGGAGCTGACGCGGGCGTGCGATCTCGCCTGCCGGCACTGTCGCGCGGAGGCGATCCCCTGGCGCGACCCGCGGGAGCTCTCGACCGCGGAGGGCTTCACGCTCTTGGAACGCCTGACCGCCTTCGGGGATCCCATGCCCCATCTGGTCCTCACCGGCGGCGATCCGCTGAAACGCCCCGATTTGTTCGACCTCATCGCCTACGCCCGGAGCCTGGGGTTCACCGTGGCCCTCACCCCCAGCGGCACCTATGCGCTGACGGAGGCAGTGATCGCTCGGCTGAAGGAAGCCGGGATCTGGATGCTGGCCCTGAGCCTCGACGGCTCCGATGCGGCACGCCACGACGGGCTGCGCGGTGTCCCCGGGAGTTTCGATCAGACGGTGCGGGCGGCCCGATGGGCGACCGCGGTCGGCCTTCCCCTTCAGATCAACACGCTGGTTTGTGCCGAGACCCTGTCGGATCTGCCGGCGATCGCCGAGCGGGTGGCCGCCCTGGGGGCGCGCCGGTGGAGCCTTTTCTTCCTGATCCCCACCGGCCGCGGGCGGCTCCTGCGGGAGATCTCGCCCGAGGAGAGCGAGCAGTTGATGCACTGGTTGATCGATTTGGCTCCTCAAGTTCCCTTCGAGATCAAAACGACGGAGGCGCATCACTACCGGCGGGTGGTTCTGCAGCGGGAGGGCCGGCACGCGCCTCCATCGGCGCGACGAGGGTTCGGGGTACGGGATGGCAACGGGATTATGTTCATCTCTCATATCGGGGAGATCTATCCCGCCGGCTTTCTGCCCCTCGCGTTAGGGAATGTGCGATATGAGGATCCCGTGACGATCTACCGGACCCATCCGGTGTTCCAGGCCCTGCGGGATCCGAACGCCTTGAAGGGCAAGTGCGGGCGCTGTCCGTTCCGCGCAGTGTGCGGCGGTTCCCGCGCCCGGGCCTACGCCTACACCCAGGACCCGTTGGAGAGCGATCCGCTGTGCCCGTATCAGCCGGAACCGGCGACCGCCGACGTTTATGCGGGATAAGAAAGCCATCCATGCCTCAGCTATCCGACTTGGGAGGAGCGATCCCGTGCGGACCGAACGATCCGAGCAGCTTTACGCCATCGCTCAGGAGCTCATGCCGGGAGGCGTCTCCAGCCCGGTGCGGGCCTTCCGCGCGGTCGGAGGGACGCCTCGGTTCATCGCCCGAGGCCGTGGGGCGATCCTGGAGGATGTCGATGGCAACCGCTACATCGACTACGTGGGCTCGTGGGGCGCTCTGATCTTGGGCCACGCCCACCCGGCGGTCGTCCGCGCCCTCCGCGAGGCGGTCCGTCGGGGCACCAGCTACGGCGCCCCCATCGAAGCGGAGATCGACCTGGCCCGGCGCATTCGGGAGGCCTTCCCTTCCATCGAAAAAATTCGATTTGTGAACTCGGGGACGGAAGCGACGATGAGCGCGCTGCGGGTGGCCCGGGCGGCCACGGGGCGTGCCCGGATCGTTAAGTTCGAGGGCGGCTACCACGGCCACGCGGATTTCCTCCTCGCCCGGGCGGGATCCGGGGTGGCGACGTTCGGGCTTCCGGACAGCGCCGGGGTGCCCGAGGCGTGGGTCCAGCACACCTTGGTGGCGCCCTACAACAACTTGGAGGCCGTCGCTGCCCTTTTTGAGCAGTTCCCCCAGCAGATCGCCGCGGTGATCGTGGAGCCGGTGGCAGGGAATATGGGGGTGGTGCCGCCGGCGCCGGGCTTCCTGGAAGGGCTGCGGGCCCTCACCCGCCAGCACGGGGCGTTGCTGATCTTCGATGAGGTGATCACCGGCTTCCGGGTCGCGCGAGGTGGCGCGCAGGCCCTCTACGGCGTGGAGCCGGATTTGACCTGCCTGGGGAAGATCATCGGGGGCGGGCTCCCGATCGGGGCCTACGGGGGCCGACGGGAGCTGATGGACCTGGCGGCGCCCTTGGGACCGGTGTATCAGGCCGGGACCCTGTCGGGCAACCCGCTCTCCATGATCGCCGGGCGGGCGACCCTCGAGCAGCTCACCCCCGCCCTCTATCAACAACTGGAGGAACGGTCCGCCCACCTTGCCGAGGGCCTGCGGGACGCGGCGGAGCGAGCGGGCGTTCCGGTTCGGATCCATCGGGTAGGCTCCATGCTCAGCGTGTTCTTCACCGAGCGGGAGGTGGTCGACTATGCCACCGCCGCATCCACCGATCGCGCCCGCTACGCCCGGTTCTTCCATGCCATGCTCCAGCGTGGGATCTACCTCCCTCCCTCCCCGCTGGAGGCATGGTTCGTCTCCGCCGCCCATACGGAGGCCCATATCGAACGGACGATCCGGGCGGCCCGGGCGGCGTTCCAGGAGGTGGGCCGTGGCGGCGTTTAACGACCGGTTCCTACGGGCCTGCCGTCGAGAGCCGGTGGATGCCACCCCCGTCTGGTTCATGCGCCAGGCAGGCCGATACCTTCCGGAATATCGAGCGCTGCGGGAGCGCTATGGCTTCTTAGAGCTCTGCCGACAGCCTGAGCTGGCAGTGGAGATCACCCGTATGCCGCTCCGCCGCTTCGAGGTGGACGCGGCCATCTTGTTCTCCGATCTCAGCCTCCCCCTCCTGGGGATGGGAGTGTCCCTCGCGTTGGAGGAAGGGACCGGACCGGTGGTTGAATCCCCTGTCCGACGGACCGCGGATGTCCACCGCCTGCGACCGCTGGAGCCGGAGACGGACCTTCCCTTCGTGCTGGAGGCCATCCGCATCTTGCGGGCGGAGCTCCGCGTGCCGCTGATCGGGTTCGTAGGGGGGCCGTTCACGATGGCCTGCTATCTGGTGGAAGGGCGGGCCTCCCGGGACTTCGCCCGGGTCCGCGCCCTGATGTTCAGCGAGCCGGGGACCTGGCACGCCCTCATGGAGGTCCTGACGGAGAGCCTGAGCCGCTATGCTCGGGCTCAGGTCGCCGCAGGGGTGCATGCCCTGCAGATCTTCGAGAGCTGGCTCGGGGTGCTGAACCCCTTGGATTACCGGACGTTTGTGCGGCCCTATCTGCGGCGCCTCACGGAAACCCTGCAGCCGCTGGGGATCCCTGTGATCCTGTTCGGGGTGGGGACGGCGGCCCTGCTGGAGGAACTGGCCGAGGCGGGGGGGACAGTGATCGGGGTGGATTGGCGGATACCCCTGGACACGGCGTGGTCCCGCTTAGGGGATTCGGTGGCTATTCAAGGGAATCTGGATCCGGCGGTGCTGCTGGCCCCTTTCGAGGTCGTGGTCGAGCACGCTGCCCGAGTCCTCCGCCAGGCCGGGGGCCGGCCCGGCCATATTTTCAACACCGGCCATGGCCTCCTCCCGGAGACCCCACCTGACACGGTAGCCCGTTTGGTGGACTGGGTCCACGCATGGTCCCTCGCGCACCCGGGGTAAGAGGTCCCTTTGTAGAGAGCCGGGGCTGGGCCGGGGGCCTTCGGCCCCCGGCCCAGCC
>DATMAC010000329.1:0-9044 GCA_035573655.1 Thermoflexus sp.
CGGCGCGATGGCTTTGATCCGTCGGATCGCCTGGGGCACGACGCCATCCTCCTCGTAGGCCTCGCGGGCCTCCGGATCCTTCCGCGCGGCCAGCCCGAAGAGCAAGACCGCCCGGATCCCCAGGCGGACCACCTCCTCAATCTCGGCGTCCAGGCGGTCGACGGTGAACCGGAACTGGCCCGGCATGGAAGGGATGGGCTCCTGAACGTTTTGACCGGGCCGCACAAACAGCGGGTAGATGAGATCCTCCGGGGCCAGGCGGGTTTCCCGAACCAGCGCCCGCAGCCCCTCCGTGCGACGCAAGCGCCGCAAGCGATCCGTTGGCTCCACAACGGTCCGCGTGAGAACCTCTGCCATCTCTCACCTCCCAGGGGGATCTTGGAAACTCCTTGCTGCTCTGTTGCAAAGATGAAAAAGGGATGGATAAAAAATCGAGCAGGGCCTGCAAACCAAGCCTTTCAGGCAGATTTTCTGTGTGGGGCGGGCCGCGTCAGCGGCCCGCCCCACACAGAAATCCCAGAACGACCTCTGTTTGCAGTGGAGGAAGGTCCTACAGCTCAAGATTCCCTCTTCCAGCTCTCGATCAGCGCCCGGATGAGACCTTCCTGGCTGTGTTCTCGCGCGATCGCCACAATCGGGAAGCCGAGGGCCATGGCTTCCGATGCGGTCACCGGCCCGATGCACACCGCGGGGAGGTCGGCCGGAGGAACCGATTCCCCCAGTTGCTCGAGGAGCCCGGCCAGCGCGCGGGCGGTCGAGGGGCTGGTCAAGGCGACGCGATGCGGCCGAGGCTGGAGCGCCGTCCGCAAGGACTCCGGATCTCCCCCCATCGTCACCCGATAAGCCGTTACCTCCACGACCTCCGCCCCGCGGGCCCGTAGGCGCTCCGCCAGGGCCCGGCGGGCGATATCCGCCCGGGGGAGCAGGATGCGGCGGCCCGTCACATCCCCCAGCTCATCCGCGATCGCTTCCGAGAGGTAGACCGTAGGCAGGAAATCGACCCGCAGTCCATATCCCCGAAGGGCCCGGGCCGTCGCCGGGCCGATCGCCCCGATGCGGACCCGGGCCAGATCCGGAGGGGAACTGCCCGCCGCCTGCAGGCGGGCCATGAAGGCGTGCACCCCGTTCGCGCTGGTGAAGAGGATCCAGTCGAAGGTGGAAGCTTGGCGAACCGCCTCCTCCAGTGGTTGGGGATCCAGTGGCGGTTGGATCTCAATCACCGGCAACAGGAGCGGGATCGCCCCCAGGGATCGAAGTCGATCCGCCAGCTCCTCTGCCGCTCGACGCGGGCGGGTGATCAGGACGCGACAACCCTCCAAGGGCAGGCCGCTCATTCCCCGTCCTCCTGGAGTGGTCCTGCCGCCTTCATCCGCTCCGCCAGGATCTCGCCCAGGGCCTCCGCCATCTCCGGGGGACCCTCGATCCGGTCCCGGATCATCCAGGTGCCATCCAACGCGGCGATCCGTCCTTCCAGCACCAAGCGACCGTTCTCCAGCGAGCCGTACGCCGCGATCGGAACCCGACAGCCGCCTCCCAGCGCCCGGAGGAACGCCCGCTCCGCCTTCACCGCCCACCAGGTCGGGGGATGGTTCAACCGTTCCACCAGTGTGCGCGCCGCCTCATCCTCCTCGCGGATCTCCACCGCGATGGCCCCCTGCCCCGGGGCGGGAAGGATCTGTTCCAGCGAGAACACTTCCGTCACCTCATCCATCCGTCCCAAGCGGATCAGCCCAGCCATCGCCACCACGATGGCCTCATAATGCCCTTCTTGCAGCCGCCGCAACCGGGTGTCCACATTGCCCACCAGGGGGAGGTAAACCAGATCCGATCGCAACGCCCGCAGCTGCGCCGTCCGACGGGGGCTTCCGGTTCCCACCCGAGCGCCGGGAGGCAAGGTCGCCCAGGTCCATCCGTTCCGGGCGATCAACGCGTCGCGAGGATCCTCCCGTTCCAGGACCGCGGCCAGCAGCAGACCCGGGGCCGGATCCGTCGGGAGGTCCTTCAAACTGTGAACCGCCAGGTCGATTTCCCCTTTCAAGAGAGCGTGCTGAAGCTCCTTTACGAAAGCCCCGCGTACCTCCCGCTGCCCGCGATCACCGCTGGTGCGAATGATCACGACCTCCATGGGAAGCGTTGGATCCTGGGCCTGCAACCGGCGGATCACCTGATCCGTCTGGGCCAGGGCCAAGGCGCTGCCACGGGTCCCAATCCGCAGAGGGCGCTTCATGCTGTGCTCCTGCCATTGCCTTGATCTTCCGTCCCCTCCTCCAACCCCCACAACATCCGAAACCATTGGACCGCCTGGGGATCGTTGGCCATCTGCTTCAAGCCGACGATGGGAGAATGGAGCAGTTTCTGGATCAGACGGTGGGCGAACTGCTCGATCCGTGCCTGCTGGGCGGGGGTCAGCTTCCCCAGTTTCGGCCAGAGCCACGCCAGTTCCTGTTCCCGGAGCGCATCCGCCCGCCGCTGCAGTTGGGCAATCAACCGTCCAACCTGGCGCCCCCACCACCATTGCTCCCATTCCCGCACCGCCTCTTCCACCATCTCCTCCGCTCGAGCGATGGCCTCGGCGATCCGCTTTTGATATTGAGCGCTCAAAGCCTTCAGATCCTCCAAGCGAATCTGACAGATCCCCGGGGGTAGGACCTCATCGGGCTCCACGTTGGGCGGTGCGCCTAGGTCCACCAGCCAAAGAGGGGCACCTGCACGGATCGCTGCAATGGTGTGCAAATCCGAGACGGAGAGAACAGGCTGAGGGGACGATAGGGCCATAAAGGCGACATCGACCTGAACCAGGCTGGGTACCAAATCCGTTAACGTCCCCGCCGCTCCACCGACCTGATCAGCCAGGGCACGGGCTCGCTCCAGCGTCCGGCTGAGCACCCGGATTTGGACTGGCTGGTATCGGAGGAGCGCATGCGCAATCTGGGTGCCCACCGTGCCTGCCCCAGCGATCAGGATCTTTTTTCCATGTAGGGGGATCCGATGATGAGCCTCCCGAACTGCGAGGGTCGCCAACGAGAGGGGGCGACGACCGAGATCGGTCTGGGCGCGAACGGCCCGGCCCAAGGCCAGGGCGTGTTCGAAGAGCGGACCCAAGATCGGCCCGACCGTTCCCACCTCCCGCGCGATCGCCAGGGCGTCGCGGACCTGACCGAGGATCTCCGCTTCGCCTACGGCGGTGGAGTCCAGACCGGCAGCGACCCGGAAGAGGTGCACAGCGGCGGCCCGATGAATCCATATCGCGGGGGGTCGATCGCCGATGGATCGGCGCAGGAAGGCCACGGCTTCCTGGAAGGGACCCACCCCGTACACCTCCAACCGCTCGCAGGTGCTCAGCACCACAATTTCGCTCATCCCCAAGGCCCGAAAAGTCAACACCCGTTCCCGCACCCCTTCCGGTGGAAGCCCCAGCCATGCCGCCAGGCTTCCCAAACCCTCCCGCCGATGAAAGCCTATCCCAAACGGGATGGATCCTTCCACCTCCACCTCCCAAACTCCGTGCCCCAAGTGGCTGCAGCAGATTCTACATTAATCTCAAAACGTGTGTCAAGTTTTATTAATAATTTTGGATTTTCGGATCAAGTTTGCGAGCCGGAGCTTCGGATTTGGGGGTTTGGGGGGTTCGACAAAGGATGGGGTCCTTAGGCCTTCAGGCTCTCAAATGAAGCATCGCGGGGGCGTGGCTGCACTGTCATAGGATCTCTTCCATTTGAACTTTGGAGTTTTCGGGGGCTGGGCCGGGGGTCGGAGGCTCTCAGCCCAGCCCCCAAAAAATCTTTCTCCCCCCTCCCCATGGCCCAGGGGGCCATGGGGAGGGGGGAGAAGGGTTTCCCATTATGCCGTCTTTGTTAGAACTTTGAAAAGCACTGCTTCGCTGAATGAGGAAACTTGTTCACTCTCGGGTTTAGGCTATAATTTTTTAAAATAAGTTCATCCCCCACTCGGACTTCGGGCCAACTCGTCCATTTCCACGATTTGAGGGAGTGGGGAGGGATTTGCTCCTCACGAGGGAAGGGCCCAGACGCGAAGTTGGGTTGTCCGCTTGTCCGAAGCCCAACGGGTAGGGAATCCGAATATCCCATCTCGGACGGAGGAAGGAGGATATCCGATGGAGCTGGCCCACCGGATCCGCCTGGCGCGCGGTCAGGAGCCGGCCGATTTGCTCCTCAAGGGAGGACGCCTGATCAACGTGTTCACCGGTGATATTTATGAGGCGGACATCGCCATTCACGGCTCGTTCATTGTGGGCATCGGAGAGGGCTACACAGCCCGGGAGGTCATCGACCTCAAAGGGCGCTTTGTGGCCCCTGGGTTCATCGACGCCCACGTCCACATTGAAAGCAGTATGGTCCCCCCACCCGAATTCGCCCGCGCCGTTGTCCCCCACGGCACCACCACGGTGATCATCGATCCCCACGAAATCGCCAACGTCTTGGGCTTAGATGGCATCCGCTACATGCTGAACGCCGCCAAATACAATCCCCTGAGCATTTTCGTGATGCTTCCCTCATGTGTCCCTGCCTCCCCGATGGAGACTGCCGGGGCCGCGCTTTACTGGTATGATCTGCAGCCGCTCCTCTCCAGCCCTTGGGTGCTGGGGCTGGCGGAGATGATGAATTACCCAGGCGTGATCAACGGCGATCCCGCCGTGTTGGATAAACTCCGAGCCTTCGCCCATGTGGTCCGGGATGGCCACGCGCCCCAGCTGACTGGCCGGGATCTCGTGGCCTATGTGGCAGCGGGGATCACCTCGGACCATGAGTGTACCACGGCGGAAGAGGCACGGGAGAAAGCCCGGCTGGGGATGTATGTCTTCGTTCGGGAATCCTCAGTGGCCCGCAACCTCGCGGATCTCCTCCCCGCGATCACCCCGGCGAACAGCCGGCGCTTCTGTTTCTGCACCGATGATCGCCACCCCGCCGATTTGCTGGACGAAGGTCACATCGACTTCCTGATCCGGAAAGCGGTGCGCCTCGGCCTGGATCCTGTCACCGCCATCCAGATGGCCACGTTGAATCCGGCGGAGCACTTCCGCCTTCACGATCGGGGCGCCATCGCCCCGGGCCGCGTGGCCGATTTGGTGGTGTTCTCCGACCTCTACGACCTCCGCCCGGAGCTGGTTTTCCGGTATGGAGCCCTGGTGGCGGAAAACGGGCGCCCGCTATGGGAGCCGATCGATCGCAAGGTCGCCCTGCGCAGCACCATGAACATCGCCTGGAACGCGGTCCACTTCCGGATCCCCGCTCAGGGCCGACGGATCCATGTGATCGGAGTGATCCCGGACCAGCTGATCACCCCTCACCGGATTGAGGAGGCGCGGATCCTCGATGGCGAAGCGGTGGCTGACCCAGCGCGGGACCTGCTGAAGATCGCGGTCATCGAACGCCACCGTGCCACCGGGCAGATGGGGCTGGGGTTTGTGAAGGGGATCGGATTGCGACGCGGGGCGTTGGCCTCCTCGGTGGCCCACGATCACCATAATGTCGTGGTGGTCGGGGCCGACGATCGCTCGATGATGACCGCCGTTCGGGCCGTGGCGGAGGCGGGGGGCGGCATCGCCGTGGCGGACGGCGAACAGGTGCTGGCCCGGGTGCCATTGCCGATCGCCGGGCTTATGTCGGATCAACCCATTGAGACGGTGCGGAAGCAAATGGATGAGGTGTTGCAGGCCACGCGGGCCCTGGGGAGCGAGCTCCCCAACCCCCCGATGACCTTGAGCTTTCTGGCCCTCGCGGTGATCCCGGAGCTGAAGATCACGGACCTGGGCCTGGTGGATGTCAACCGGTTCGAGTTGATCCCGCTGTTTGTGAAGGAATGACCGGACATCCCGAGGGCGGGCAGGAGGCCTCGCCCGCTCCGCTCGAGGCAGGGCCTCCTGCCTGTGCTTCATCCGGTCGTCCGTAGACCAGCAGCGACCCCCTGGATCGTCAACCACAAGGCGCCGCGTAAGTCCTCCGCCTCGGGCTGCTCGCGCCAGCGGCGGAGCAGAAGGATCTGAATGAAGTTCAGCGGATCCACATAGGGGTTTCGCACCTGGATCGAGCGCTTCAACCATGGGATGTCCTCCAGGAGATCCGGCAAGCCGGTGATGCGCAAGATGGCCCGCCGGGTGCGGTAGTATTCCTGCTCGATGCGGGACCAGATGGTCTGGCGAGCTTGCGGATCGGGAACCAGCTCCGCATAGGCCCGGGCGATGCCGAGGTCTGTTTTCGCCAGGGCCAGGGCGGCATCCGCCAGAACCACCCGGAAGAACGGCCAGCGGCGGTGCATCTCTTCCAGGCGCTGCCATGCGGCCGCCCCTTCCATCTGTACGAAGGCCTCCACGCCGGCCCCGAGCCCGAACCAACCCGGGAGCAGATGGCGGCTCTGGGTCCAGGCGAACACCCAGGGGATCGCCCGAAGGTCCTCCAGCCGTCGCTCCGGCCGCCGGCGGGCCGGTCGGGAGGCAATGGGGAACTCCTCGATCCCGTCGATGGGCGTCGCGTGCTGGAAGTAAGTGAGGAAGCCCGGCTCCTCCAGCAGCTCTCGGTAGGCCCGATAGGCCGCCTCGCTCATCCGATCCATCGCTTCCACCCAAGCCGCCTCCGGCTCCGGGGAAGGGAGCGCCGAGACCAGCAACGTCGCCCATAGGATCTGCTCCAGGTGGCGGTAGGCGATGTGGGGATCGTCGTACCGCTCCGCCAACACTTCCCCCTGCTCGGTCATCCGTAAGCGTCCCCTCACGGCGTCCGGGGGGAGCCCGAGGATGCTTCGGGCTGCGGGACCGCCGCCCCGCCCCAGCGCCCCACCTCGGCCGTGGAAGAAGGTCAGGGTGATCCCATGGGCGCGGGCCACCCGCACCATTTCCGCCTGTGCCCGATAAAGGGCCCACACGGCCGCGAGATATCCCCCATCCTTAGTGGTATCGGAGTAGCCGATCATCACCATCTGATGGTTCCCCTGGCGGCCGAGGTGCTCCCGATAGAGGGGAAGCCGGAGCATCCGCTCCAGGATCTGCGGCGCCTCCCGTAAGGTGGCGATGGTCTCAAACAGCGGAGCCACTTGGAAGGACGGCGGAGGGGACGAAAGGCCGTTCGCGCCCGCCATCAGCCAGAGGACGGCCAGTGGGTCCGCTGCGCTGCGGGCCATGCTGATGATATACGGCCCTAGCGCCTCCGGGCCATAGGCCTCCGCGGCCTGATGGAGCAGGCGGAACACCGCCAGGGTCTCCGCCGTCTCCGGCGAGGGAACCGCTTGGGCGACAAGCGCCGCCGCCCGGGGGAAGGTCTCAGTTAATCGGGCGATCTGCTCCTCCTCGGAGAGCTCCAGATAGTTCTCGATCCCGGCCCCTCGAAGCAGCTCCGCGATGGCTTCTGCATGGCGCCGCGCCTCCTGGCGCACATCCAATCGGGCGATGTGGAATCCGAACACTTGGGCCTGGATCCACCAATCCCACAGGAGGCCCTCCGCGATGCGAGCGCCGCGCCCATGCGTTAGGCTCCTCCGCATGCGTTCTAGATCCGCTACCAGCTCCCCGGCGCAGCGATAGGCTCCCTCTGGAGGTGGACCCGCTAAGGGATCCCATGCCATGGTCTGCTCCAAGCGCCAGGCGATCACGGCGATCCACCGCCGATAGGCTTCATAGGGGGAGAGGCGAGAAAGGCGCTCCCGCAAGGCAGGCCATTGGGATTCTGCCTCCGCCAGGGCTTGGGCCAGGTCCGGGGAGATCGGGGCCTGGCGGGTGGATACCCCCAGGGCGATGAAGAGATCTCGGGCCTGTTGGAGGTGGAGGGAGAGGGCGGTTTGGCGATGGCGACGCAGCGTTTGCGCGGTCACCTCCGCCGTCACCCGCGGGTTGCCATCCCGATCTCCGCCGATCCAGGACCCGAAACGCAGGAAAATCGGAAGTGCATCCCCCAGCTCTGGGTAAGCTGCCCGCAATGCCTCCTGGACGTCCCGATACAGTCGGGGGGTCAGCCACCACAGTGTGCGAACAAAGAAGGAAAGGCCGTTCTCCACCTCGTCCATCACGGAGGGACGTTGCACCCGGGTGAGATCGGTCTGCCAGAGGGTTGTGAGCTCCGCCCGCAACCGACGGAGCAACTCCTCCCGCTCCCGAGGGAGCCGATCCGGCGTATCCAGATCCGCCAGGATGGCGCGAACCCGGCTCAAGATCCCTCGGACCGTCCTCCGCTTGGCCTCCGTGGGGTGAGCGGTGAACACCGGCTCGATGGAAAGCCCCTCCAGGAGCTCGCGCACCACCTGAGAGGGGATCCCCGCCGCCCGGAGTCGTTGGAATGCCTCCGCGATGGATTCCGGACGAGGCTGGGGATGGGCGGCCTGCTCCCGCGCCCGCAACACCCGGACCCGATGGCGGTCTTCCGCTAAATTTGCTAAATCGAAGAAGATCGTAAAGGCGCGGGCGATCATCCGCAGGGCGGGAAGCTCCAATCCCTCCAGCAGCGCCCGCAGGGCGCCTTCCGCCCCTTCATCACCTGCCCGGCGGGCGCGGGCGAGCTGCCGGACCTGCTCCTCGAGCTCAAAGCCCTCCAGCCCGGCCTGCTCCTGAATGACCTCGCCGAGCAGATCCCCTAAAAGGCGAATGTCCCGTCGGAGCGGCTGATCGCTCACCATCATCCGTCGATCCTTCCAGTGGGATCTCGTCAAGCTTTAGGAGTTATGTTGATTCTATCGAAGCCACGAATTTGGGGGAAGGGGTTTCAAGAGCGATGGAGCGCACCCTTCCAGGGCTTTTCATTGTTCTCAGTTCTCACCATTGGGGGTTTTCTGGGGCTGGGCGGGGGCCGCTTGGAGTCGGCGCTTTTGTGCCCGTTCTGGATCATCGGCCCAGCCCCAGAAAAATTTTTCTCCCCCTCCCCGCGACCCTTCGGGCCGCGGGGAGAGGCCATCCCTTCTTTAGCTGTGCTGTCTTTGTCAGAGTGTAAAGATTCAGCTGTTCTCGCACAACGCCAATACGGGTAACGGGGGTTTCTTCGTAGGGGCTTTGGGGGCTGAGCCGCGCGCCTTCGGCGCGCGGCTCAGCCCCCAAAGTATTTTTC
>DATMAC010000330.1:0-12388 GCA_035573655.1 Thermoflexus sp.
GGATCGCGAAGCGCGCCCGGATCCCCGCCGGGTGGCCTGCGAGGACCACGACCTCATCGGCCAGCCGCGCCGCTTCATGGAGATCATGGGTGACCCAAAGGACGGTGGCCCGAAACCGTTGCCAGAGCCGCTCGACTTCCTCCAGGAGCTGTTCCCGGGTCAGGGCATCCAAGGCTGCGAAGGGCTCATCCATCAGCCACACCTGCGGCTCAGGGGCCAGGGTGCGCGCCAGAGCCACCCGTTGTTGCATCCCCCCCGACAGCATATGGGGATAAGCGCGTTCGAACCCTCTCAGGCCAACCAGGTCGATGAGCTCCTCGATGGAGAGCGAGGGCCGAAGGGATCGGCCGTTCACCTCCAGCGCGAGGCGGATGTTCTCCTCCACCGTGCGCCAGGGGAGCAAGGCAGGCTGCTGCCCCATCCACCCGATCCGACGCGCGGCCCGCGCCTCCGCCGGGGAAAGCCCTCCCATGCGCACCTCGCCCGCCGTCGGGCGCAGAAGTCCCGCCGCCAGCCGGAGCAGGGTGGATTTCCCACACCCACTGGGCCCGACGATGACGGTGAAGGACCCGGGGGGGACCTCCAGGTCCAGGCCCTCGAAGACCGTCCATCGGCCTTGGGGAGTTGAGAAGATCTGGACCACACCGGAGATCCGGATATCCAGCATTTCGGACGCTCCCGAGTTCATCGTGAACCTTCCCTTGGCTTGCGAACCCCGGGGGAAATGCCGTTACGAAACCACCAACCCCCGCCGGCCTTCCATGCGTTCGGGGAGGATCCGGAAGGTCTCCAAGCCATGGGATGGAAGCGGCCAATCCACACGATAGCGATGCGCCAAGCGGGTGAGCAACCCCTCTGGACCCTCTGGGAACGGCTGGGGGATGGCTTCCCCTTCCACCCGGACCCGTCGGAGGGGCGGCCAGGGCTCATCGATTAACAGCGTGATCCGCGGATGGACGCGCACATGATCGGGCCATCGAGAGCCCGGGAACGCGGCGATCCAGAGGGCCGGCTGTTCCCACACATACCAGACGGGGACGGCGTAAGGCCGACCGTCGACGCGCATGCCGATCAGGCGGGCGACCCACGGGCCTTCGAGGAACGCTGTGATCTCGGCCGGGCGGAGCCGGCGCAGTGGAAGGCCTTGGGGTTCCACCCCATAGGGCTGATAGGCGGGGGCGCCTAACCGTAAGGAGAGACGGGCGGCTGTGGCCCGCAAGCCTTCCACAAAGGCGGAAGTGGCCCGCGCGGCCGGCAGACGCGCTGCCATGGCCACATACGGATGCCGGCCGTCCGGGCAGATCGGCGCGGCGATCTCCACAACGGAGCCCAAGGCACGACGGGCGATCCCGCTCCGCCGAATCTTCTCCCAGCGGCCGCGGGCCTGGCGGTCGGCCAGGAAAATCCACCCTGCTGCGCTCTCGGAGAGCGGGAAGCGTTCCCCGATCGCCCAGTGGCCGATCAGCGGGTGGCGGCCCAAGACCGCCTCGATCACGACCACCTCATCGCCCACCGGGCGCAGGAGGGCGACGCTTTCCGAAAACCCCTGGGCCTCCGCTCGGAACAACTCCCGCAGCGTCCGTTCCGGATGCGCACGGGCGGCCAACACCCACCAGCGAGGGCCCAGACGATAGGGTCCTCGCGGGCTTGCCTGTTCCAGATAACCGTGGGCCTTGAGCGTGTTCAGCAATGCGAAGGCCCCGGTGCGCGAGAGGCCCAGACGGTCGATCAGCTCCGAGGGCAGGACACCCTCCGGCCGCTCTGCGATCCATTCCAAAAGCTGGAGCGCCCGTTCCACGGCTGGGACCCGACGGATGTACGACAAGGCCACCCTCCTGCCCGATGGGTTGACTGGCTTGGATCTGCCCAAGCGGATGAATCGGAGATTCATTATAAGAAATCTATGTTTATTTTGCAAAACTTCAATAAATTGAGGAAAAGCGATCCGCTATCAGCTCGTGCCTCCATCCGGCGGGATAGCCAACGAAAAGCGCTGGGGCCCCAGGCTCTACCTGGGGCCCCAGCGCTCAGGCGAACGCCTCTTAGAGGATTTTGAGGGCAGGAAGGCAACCGAAGACGACTTCTGCCCTTAACGTTAAGATCCTGCGGACGGGATCCGCTCGGCGGGAAGCAGCCGATACAGCGCCAGGAAGATCAATGCGGCAATGGACACCACCCAGAGCGCCAACAGCCATTCGCTCAGCGTCGGGAAGTAATCGAAACTTAGACCGGGCCCCGTGAAAGCCATCTGGAGCCCTTTGAGCTCCGGCACCACCAGGGCTGGGATCACCAGGTTCAGTTTCGTGCTGAGGCTGGTGAAGGTCAGCAACCCGCCGGCGATCCCCAGCCACGTCGCTCGCTCCCTGGAAAGCGCCAGCAGGACGATGGGCACGGCCAGCCCCAGGCCCACTTGGAAGATCCAGAAGACCCACCAGAAAGGCCCGAAGAGCACGATCCGCAGGCTTTCCACCTTTGCCGGGATCCCCGCGTAGATGGTGGTGGAATATTCCGCCCATTCCAACACAACCCCAGCCAACAACAGCCCCAGAAGGGTCCAGCGAAGGAAGCGCCCGGACTCCGGCTCCAAACGGCCCAGGAGGACGGCGAGAAAGAGCACAGCGGCCATCCCACTGATCGCCCCTTCCACCAGAAAGCGGATGGGGACCAGGGCGGATTCCCAGAGGGCCTGGGCGCTGACGACGCCGAAGAGGGCGCCCTCGGCGCCGCCGAAGATGACCGCCAGCACCAGCCCCAAGCCGAAAAGCGGCGGAAGGGCTGGGCTGGCCGGGCGGGCCCATTTCAGGTAAAGCAGGACCAGCAGCAAAATGCCATAGAGGGTGTAAAACCAGGCCATCCATCCCATAATCGAGGTGAGGCTGGTGGAGAAGAACAGCTTCCAGAAGCGGAGGGGATGGCCGAGATCCAGCCAGACGGCCAGGAGGCCTCCGGCCAGCGCCGCAAGGGCGATGAGCAACGCGATCCCGCTGAGTGGCCGTAGCGCTTGGAGACGGAAGCCATCGCCCAGGGCGGCCACGAGGAAGCTCCCAATGGAGATCCCCACCAGGGTCGTGTAAACCGCCACCCACAACCCCCAGGGCACATAGGTGCCATAGGCGGCCACGGTGTGCCCGCCGGTGATGCGCTGGATCAGGCCTGCGATCCCAACCAGGAAGCTCGCGATAGCAAGGCCCCATAGGATCTTCTCTGTTTTGCTCATGATATTCCTCCCAGCTTCGGACTGATGAGCCCGTGCGAACAATCCTTATCTCTGGAATCCGAGTGCGGACCTATGACTGTGGGGCGCCTTCAGGTGCCCTTTCTGTTTTCAGATTCCTCACAAGCGATCGGTGTCCTGTGTCAGAAGCTCCTCCAGCCATTGGAGATCCAGCCGCACGGCCTCCTGGGTCAACTCCGCCAGGCCCCTGAAAAAGGGATCCGTGCTGGCTTCCATCAGCGCCTGGCAGAAGCGAGGCACCCAGCTCCAGACGTGCTGCTGGAGGAAATCCCGGCTGGCCTGCAGCGCCCGGGCGCGTTCTTCGGGGTCCGGCGCCTGGCGGGCGCGCCGCGCGAGGTAGGCCAGGAAGCCGAGCTCGAGGGCGATGTGGTCTGCGGGCAGGTGCCAACCCGCTTCCGGAGCCGCCTGCCACGTCAGGTAGATCTGTCGGGCCGCGATCGCCGGAGGCCCCATCAATTGCCCCCCACACAGATAGAAAGAGGCATAGGGGGGCGCCGGCACGTGGCCGGGGCCTTCCATCAACCGCGTCATCTCGATGTTCAGATCCTCCAGCAGGGCGCTTCGGTCTGGACGCTCCCGAAGCCGGGCCTGCATACGCTCCAACCCCGAGGCCAGGGGCGAGCCTGGCGCGATGGCCAGGCTCGCCACCGCATCCAACACGGGCTCGGTGAGGGGGTAGGAGAACAACGCCCGCAGCAGGCTATAAAGGCCCTCCCGCGCCTGAAGCTCCTGTTCCATCGCCCCGCTCCTCATCCGATTTTCCGCACCTTCACGATCACATCCCCGTAGGCGGGCTGGCCCATGATCGGGGAGAGGTTCTCCGGATCGACCAGGGCATTATGGTTCGGTGTGATGTCGTGGAAGACATAAGTCTTGCCTAAACCCGGGCTGAAACGGCCACCGCCGCCCAGGGGGATCCGCAGGACGCCCGGCCGGATGGTCTCCACCAGGTAGACCTTCCCCCGGGTCTTGAAGCCCTGGGGCGTCTCCAGCTCGACCAGATCGCCGGTCTTGAGGCCCAGCCGCTCCCCATCGGCGCGATTCATCTGGATCACACCGATGGACCAGGTTCCCCGAGGGATGCGCACCCGACGGCCGGTGGGGGTCGGGCCGTTCTCGCCGATGATCACCTCCTCCACCACGCGTTCGTCGTTCAGGGGCGCCCACAGGTCCTCGGTCGGCAGGCGGCCCAGCCAGTCCACCATCTGGGTCCCCGACATGGCGTGGTGGATCCGACCGGAGATGACCTGGAACGGATACTCATCCCGGTACTTGGCGTAATCGGGGTTCGTGTAGGGATTCCATCGGGTCTCAAACCAGTAGAAGGTCGATGGATACTTCTGCCAACCCAGGCGGGCGATGCTGGGCGGCGTCTCGCCGGCTTCCTCGATCAGTTTGTTGTATTTGCTGTAACGGCCCTTCCGCTCAGTTTTTCCATCCTTCTCCACGGTGTAATCCCACACGAACTCCACCTTCTTGCTGTCGGTCTGGAGCACGCCGCCGCCGTGGAAGCGCTTCCAGCTCATGGGCCACACCGCTACCCCGTGGTGTTCCCTCAGCCACTGGACGGTCAGGGGCTCGCCGCGGATCTCTTTCTTCTCATCATCGATCTGCACGCGGCCGGCCTCCAGGGAATCCGGCGTGCCGATGAGCTTGTAGCCCCTCGGCAGGTTCGGATAGGGGAGGGGCTCGCCGGTGTTCGGGCGGCCGGGTGCGACCTTCAGGGCCTCGTTCCAGAAGTCCTCCTCCGTCGGGTACTTCTCCCAGAAATCCTTCGGCTGGATATCGGGATCCCCTTTCTCGTGGAGCTTGCGGGCCAGAGCCCAGCAGATCTCATAGGGGGTCTTCGACTCGTACAGCGGGCGGATCACAAAGTCCCGCAGGTAGAGCACCGGGTGGACCGGGTAGATGTCCGAGAGGCTCATCCGCTCCAGGTAGCTGGCCTCGGGGAGGATCACATCGGCGTAGAGGCCGGTCTCCAGGAACGGCGTGTCGATATAAACGACCAGCTCCACCTTATAATTGCCCGCTTCGTCCTTCGCCGTCAGAGCCTCGATCCACTTCTGGGTGTTCGATCCGGTGATGACCGGGTTCCCCGTGCGGATGATGTAAGCCTTGATCGGGTATTTATGACCGCGGAAAGGCCCGTAGCGGAGGGTGACGCCTTCGATGAACCGGCGCGGGTAATCACCGACCACATCGTCCCAAGCCGCCGGCCAGTCCCCATAGCCGTCCATATGGAGCTCCTCGATCTTCCCTTTGACCTCCACCCCGTTGACGACCCGGGTGACCTCCCGCTTGAGGAAATCCCCGCCGGAGGCCTTCCCGCCTTTGCTGCTTTTGACCAACTCGGTGTCGATGGCCCCGCCCGGCACCTCCATGTTCCCTGTGATGACGTTCAAGACGGTGCCCAAGATGGAGGCGACGTAGCCGTTGTAGTGATGCCCGATCCCGTTCATCCCCCAGACCAGGGCCGCGGGCTTGGTGATCCCGAAAGTATGGGCCAGCTCGGCGATGGTCGCTGCGTCGATCCCGGTTCGATCCGCCGCCCATTCCAAGGAGAAGTAGGGGAGGCCATTGAGGGGATCGGTCTTATTCCACCAGCTCCGGAAGGCGGCTTCGAATTCCTCCCACCCCTGGCTGTACTCCTTGAAGGACCAGTCGATATAGCGGCGGAACGGATCATCGTCCCGGTGGTTCTCGAGGATGTAGCGCAGCATGGCCGCGAAGAGATCGGCGTCGGTGCCCGGCCGAATGGGGATCCAGCGGTCGGCTTTGGTGGCCGTGTTGGAGAAGGCGGGGTCGATCACGATGATCCGGGCCCCGGCCAGCTTCGCTTCCACGGTGCCCCGGGACTCGTAATTGATGCGGGTGGCGGTGAAGGGGTTCCACCCCACGTAGATGATCAACCGGGTCCGGTAGCTGTAATCGTTCTTCAGGCTGCCATCCGGCTGGCGGACCAGCACCGGGCGCATGATATCCGGTTCGATCCGCTTGCCGCCGAACATCAGCTTCGGGCCGTGACGGCGTGGGGTATCGCAAATGGAGCCATGCTCCACCGTGTGCGGGGTGCCGAAGGCTCGAAAGAGGTAATAGTAAGGATCGCGATCGGTGACGTCGCCGCAATCCATAATCACGGCTTCAGGGCCATATTTCTGTTTGATCTCGATGAGCTTCGTGGCGATGTAGTCCAGAGCCTCGTCCCAAGAGACCCGCTTGAACTTGCCTTCCCCACGCTCCCCCACCCGGATCATCGGGTACTTAATCCGGTTCACGTTGTAAACCAGCTGCAGGCCGGCGGCGCCTTTGGCGCATACGGTGCCGGAGTTGTAAGGGACGTGAATGTTGCCGTAGATCTTCGAGACCACCCCGTTTTCCACGTGAACTTCGAGGCCGCACTCGGCGGGACACATCACGCAGGCGGTGTAGACCACCCGGGAACCTGCCTCCTGTTGTTGCTGGGCTTCGCGGGCACTCAGGGCTTTGAAGCCGCTGCCCAGCGCGGTCATCGCGGCCAGGCTCCCAGCGGAGGCACCTGCCATCTTCAGGAAATCCCTTCGGGAAAGCTTCCGCGTGGCGATCATCCTGGACCTCCCTTATACCAGGTAGAAGACTTTGGGCTCAGTGCCCATCTCTTCCTTCAATCGGATGGCGTTCGGGCGGCTGGCCAGCTCAGAGACCAGGCTGCGCGGATCGTTCAGATCCCCAAAGTAAGTCGCCCGGCCCATACAGGAGAGGACGCAGGCGGGGAGTTCCCCTCGCTCGATTCGGTGGAGGCAGAAATGGCACTTGCGCGCGTTCCCGATGGGCGATGCGTCCTTACGGCGCACACGGCTCTCGCCGTATTCGGGGGATGGAAGCAACTCGTAAGGTTGAGGGGAACCACCCTCGAAGTCGCTGTAGAAGTAACCGGAATCGAAGGATCGAGCGGTGTAAGGGCACGCCGTGATGCAATAGCGGCACCCAATGCACTGATCGTAGTTGATGACGATGATGCCGTCCGGGCGCTTCCATGTCGCTCCTACGGGACACACAGGAACGCAGGGGGGATTCTCGCACTGCATACAAGGCCGTGGGATGAACTGACGGGAGACGTTCGGGTAAGTGCCCCGGGTTTCCGTGATCACCGGACGGTAAGCGATGCCCGGGGGCAACTTGTTCTCGGTGATGCAGGCAACGGTGCAGGCGTAGCACCCCACGCATTTGCGGAGATCAATCACCATCGCCCAACGCCGCTGGTCCACCGGCTTCTGTAAGGCCCGGCGGAGGTCCTCCAGCATGCGCTCGATGGGATGTTGGCCGTTCACCCCCTCGGGGAGCTCAGGCAGCGGGGCCAAATCAGCCTCCGGATGCCCCGCCCCGGCTGCCTCGACCTGATCCAGGACGCCACGGGTGATGGCTGGGGCGATCAGGGAGGCGAAGATCCCGCTGGCGAATCGCGCGAGAAACGCGCGTCGGGTCGCCAAGGCACGCATCCTGGTTTGGGTTTCATAGGCCATCGCGGACGCTCCTTGCGAATAGCTTTCTGGTTCCCAGCATAAGGGAGGGACGCGAGATGGAGGGCTGGGAAGGTGCCGGATTTGAGACCTGGGAATTTTCCCAGTTCGAGGATAGGGGAAACCCCGAGGGCTCTGCGCCGATTCGAAATCGGCCTCCCGGGGCGCTCCGCGCCAAACGTCGGCCTGCGCCGACAGGCCGCCCGGTCGGCGTAGGCCCACACACAAAGGACGATTTCATCCGAAGGAGATCCGGGGGACTGGGCGAGGGCCGGCCCTCAACCTGATCCTTAAAACCGTCGTAAAATTTAAATGAAGGGCCAGGGCAGGTAGAAACCCTTGCACGGGGAAAGCATATGCGCACCCGACCCTGGCCTTTGCGGGCTTTATGGCTGCTCGGCGCTCTCCTCCTTGCGTGCCAAAGCGAACCCACGGTCCCCGTCCGATTATCAGAGAACCTGGTGGCCTCCGAGAGACTCCACCTCTCTCTCCGAGAGGATGACCACTGGGTGTTTGGCTTCGATCGACGGTTGGAGCCGAAAGAGGACATCCGGATGAACGCCTCGCTCCTCCGGTATCTGGAAGCCCAAACCGGCCTCCGCTTCCGCTTGCATTTGACTCCCCGGGGCCATAGTGTGGCCGACGAGATCTGCGCGGGACGAGTTCATTTCGGGATCGTCGGGACAGTGAGCTACCTGCAGGCCTATCATCGTTGCGGCGCGCGGATTATCGTGCGGGGGCGCAATATGGAAGGGCATGACACTTACCGAGCAGCCATTATCGTGCCGGTGAACAGCCCTCTTCTCGATCTGAAAGATCTGCGCGGGCGCTCGTTTGCTTTCGGCCCCCCGAATTCCACCCAGGGCCATTTAATCCCACGTTTGATGCTTCAGCAGGCGGGGCTATCGCTGCATGACCTTCAAGCCTATGCCTTCCACGATTCCCATGCCTCCACCGCGAACGCGGTGATCAGCGGGCGTTATGACGCGGGCGGGCTTCAGGACACCCTGGCGCTGACGCTTGCCCGGCGGGGGCTGGTGCGCATTCTGGCCATGTCGGACCCTTACCCTTCCAGTGGGATCATCGCGGGGCCCCATGTGCCTTCGAGGACGATAGAGCTGGTGCGAGAAGCGCTCCTGGCTCTGGACCCGACCGGGCGGGATGCGAAGTGGTTATATCACTGGGAACGTTCCGAAATGCCGCTGGGGTTTGTTCCAGCGCGGGATGAAGACTACGTCGCGTTATATCGGATCGCTGCGGAAATCGGCTTGTTGGGGCCTTAAGATGCGTCGCTTCTGGTTGTGGTTGGATCGACGGTTGCCGAGGCGTTTAACCACGCGTCTGATCCTGGCGCTGGTGGTCATCGTAGTGACAGCCGGCTTGGTCACCACCGGGGCGGTCAACCTGCTGCTGGCCCATACGTTGCGGGCGGAGCTCATCCGCTTCGGCCGCTCGCTCACCATGGCCCTGGGAGAGAACATGGCCAACGCCCTGGCCGAAGGGGATCTGGCGACGGTCCAGGAGCTGCTCAACGCGGTGGTTCATGAAAACGACGACGTGGTCTATGCCTTCGCCGTCGCTCCAGATATGCCGCTGGTTCACACCTTTCCCAATGGATTCCCCGCCGATCTACTTCGACTGATCCCTGCGCCCGAAGAGCGACCCGGGGACGGCGTGCTCTTATGGACAGAACAAGGGCTGATCCGGGATTTCGCCTACAGGCCCCTAGACGGGATCCCGGCGGAAGTGCATGTGGGGATCAGCCAGGCGCGCATCGCAGTCCTACAGGCCTTGGTCGCTCGTTTCATCATGGGGCTCACCCTAGTCGGCTGTCTGATCGCCATCGGAATCGCCTACGGCTTCGGGCGGGCGGCGGTCTACCCGCTGGCCGAGCTGGCCCGTCGAGCCCGACGCCTGGGTCAGGGCCATCTGGATGAACGGGTCGAGCTCCCACCGGGTGGTGAGATCGGGGATTTGGCACAAGCCTTCAACCAGATGGCGGATGCCGTTCAGCATGCGATCCGCCGGTTGCAGGAATCGGAGGCCGGCTATCGGAACCTCCTGACAGCGGCCAGCACCGTCGGTGAAGGGATCGCCTTGATCGGCGAGGAAGGGGCGGAAGAAGGACGGCTGGTGTTCGTCAATGAAGCCTTCGCCCGCCTGTTGGGATTTCAGCCGGAGGATTTGGTTGGCTTGAATGTGGCCAGCGTTCTACCTCCCGCTTCCCTGGAGATCGCCCATCAATTGTGGAGGGCGATCCGCGAGGGCCAGACAGGACATCCAGTGGAGCTGCCGGTGGTCGATCGCGATGGCCGAAGGCATGTTTTGGAAACCACGGGGACCCGAATTTATTACCAAGGGCGCTGGGTGTTGGCTTGGTTCGCTCGGGACATCAGCGAGCGCAAGGCTCGTGAAGAGGAACTCCGCCGTCGCAACCGTGAGCTCACCGCGCTGAACGCCGTGGCCGCCGCGGTCAGCGAGCCGCTGCCCTCGGCCCGCCTTCTGGAGCGCATTCTGCAGCAGGTATTGAGCGCGCTGGAGCTCCGCATCGGCTGGATCTTCCTGTTAGACGAGTCCGGCCTACCTTACCTGGCCGCATATCACGGCCTTTCGTTAGGTGAGGGGGAAGGGGCAGAGAAGTGGTTTGCCTTCCCCAATTGCCGCTGCGGGCAGGTGTTGGTAGACGGACAGCCGGTCATTGTGGATGCCTCGGAATCTCGATGCGCTGTGCGGCGCATGCGCATGGCCCTCCAACATCCCCTAAGCTGCCACGTGGCGGTGCCGATCCCCATGCGGGGGCGCATCCGGGGTGTGCTGGCGGTGGCGGCGGAGGACCCACGGATCTTCGATCAGGCGGAAATGACGTTGCTGATGACCGTGGGCCAGCAGATTGGTGTGGCGTTGGAGAACGCCCGCCTATGGGAAGAGCTGCAACAGAAAGAGCGGATCCGCGGGGAACTCCTGGCCCGGTTGATGCGCGCCCAGGAGGAGGAGCGCCTCCGGATCGCGCGCGAGCTCCATGACGGGATCGGTCAATCCCTCAGCGCTTTGGTCTTCGGGTTGAACACCATTAGCGTGGCGCTCCACCAGGCTCCCGGGGAGGTCCCCCGCTTGCTGAATCGACTGAAGGTCTCGGTGAGCGATACCATCAAGGAGCTCCAGGATATGATCTATGACCTCCGCCCGACCCTGCTGGACGATTTGGGGTTGGTGCAGGCGTTGAGGTGGTATGCGCGAGAGCGGTTGGAATCACGGGGCATTCGGGTGATCTATGAGATCCCCGATTCCATCCCCCGCCTGCCGTCCGAGATCGAGACGGCCCTGTTCCGCATCGGGCAGGAGGCGATCACGAATATCTGCAAACACGCAGAGGCGACGGAGGTATGGATCCGGCTATGGGTGGAGAAGGGGTGGGCGGTGATGGAAATCACGGATAACGGGGTGGGCTTCTGCTGGTCCGAGCTTCGGGCTGGGGATGGGCCGCGTCGGGGATGGGGGCTATTAGGGATGCAGGAGCGCGCGATCCTGCTGGGCGGAGAGCTGCGCATCGACACCGCGCCCGGACAGGGGACCCGATTGTATGTCCGCTTGCCTTGGGAGGGGAAGGATGGGGATCCGTATCCTGATCGCGGATGATCACGCCATTGTGCGGGCGGGCATTCGGGCCCTGCTCCAGCTTCATCCGGATTTCGAGGTGGTCGGGGAAGCCGCGGATGGCCATGAGGCGATCCTGCAGGTCCGTCGTCTTCAGCCGGATGTGGTTTTGATGGATCTGGCGATGCCGGGCATGGACGGCCTCGCGGCCACCCATGAAATCCGCCGGATCGCCCCGCAGACACGGGTCCTGGTCCTGAGCCAACACGAAAACCGAGAATACGTCCTTCCCGCGCTTCGAGCGGGAGCTGCCGGATATGTTCTGAAGCGAGCGCCGGACGATACGCTGATTTGGGCGATCCGCGCGGTTTATGCGGGGGAAACTTACATCGATCCACGGCTGGCGGATCTGTTGGTGGAGGAAGTGCGACGCTCCGGAGAAGGCCCTGCGGATCCGATGGATACCCTGACGGAACGGGAGCGGGAGATCCTGATCCTATTAGCTCAGGGGAAGAGCTATCAGGAGATCGCTCAGACCCTTTTCATTAGCGTGAAGACAGTTGATTTCCATCGGGCCAACCTGATGCGCAAGCTGGGCCTGAAGAACCGCGCCGAGCTCGTCCAGTTCGCCATCCGGCGGGGGCTAATTTATTAGAAGAGAAAGAGGAGATCGCCCTCGCCGGCCTTCTCATCTCCCATTTAGGATCCGGGCCGGGCGGTGAAGCCGCCCGGCCCGGATCCCCTTCTCCCGACTCACTGACAGCGGCTGAAATTCCTCAGGTGCTCCTCCTGCGTGCGGGCGAACCAGTGGCTGCCGTCTTTTTTGATGCAATCGGCCATAAAGTAAAGATAATCGGTCTCCGCCGGGTTAAGCACGGCTTCAATGGAGGCCAAGCCGGGATTGGCGATGGGCCCCGGCGGCAGCCCCGGATAGCGATAGGTGTTATAGGGGGAATCCACCTGGAGATCGTCCAGGGTGAGCGGGCTCTTCCACCACGTCTTCTGCTCCGGATGGTAACCCAGCGCGTACTGAACTGTCGGGTCCGCATCCAGCTTCATTCCG
>DATMAC010000331.1:0-7194 GCA_035573655.1 Thermoflexus sp.
GGCCCGCAGGGGCACGGCGTGCCGTGCCCCTGCGGGCCAACCTGCTTATCCCTGAAAGATTTCTCCAATTTCGCCCACAGTTCAGCACACCCTCGGCAGATCGCTTCGATCGACTCCTCGCCCTAAAATCGATTCATCGGATTTCTCATCCACCCCCTCACACGGGGCAAGCCTCTCCTTACTCAAAAAATTCCCCAGGAGGGAGCCGAGCGATCGCCCCATCTGGCTGAATTTGACAAGGCCGTCGAGGCTCGCTAAATTATAAATTAGAGGCTGGTAAAGTGTGCGGGCGTAGCTCAGGTGGTAGAGCGTTGGCTTCCCAAGCCAAAGGCCGCGGGTTCGAATCCCGTCGCCCGCTCCACCCGAGGGGCAGATCGATGATCTGCCCCTTTTATTTTGGCCCGAGCGGTGGCGGCCTGCTGCCCGTCTGCGGGTTTCAGAGGCCGCCCGCATGGATCCCTCACCCTTTCCTTTCCCCTCCTCTCCAACGATGGAGAAGAATAAGGAAGGAGGGAATTCTCGAAAAGCGATCAGTTCGACGCCGCAACAAAAGCGTTTTCTGCAGTTGTTCTTTTGATCCTTGGGGGGAGCTCGCGGGTTAGGAGCTGCCTCACACTGCACATCCCCAAACCTCTCGGGCTTTGTTCATCTTAGTTTTTGGGGTATACATTGGAGGAGGCCGATGACCCCTCCCTTTTCTTCCCCTTCCCGCAGCCCAAAAGACTGTGGGAAGGGGAAAAATCCTTCGGGGTGGGGGCCGCCTTCGGCGGCCTGCACCCTACGAAAAAATGGTCGCTACGGGACGGAATGGAAAGGATCACCGGAAGAAGCACTAAAAAATAAAGGTGAAGGGACTTCCCGATGGGGAATTGGTGGGCCCGAATTCGAGAGCTCTGGGGACATCCTCGGGAAAAACCGGAACAGCCTGCATCTCATAGGCTGTCTCCATCTTCGCTCCAGGCCTCCCCACCTGAGGAAGATTCTCTCTCGGTCCTGGAGAAGCGACTGGGCTGGTCCTTCCGGAACCGGTCGCTCCTGATCGAAGCCCTCACCCATCGTTCCTACATCAACGAACACCCCAATGAGGGGATTCACGACAATGAGCGGCTGGAATTCCTGGGAGATGCGGTCCTTCAGCTGGTGGTCAGCACGGATCTGTTCCGCCGGTTCCCCGAGTGGTCCGAGGGGCGGCTGACGGAACTGCGCACTGCGCTGATCCGTGGGGAGCGCCTGGCTCTCTGGGCGGAGGCACTGGAGCTGGGGCGCTGGCTCCGCCTAGGGAAAGGGGAGGCGGAGGGTGCCCGGACTCGTCCTTCGGTTCTGGCGGACGCCTTTGAGGCCTTACTGGGTGCCCTCTACCTGGACGGCGGCTTGCCGGCTGTGGAGCGTCTAATGGATCAATTGCTCCCAGAGGCCATCGAGCAGGCGCTGCGAAGCCTGGAGTGGCACGATCCCAAGGGTCGCCTCCAGCATTGGAGTCAGGCCGTGCGGGGCAAGACGCCTGTCTACCGGGTGGTGGCCGTGGAAGGACCTCCTCACGCCGCCCGTTTCACCGTCCAGGTGCTGATCGGTGATGAGGTCGTAGGGGAAGGTCAGGGCGCCAGCAAACGCGAGGCCACTCGGGAGGCCGCGCGGAACGCCCTGATCCGATTAGGGATCGAGAACGGCAGCGAGACGGAATCCTGAGCGCAATGATTCAGCCCGGTTCCATTCCGTTCGGAGCGCTTGTGAGGCGGCGGAAGGCCCCCTTGATTCCCCCTCCCCACGTCTCAAGGGGCCGTGGGGACTTTAGGGGCTGAGCCCCTAAAGTCCCCACAAGGAAACTGCTTATAGCCATATTGGCGTTGCGTGAGAACGGCTGAATCGTTACTCTGCTTATTGTGGTGGAATCCGATGGAACGACGGTGGTTGGAGAAGCTGGAACTGGTTCAACGGCGCTACGAGGAGTTGACCACATGGCTCGCCGACCCGGCCGTGGCCATGGACATCTCACGGCTCCGCGCGCTCAGTCAGGAACGGGAGGAGCTGGAGCCCATTGTGGAGACCTTCCATCGCTACCAGAGGATCAGCCGCCAGCTGGAAGAGGCGCGACAACTGCTGGAGAGCACAACCGACGAGGAACTGGCCGCCCTCGCCCGGGAGGAAGTGGAACGGCTCTCCGAGGAGCAAGAGCGCCTGGAGCAACAGCTCCGACGGCTCCTGCTCCCCCGCGACCCGAACGATGAGAAAAACGTCATCATGGAGATCCGGGCCGGGGCGGGCGGTGAGGAGGCTGCCCTGTTCGCCGCGGACCTCTTCCGGATGTACACCCGTTATGCGGAGCGAAAGGGATGGGAAGTCGAACTCCTCAGCGCCAACGAGACCGGCCTGGGCGGCTTTAAGGAGGTCATCTTCCTGATCCGGGGCCGCGGGGCTTATTCCCGCCTCAAATATGAAAGCGGGGTGCATCGGGTCCAGCGGGTCCCCGTCACGGAGGCCTCCGGACGCATTCACACCAGCACGGCCACCGTAGCGGTGCTCCCGGAGATGGATGAAGTGGAGGTCCAAATCGACCCCAAGGACCTGATCATTGAGACCTTCCGGGCGGGCACCGCGGGCGGACAGCATATGCAAAAGAACGAAACGGCGGTGCGGATCACCCACGTCCCCACCGGGATCGTGGTCTCATGCCAGGACGAGCGCTCTCAGTTCCAGAACAAACAGCGCGCGTTGGCCATCCTGCGGGCCCGCCTGTATGAGCTGGAACGTCGGAAGCGGGAGGCAGAGGTCAGCCAGGCCCGCCGCAGCCAGGTGGGGACCGCTGAACGGGCGGAGAAGATCCGCACGTACAACTTCCCCCAGAACCGGGTCACTGACCATCGGATCAACCTCTCCTTGTATCGGCTTTCGGAGATCCTGGATGGAGACCTGGATCCGCTGATCGAGGCATTGATCCTGGAGGATCAGACCCGTCGGCTCGCTGAGGAAGAAACGCTGCGCTGAAGTTCCTCCTCCATGCTCATAGGGTCTTATGAGGAAAACAGGGCGCCCGTTGCGCGGCCTTTTCGCTTCAGCGAGAATGAGATAAAGGGCGAGGCCATCCCCGATGGCCTCGCCCTTTATCCCCACATATGGTGTCGCTCAATGCTTCCAAGGCGGAGAGCAATCCTATAAGCTTGGAGTGCAGGGGAAAAATCGAGTATGACGGAGACAGGACAGGTATTCCAGCGCGCTTCCCGCTGGGCGACCGCCGCGCGGGTGCATCGACACTCATGGTTGCGCCGCTTCCTGACCTTCATGCTCCACCTGCTCTATCGAGTCCTGCTGCGCCTGGAGGTGGTGGGGCTGGAGAACATCCCTCCGGCCGGGCCGGTGATCCTGGCCATCAACCACATCAGCTTCCTGGACCCCGTCATTGTGGTGAGCGTCCTCCGCCGCAAAGTGCTCCCCATGGCCAAAGCCGAGGTGTTCCAAGACGTGGTCCTGGGCCCCTTGGTGAGCGCCTTCGATGCCTTCCCTGTCCGTCGAGGGGAAGTGGACCGCCGGGCGATCCAGACCGCCCTCGAGGTCCTGCGGCTGGGCGGGGTGTTGCTCATCGCCCCCGAAGGCACCCGCAGCCCCACCGGAGCGCTGATTCGGGGAAAGGAAGGAGCGGTCTACTTGGCCTGGCGCACCGGGGCCCCGATTGTGCCGGTGGGCATCGACGGAACAGACCGCTTCAAGTTCAACATCCGCCGGCTTCACCGCACGCCCGTCCGTGTGGTCTTCGGACTGCCTTTGCGAGTGGAGATCCCTGAGGGGCAAGAGCGAGAAGCCATGCGGGAAGCGACCGATGAACTGATGGCTCAAATCGCGGCTTTGCTCCCTCCGGAGCGACGAGGGATCTATGCGGATTTCCCCCACACGACGCCCCGTTATCTCCGCCCCCTGGGTCGGATGGAGAGCCCGGTTTGGTCTTCTGTGGAGCCCGTCGCGATGCAGAAGTAGGGGCAGGCCTTGTGCCTGCCCTAAGGGCACCCGCAAGGGGTGCCCCGACCAAGAACGCGGATGCCGATTTTGTAGGGGCAGGCCTTGTGCCTGCCCCAGGGCACCCACCAGGGGTGCCCCTACAGCGCCCGCGCGCCCCGGTCCGGATGGCTTCGGCTCACCGCCACGCCATCGCCGCGATGTCTCCTTGGGCGGTCAGCCGCTCAACCCGTCCGGACGGGATGGCGATCCAGTAGAGGTCGCCCTGGTAGCGCACCACCACCCCCTGCCCATCGGGCGTCCAGAGGAGGTCGGGCTGCCCGCCGAACCCGACTTCCCCTTCCGGCGGGAACAGCCGCCGCCGGTCGCTCCCATCGTGATCTGCCCAATAGAGGTCATAGCGCGAGGCATCTCCGGCCTCCGGCTGGCGGGCCTGACCGAAGAACAACCCCTGGGGGGTCCATAGGATCCCCGCCCACAGCCCAACATCCTCGATGAGCGGGCGAGCCCACCCCTCATCCACGGCCAGGATCCAGAGGTCGAAACGGGTGGACTGCTCCGGCGGCTCTCCGGAACGCGGCGGGCCATGAACCAACGCGGCGAGATACCGGCCATCGGGCGACCAGGCCAAGGCGGGCGTCCACGCCCATGCACTCCGGGTCTCATAGATCGGGAACGTGATCAATAAAGTTGTCCGCAAGGTCTCTAAATCCAGCACCCCCACCCCATCGGTTCGACCGAAGGCCATGCGGCGGCCATCCGGGGCCCACGCCCAGGTCATCCCCCACCAGCCATAGGGGCCGCCAGCGGTCGGCGTGAGCACCCGGCGCGCTTCGATCCGCCCCCCAACCCATCGACCGATCCACAGGTCGTTATGCGCCCGCCAGCCCGGCGGCCCCGGGCTGGGCTCCCCCGTGGTGAACGCCATCCGATCCCCTTGTGGGGACCATCCCAGCCAGAGCACGTTCTCCAGGCCGAGCGGCAGAGGGCGTGGAGGATCAACCTGGAGGTCTATCCCCCATACGGTGTTCAAAGCTGTTCGAGTAGAAGTGACAGGAGCGCGGGAGAACACCAACATGCTTCCGGCCGGGGAAAGCGCGAAAACCCGACCATCCAGATCCCCCAAGTGAGTGAGCCGCACGATTCGAGAGGTCTCCCCGACCATCCGCCAGACGTCCCGACGGGCCAGGAAGACCAACGTACCGGAGATCGGCCTCGAAGCAACCTCGCCGAGCAGGCTGACGGCGATGATCTCCGGCACCGGATCCCGGATACGCTCCCGATGGATTTCTTGGCGCTCGATGGGTTGACCGTCCGCCCAGGTGATCCGGAAGGTCACGTGTTCCACCCCGGGCTCGCCGCGGCGGATCAAGCGGGTTTCCCCCGGGGCCAATCGTGCGTCTTTCAGGATCTGGCGGGGAAAGGGGATCTGGACCTCCTGGACCTCCAGCGTCTGGGTGATGCGGGTCACCGTGATAACCATCCCCGGAGTGATCCGTGCGGTCTCCGGCGGGGAGATCCGATCCAGATCCCCTAGGGGGATTCCCGCCTGCGCCAGCGCCTCCCCCACCGTGGCAGCACGGGTGTATACGGTGCGGCGCTGCCCATCCCCCACGATGATCACGGGCACCGGGCGGGCGAGGCAGGCGAGGAGAAAAAGGACCATAACCAAGGTCCAGGATCCTCGCCAGAAGCCGGTCTTTGAGATCAGCAGGCGTCCCATCATCTGATCATCATTTCACAAACCAAGATGCGTTGATAAGAAGGCCACGCGGATAAACAGTAGGTAACTATTCGGATGTTCTCATGCAACGCCAATATGGATTTAAGCAGTTCCCTCCTGGAGGCTTTGGAGCCGAGCCGCGCGCCTTCGGCGCGGCCCTAAAAAATATTTTTCATCCTCCTTCCCCACGGCCCAAAGGGCCGTGGGGAAGGAAAAGGAAATAGAGCCCTTCCGCCTCCTGACGAGAGCTCCGAACGGAATAGAACCCAGCTGAACAATTACAATAGCAGTAATGGAAGCACTCCCTTGAATGAGCATTCCTATGTTAATGCAGAGAAGGGGGAAAGATAAAGGCCCGTGCGGTGAGGAAGAGAAATTTCCTATACAACAGTGTGGGCTGCTTACGCAGTCCACACTGTACAGAAATGCTGCCAGCAAGATCACTACGGATTGGAAGAGCTCCCGCGCAGCACAAGGGGAAGATAAATCGTGGGTGGACAGATTCTCGCAATATTATTCTCCTCGTTCGATTCCCACACCCGTCCAGTGGTTGTCTCCATGTAAGGATCCACATCCACATACAGGAAGAAACAGTCCCCTATTGGAAGTGGAGCGTTCGCCGAAACAACGAGCTCATGACCCGAACTGAGGGGAGGAAGCCAGACACCTGATGGCCCCACCGTCCATGTGAGGAAGCCACGCCCATCGAGAGGTCCGGATGGAGGATCCCAGGGCGGGCGCTGGTATAACGCGGCTAAGAACCCACCGACTCGATTGGGGACCCCCCCGGCGCCGTTGTTTCGAATTGTGGCGCTGATCTCCACTTGAGCATACCCAGTCACGTGAAAAGTGGGCGTCAGCCAGATCAAATCGGGGCGGGGATTATTTGGATCCTCCCGGCGATCTCCAATTCGAAGGGTGTAGGTGATCCAGGCGCGCTCGCCCGGGGGAGGGTGCATGGCCCGCATCGGCCAGTATGCGCCATCAGAGGTATAAACCGGAAACGGATTTGAGAGTTGCGGGTTCGCGGTGCTCACCCGAGCATAGGTAATGGTATATACATCCACCGGGACCTGTACGTAGGCCCCCGTCGCATACTGGAACCCCGGTCCGCCGATCACCCCAAATTCCAGAAGATATTCCGGTGGATCATAGGTCACATAGGCGGTGGTCGCCCATGAAGCGAAAAGCGTATGGGTGGGCTGAACGCCGTAGAACACCACCCCGGTCGTTTCAATCGTCCAAGTGATCACCCCATCCATTGGTTCCGCCCAGGCCTGAACACGGGTGATCAGGTCTGGGTAGGTCAATCCCGCGAACCCTAACCGCAGACTGCTCAGCGTGGAGTTCTGGAGGAGGTTCTCACGGGTGATCCATAGCTCCCGAGAGCCTGGATCAGAGATCCCAATGGTCAGGGTTTGCCAGCGAGTGTTGGAGAGCACCTCGAAGGAATGAACATGATCGGCGGAAGAACGCACCGGACGTGGGGTTGCCCATTCAGGCGGGGGAGGTGTCTGGGCGCCGGC
>DATMAC010000332.1:0-15629 GCA_035573655.1 Thermoflexus sp.
CCCCCGCCGGCCCCCGAACCGACCCCGACCGTCCGTCGGGAGGGCGGGCCGCGGATCACCCCTGTGGTGGCAAAGATGGCTGCGGAATACGGAATCGACCTCTCGAAAGTTCCAGGGACCGGGGAAGGCGGGCGCGTGACGAAGAAGGATCTCCTCGCCTACATCGAGCGGATGCGGCTTCAGCCGGTCGGTGCCCCCGCGGCCCGGGAGGCCGAGCTGCCGCCGTGGGAGCAACCGGGGACTGGAGAGCTCTTCCGGCCCACCGAAGAGGTGCTGCAGGCGGCCCCTGCTCCTGCCGCGCCGCCCGCGCCGGCCCCCGCCCCGCCCCCGCCGCCCCCGACAGCCGCTCCGCCCACGCCGTACGAAGTGATCTCCCTCACCTCCATGCGCCGGGCCATCGCCGAGCACATGGTCCGCTCCAAACACACCGCGCCCCACGTGACCACGGTCTTCGAGGTGGATATGAGCCGGGTGATGGCCCACTACGAGGCGAACCGGGCCGCCTTCGAACGGGAGGGGGTGCGGCTGACGCTTACCCCTTACTTCATTATGGCGGCCGTGGCCGCCCTTAAGGCCTATCCCATCGTGAACAGCACTTGGACCGAGGAGGGGATCCGGGTTTACAAAGCCTACCACATCGGGCTGGCCGTCTCCTTGGGGGAGGAGGGCCTGGTCGTCCCCGTGATCCGGAACGCCGACACCTACAGCCTGATCGGGCTGGCCCGCGTGGTCAACGACGTGGTGGAACGGGCCCGTCAGCGGCGGCTCAAGCCGGAGGAGATCCAGGGAGGGACCTTCACCATCACCAACCACGGGGTCTCGGGGAGCCTCTTCGCGACCCCCATCATCCACCAGCCCCAGTGCGCCATCATGGGCGTGGGCCGCGTCCACAAGCGCCCGGTGGTCCTGGAGACCCCTCAGGGGGATATGCTGGCCATCCGCCCCATGGTCTACCTCACCCTCACCTTCGACCACCGCATCATCGATGGAGCCCAGGCGGACGCCTTTATGAGCAAGGTCAAGGCGGTTTTGGAGAACTGGGCGTGAGGATAGGAAGTCCCCTTCGTGAGTCCGCTGGAGCCGAACGCTCTCGGCGTTCGGCTCCAGCGGAACGGATCGAAGCTGACTTACCCCTGCGCTGCCGCTGGGATGTAACGGGAAGGATCCGCTATGAACGCCTGCCGGCAGGAGGGACAACAAAAATACAGGCGCTGCCCCTCCCAATCCAGGGAATAGCGGGCGAGGGCGATCTCCACCTCCATCCCACAGACCGGATCGCGGGCCCACGCCGAGGCGGGCTCCGGAGGGAGAGCCTGCGCGGCCATGGCCCGCCGCCGCTCCTGCATGATCTCCGCCATCACCGAAAGGGCGATCTCCTCCTGGGTCACCGCCCCCAGGTCCAGGCCGGCGGGAGCCCGGATCCGCTTTAGATCCCCGTCCGACCATCCGGCCTGCCGGAGGAAATCGAGAACCGCCTGGGCCCGGCGTCGGCTGGCCACCAGGCCGATGTATCGGGCCGGGGTGCGCAGGGCGGCCTCCAGCGCCTCCTCATCATAGTGGCCCATGGAGGCCACCACAATATAGAGCTCGTCCTGAGGGGAAAAACTCGGCAGCGCCGCCAGGAGAGCGACCCGAGCCTCCCCCATTTCCTTTGCAAAGGCCTCGCCTCGAACCACCAGGGTGGTCTCGTAACCTAGGGTTTGGCTGAATACTGCCAGCGCGCGGGCCAGCGGGGATTCCCCAAAAATGAGGAGCTGCGGCTCACGGACCCAGGGCTCCAGGAAGACCTCCAACTCCCCTCGGCTGGGGCAGGCCATCACGGCCACTGCGCGAGCTTCCTCCTCCACTACCTCTTCACCGGCCTCCGGGGTGATGCGCAGGAGGCGCGGCTGACGGGTGGCCAGAACCGTCCGCGCCTCCCGGAGGATCAGATCGTGGGCGCAGCCCCCGCCCACCCAGCCATAGATCCGGCCGTCCGCGGTGATCACCGCCCGATCCCCCACCCGCGCGGACACCGGTGGCTGCCGCCGCACCACCGTCGCGATGACAAACGCTTCCCCCCGTGCCTCCAGTTCCTGAATCAACCCATCCAGCCGAATCCCTCCACTCAGACGCCAGCCCATCCGAAACCTCCAAGGATCCCTGTCCTCGCCTTCCGCTGAGGGGCAAGGCGATGATCTGCTTTTCAACGGTTTTGGGGCGGGAAGGACCTCTCCCCGCTATTCGGTGATCCCATGCTCCCGCAGAATCTTCCAGATCTTCCACGGGGTGATGGGCATGTCGATATGGCGCACCCCCAGATGGGAGAGGGCATCCACGACGGCGTTCACGAAGGCCGCCGGGGAGCCCACATTGGCGGACTCGCCGACCCCCTTCGCCCCCAGCGGGTGATGCGGGGACGGCGTGACGGTGCGGTCCAGCTCCCAACGGGGCGTCTCCAGCGCGGTCGGGATGAGGTATTCCGTGAAGTTCGAGGAGAGGCAGTTGCCGTTCTCATCGTAGGCGATCTCCTGCATGAAGGCGATCGCGAAGCCCTCGGTGAGGCCACCGTGGATCTGCCCCTCCACAATCATCGGGTTGATCACCGTCCCGCAGTCATCGACGCCCACGAACCGCCGGACCTTCACCTGTCCGGTTCCCTTATCGATGTCCACCACGCATACATAGGTCCCAAAGGGGAACGTGAGGTTCGGCGGGTCATAGTAATACACCGCCTCCAGCCCCGGCTCCATCCCGGGCGGTGGGTTCGTGTAAGCCGCGAAAGCCACCTGGGGGAAGGTCACGGACTTCCCCGGAACGCCGCGGACCACAAAGCGTCCTTCCTCCCAAATGACGTCTTCCTCAGCGGCCTCCAGCAGATGCGCGGCGATCTTGCGGGCCTTCTCCCGGATGCGCCGGGCGCACATGGCCGCCGCCGCCCCGGCGGTGGGGGTGCTGCGGCTGGCGTAGGTGCCCAGGCCGTAGGGAGCAGTGTCGGTGTCCCCTTCCTCCACCAGCACATCCTCCACGGAAACCCCCAGCTCGTGGGCGACGATCTGGGCATAGGTGGTCTCGTGGCCCTGGCCTTGGTGGCGGGTGCCGAAGCGGGCGAGGATCTTACCGGTCGGATGGACCCGGATCTCACAGCTATCGAACATCTTGAGGCCGGCGATATCGAAGGTGTGGCTCGGCCCGGCCCCCACGATCTCCGTGTAGGAGGAAATGCCGATGCCCATCAGCTCGCCTCGGCGCCGCCGCTCCTCTTGCTCGCGCCGGAGCTCCTCATAGCCGATGAGCTGCAACGCCCGGTCCAGGGCCGCCACATAATTGCCGCTGTCATAGGTCCAGCCCAGCGCCGAGCGGTAAGGGAACTTCTCGGGCGGGATGAAGTTCCTCCGCCGCAACTCCGCGGGGTCGATCCCCAGCTCGTCGGCCAGGATGTCCATGGCCCGCTCGATCAAATAAGAGGCCTCAGTCACCCGGAAGGAACAACGGTAAGAGATCCCGCCGGGCGCCTTGTTGGTGTAAACGGCATCCACCTCGGCGAAGGCCACTGGGAAATCATAAGATCCGGTGCAGATGCTGAAGAGCCCGGCGGGAAAACGGCTGGGGTTGGCCGAGGCGTCGAAGGCGCCGTGATCGGCCAGCGTCTTCACCCGCAGGGCGGTCACCCGGCCATCCCGGGTCGCCCCCAGCTCCACCGTCATGTGATAATCCCGGGCGAAGGACGTGGAGGTCAGGTTCTCCGTCCGCGTCTCCACCCACTTCACCGGCCGTCCCAGCATCATAGAGGCGACAATGGCGCACACGTAGCCTGGGTAAACGGCCACCTTGTTGCCGAAGCCCCCGCCGATATCCGGCGAGATCACCCGGATCATGTGCTCGGGCAGCTTGGTCACCAACGCCAACAGCGTCCGATAGGCGTGAGGGGCCTGGGAGGTCACATAGAGGGTCAGCCGGCCGCTGACCCGATCGAAGTCCGCGATGCAGCCGCAGGGCTCCAAGGGCGCGGGGTGCACCCGCTGGAACTTGATGTGCTCCCGGATCACCACCTCGGAACGGCGCAGGGCCTCCTCCGTGGCCTCCCGGTCCCCCACCTCCCAATGCCAGATATGATTGGTCTTCTGCTCCCGATCCTCCCGCAGGATCGGCGCGTCCGGCTCCAGGGCCTTAAACGGATCCACCACCACTGGGAGGGGCTCGTAATCGACCTCCACCGCCTGGGCACCGTCCACAGCCGCCTCCCGAGTCTCCCCTACCACGGCGGCGACCTCCTGATACTGGAAGAGCACCTTGCCGACCGCCAGCACCATCTGCTTGTCCCCGGCCAGGGTGGGCATCCAGGCCAGGCCCAGTTCCTCCAGGTCCTCCCCGGTGATCACAGCCAGCACGCCCGGGACCGCCTTGGCGGCCTCCGTGCGGATGGAGCGGATGCGAGCATGAGCATAGGGGCTGCGCACCAGGGCCATATAGGCCATGCGAGGCAGGACAATGTCGTCCAGATAGCGGCCCCGCCCCTGGATGAAACGGATGTCCTCCTTCCGCCGAACGGAATGGCCCAGCGCCCCGTGAGCTTGTCCTGTGGTCGCCATATTGAACCTCCTGATCGATAGGATCCCTTCAGCGGGCGGCCATCTCCTGAGCGGCGTGCTGGATGGCCTTGACGATGTTCATGTATCCAGTGCACCGGCACAGGTTGCCGGAGATGGCGATGCGGATCTCCTCCTCGCTGGGCTGCGGGTTCTCTTGGAGGAAGGCGTAAGCGGTCATCAGCATGCCGGGGGTGCAGAACCCACACTGGAGGCCGTGGTGTTCCCAGAACGCCTTCTGCAGGGGATGCAGCTCGCTGTCCCTGGCCAGACCTTCCACGGTCATGATCTCCGCTCCGTCGGCCTGGACGGCGAACATCGTGCAGCTCTTGACCGCCTCCCCGTTCAGGAGGACGGTGCACGCCCCACAGCTGGTCGTATCGCAGCCCACATGAGTTCCGGTGAGCCCCAGGGCATCCCGAAGGAAATACACCAGCAGAGTGCGGGCCTCGACCTCCGCCTCATAGGGGCGACCGTTGACCGTCACCCGGATCCGATGCCGAGCCGCCGGCATGATAGCCTCCGCGGCCTTGCGAGGAGCCGCCCGACGTGGAGCTCCGGTCGTTCGCTTGCCCTTACGCGCCGGCATGGTTTCCTCCTGTCTCGCGATTCGGGTTCCCTCAAGCTCTCCGAATGAGGCAGACGCGCCTTCCCTTTCCCGGGCCTCAGGCGCTCATCCTCCCGGAATGCGCTCCAGGGCCTTTCGGAGGGCCCGGACCGTGAGGAC
The DNA here is from genome assembly GCA_035573655.1 of Thermoflexus sp. Taxonomy (GTDB): domain Bacteria; phylum Chloroflexota; class Anaerolineae; order Thermoflexales; family Thermoflexaceae; genus Thermoflexus. Next base: position 5,296 of record DATMAC010000332.1, read on the forward strand.
ACGGACCATATCTCGCTTATATTCCGCGGGCCCGCGGGTGTCGCTGGTCGGCTGGGCCGCCGCAGCGGCCAGCTCCCCCGCCCGGGCGATGGTGGCCTCGTCCAGACGTTTGCCCACCAACCACTCCTCTGCCTCCCGGGCCCGAAGGGAGGTGGGCCCGACCGCGCACAGCCCGATGCCGGCCTTCCGGCACACCCCGTCCCCGTCCAAGGCGATTTGAACCCCCACAGCGACCACAGCGAAATCCCCCACCTTGCGCTCGATCTTCAGATAGGCGCCCGCCTCCCGCGGCCCGGGGGCCGGCACCCGGATCTCCGTCACGACCTCCCCTGGCTCCAGAGCGCTCATGAAGGGTCCGGTGAAAAAGCTCTCCAAGGGCAGCGTGCGCTGGCTGATCCGTCGGCCCTTCGGGCCGGTGATCACCACCTCTGCCTTTGCGGCCAGGAGGGCTGCCCCCCAGTCCCCAGCGGGGTCCGCGTGAGCCACAGATCCCCCAACCGTCCCCCGATTGCGCACAATCGGATCCGCAATGACCCTCGCGGCATCCGCCAGAAGCGGATACCGTTGTTGGATCATCGGGCTGCGCTCCATAGCGCGATGGCGCACCATGGCACCGATGCGCAGGACCCCGCGCTCTTCCGCCAGGAAGTCCAGGCCAGGAATGCGATTGAGATCAATCAGGACCTTTGGATTGGCCAGGCGGAAGCGCATCATGGGGATCAGGCTCTGTCCCCCGGCAAGGAGGCGGGCGTCCGGACCGTACTGCTGGAGTAAGCGGACCGCCTGCTCCAGCGTGGTGGGGGCTACATATTCAAACGGCGCAGGGAACATGAAGGCCTCCTTTCAATCTGGCTGGGACTTCACGCGGAGAAAGCTGCGTTGGGGAGATCTTCCCGTTTCACGGAAGGCTTTCGGGCGGGGTGGGCCCCTAGAGGTGATCCACATCCCCCAAACGCTGCTATGGGACGATCACCGCCCGGCCGATATATCGGCGGTTCTTGAAATCATCGATGGCCTGGTTGATCTGATCCAATCGATATTGTCGGGTGTGCACTTTCACCAGACCTCGCGCGTTGAGATCCATCAGCTCCACCAGCTCCATATAGTTCCCGACTAAGCTCCCAGCGATGGTGATCTCATTGAAGATCATCTGTACCGTGGGGACCTCCAGCTTCCCGCCGTAGCCGATGATGAAGTGGGTACCCCCTTTGCGCAGCATCTGCCACCCCTGCTGCTCCACCCCTGCCTCCCCAACGAAATCGAGGACCACATGGGCGCCGCCCTTCGTGCGCTCGCGGACCTCAGCCACCAGGTCGGGGCCGCCGGCGAGGACGTCATCGGCCCCCAACTCCCGGGCCAGCTGACGGGCGGATTCCGAGATGTCCACAGCGATGAGGCGGGCGCCGGAGAGAGCACGAAGGACCTGAAGGGCGATGTGGCCTAGGCCCCCGATGCCAATGATCACACAGAAGGTGCCGGGGGGGAGCAGCTTCGCTGCTCGCTTCGCGGCCCGGTAAGCCGTGAGGCCCGCGTCGGCCAGCGGGGCCACGTCCGCCGGGGCCACGCCGTCGGGAAGCTTGACCAGGGCCCGCTCGTTGGTGACCAGATACTCCGCGAACCCTCCATTGGCGTTCAGGCCGGGGAAGATCCCGCGCTCGCAATACATGTCCTCACCCTGGCGACATGCGAGGCACACCCCACAGGTCCGCAAAGGGTGGCAGATCACCGGATCCCCAGGCTTCACCGAGGTCACCGCGCTCCCTACCTCCTCCACCCAGCCGGCGTTCTCATGGCCGGGAATGTACGGCAGGAGCTTCCCGTCCGGATCCAGGATGCTCCGCCACACACCCTCGATGATGTGGAGGTCCGTGCGGCAGAGGCCGGCGGCCCCGATCCGCACGATGACTTCGTCGGGGGAGGTGATCTTCGGCTCGGGGACATCCTCCAGACGGAGCTGGACGTTCAGATGGGGATCATATTCGTAGAGCCGAGCTGCTTTCATAGGCCCCTCCTGAGCGCCTGTGAGGTTTATATGGATCTTGGGAATCTTTGGGGGTTAGGAGCCCCCGAAGGCGACCCCTAACCCCCGATTGAGGAATGGACTCCACCCAACGTTCATGCCGCGAGGGCTGCCAGCCGCTGGCCGATGGGGTCGCGCCGCAGCTTCTCCCGCTGGGCAGCAATATCAATGCCGTAGAGGCGCGCCGCGTTCTCCCCCAGGATCTTGCGCTTGACCTCCAGGGTCAGGTCCACACCGAACTCCTCCCGGATATCCTGGGGCAGCTCAAAGGCGACGAATTTCTCAATAATCCAACGCGGGGACCAGAGGGCGTAGTCGCTGCCGAAGAGGATACGATCGGGCCCCAACCAATAGAGGAGATTGGCGATGATCTCGGCGAAGTAACGTGGGCGGGAGTGGATGAAGGCGATGGCCACCGCGAGGCCTGCATAGACGTTCTTGTCTTGCGTCGCGATCCAGCAGAAATCATCCAAACGCGGCAGGCCACAGTGTTCCACGATGAAGTTCAGGTCCGGGAAGTCGGAGGCCGCTTGGTCCACATCGTGCACATCGAAGGCATCCTTGTTCAGCGGATAAATCGTGGGGCCTTTATGGACATGGATATTGCGGATCCCCAGCTCGCGACAGAGCTCCAGGTAACGATAGGCCATGGGGTCCGTCAGCCGCCACCCGCGGGATTCCCCCCGCCACTCCGCAGTGTAGAGCTTGAGGCCCTGGATGGGGTACTCCTCAACCATCCGCCGGAACTCATCCAGGCCCTTCTCCCCCCAACGGGGGTCGAAGGTCCCGCACAGGATGAAGCGGTCGGGATACTTCTGCTTCAAAACGTTGTTCTGGACATGGGTGTTGAAACCGTTCTTGAAAAACTCCGTGAGATAGGTCGAGTTGAAGATCCCCATGTCCACATAGCCTTCGATGAAAAGATCGCGGATCAGCGTCTCCTCGTCGTATTTGCAATACTTGTCGAAAGGCCACACATAATCCGAGGGGCTCAGAGCCTTGTGGTAATCGTAGAAGCAAAGCATCCACCCCTCACCGTATTTATTCCGCCAGTTCTCGGGACTGCCGTCCCAGAAGTGCATGTGGCCGTCGATCACGAAGATCTCTTGACCATCCACGCGGATCATGGCGCCCCTCCTTTCCTGTTCATCAACAAAGCCTGGCAAAGAAAAGCGTTCGCACTGAAATTCAGGAGAGTGAGACGGATCCGTTGGAGGTAACCTTCAAACGCCTCGAAGGGGATCGGGTTGCCCTCTACATCCAGCAACAAAGGAGCTTCAGGGCGGGTGTCGAGGCCCAGCTCCTGTCGCCGCCGGATATACTGCGAGACAGCCTGCCCCAGCTCAATCCGCACCGGGGTCCCATCGATCCGACGGACCCACCAAGCCCCTTCGGACTCGAAGAGATCCCCGAGCCGCAACGCGCAGATCTCCAAGGGGGAAAGCCCGGCAGCGCGCAACGCCCGAAGAAGCGCGAACTGGCGGCCCAGATAACCCTTGCGCTGGAAAACCCGGCGGAGCTCGGCCAGCGAGCCCATCGCCTCACCAGGGAAAGCTTCCTCAAAGGGGCGCCCTTCCTCTATAGCTCTTTCGATCTCCTCGGCAGCGAAATGATCCAGCAACCGGATCTGCACCGCGCGAATGCCTTCCACCTGAAGGAGGGCGCGCCGGATGTCCTCAGCCATCATAAAAACGAAATTGGGGGCGCACCAGAAGGTCGGCAAGCGCATCGTTACAACCGCACGGGACCCCTCCACCGCCACTCCTGCCACGAACCCAAGACGAACGATGGATTGATCCAGCTCCGGGTCCAGAACCTCCTCCAACGCTCGCCAGGCTCGCTCCACCACCGGCCCGCCTGACATCATGCCCTCCCCTTCCGTCAGGCCCCTTACGCCTTCCCAGTTTTAGTTTAATAAATTGATAAAAAATGTCAAGAGTGGCAATGAAACAACCAAATTGTGAACTATATAACATTATCGTTACTAATATCATAATGTTGTGACTATTATTACAAATCGAACGGACAGGGCTTTGTACACAATCGCGCGCTTTCCTCTCCCTCCCAGCATGCAGTTCCGTAAACTCGAAGGATGAAGGGGCAGGCGCTAAACGGACATCCAGGGGAAGCCCGGCGCGTCATGCCCCTGCTTGGACACTCCTTGTTCCTATATCCGGTTTCAGCGCGCCCTTTTATTGGACTTTGGACAAGATGTTCGCTTTATGCCCAGGCCTCTACTTCTCGACAAGAAGGAGAGCTTGCGCCATGATGGATCTATGGGATTCGCGTTACAGAAGGGATGGAGTCCCGCATACCTCTCCTCTGCGCGTGCGGAGAGGGCGGAGCAGCCTCATGGATCGCAAAGGCCAACCGAACCGATGGAGGTTGCGATGGACGTCCTTGAAGCGATTATGACCCGACGGATGGTCGGGAAGGTGCGGCCCGAACGGCCGAAACGGGAGGAGATCGAGACGCTGCTTCAGGCGGCGGTGCGGGCGCCCAACCATCGCCTGACAGAACCGTGGCGGTTCGTGGTGATCGCCGGCCCAGCCTTGGAGGAGTTGGGCGAGGTCTTCGCCCGCATCCTCCAGATGGTCAAGCCCGACGCCACCGAGGAGGAATTGCAGCGGGAACGAGCGAAGCCCAAGCGCGCCCCGGTGATTATCGCCGTGGCTTGCCTGAAGGGCCGGGATCCCATTGAGACCCACGAGAACATCGTAGCCACCGCCGCCGCGATCCAGAACATCCTCCTCGCCGCCCACGGAATGGGCCTCGGGGCCTATCTGCGTACCGGCGACACCGCTTACCATCCCCTCCTCCTGCGCTGGCTGGGGGTCCCGGAGGATGCCCAGTTCATGGGCTTCATTTACCTAGGCTATCCAGCTCCCGACGCCCCACCCCGTCACACCCCCCGCCGACCGATTGAGGAGGTCACCCAGTGGCGTGGGTGGGCCGATTGAGCCCAGGCGGAGGGCTTAGCGATCCCGGTAGAGAAGCGAGGCCGTGAAAGTTCAATCAATCGTTTGTTAGCGGATCGATGCCCCGCTTATAATAAGAGCGCATTGACTTGTCGAACCGGCGGTCGCCTAATCCGTGGTGATGATCGCCCTGCGCTTGGGACCGCTGTGCGATGGAGGCCGCTTATGCGGCCGACACCTCACAGCAAACCTTTCTTTTCCCTCCCTGTGAAACTCCGTCAAATGAGGAGCGGAAAACGAGCAACGAAAAGGCCGAGACTTCGGGAAGGGCAAAACGTGGAGAGGCTGAATCCCAGGAAATCTCCAAGCAGGAGGCTGCGATGTTCGATCGGGAGAAGCTCCAGGAGCTGGCCGCGGCGCGGGATCGCTGGGAGGAGACCACGCTTCAGCAATGGTTGGCCCGCATGCCGGAGCGCCAAGAGGTTTTCACCACCGTCTCCGGGGAGCCGGTGAACCGCCTCTATACCCCTCTGGATCTCCCCGACTTCGATTACCTGCGGGATCTCGGGTTCCCCGGCGAATACCCGTTCACCCGGGGCATCCACGCCACCATGTATCGCGGCCGCCTGTGGACCATGCGCCTCTTCGCCGGATACGGAACGGCTGAGGAGACCAACGCCCGGTTTAAGTATCTACTCGAGCACGGCCAGACCGGCCTCTCCATCGCCTTCGATCTCCCGACCCTCTATGGCTACGACACCGACGACCCCATGGCCGAGGGGGAGTTCGGTAAGTGTGGGGTGGCGGTCTCCTCGCTGCTGGATATGGAGATCCTCCTGGACGGCCTCCCGCTCGATCAGATCACGACCTCGATGACCATCAACGGGCCCGCGGCCATCATCTGGGCGATGTACCTGGCGGTGGCGGAGAAACGGGGGATCCCCTGGGATCAAATCGGAGGGACCACCCAGACAGACATCCTCAAAGAATACATCGCCCAGAAGGAATGGATCTTCCCACCGGAGCCCTCCATGCGCCTGGTGGTGGATATGATCGAGTTCGGCTCGAAATACGTGCCGAAGTGGAACCCCATCAGCATCAGTGGCTACCACATCCGGGAGGCCGGCGCCACCGCAGCCCAGGAGCTGGCTTTCACCTTGGCCAACGGGTTCGAATACGTCCGCTGGTGCCTGAAACGGGGGTTGGACATTGACTCCTTCGCGCCGCGCCTTTCGTTCTTCTTCAACTGCCATAACGATTTCTTTGAGGAGATCGCCAAGTTCCGGGCAGCCCGTCGGATCTGGGCCCGGGAGATGAAGGAAACGTTCGGGGCGAAGAACCCGCGCTCCTGGTGGCTGCGCTTCCACACCCAGACGGCTGGCTGCACCCTCACCGCCCAGCAGCCCTACGTGAACATCATTCGGGTGACCATCCAGGCCCTGGCCGCCGTGCTCGGCGGCACCCAGTCCCTCCACACGAACTCCTTGGATGAGGCCCTTGCCCTCCCCAGCGAGTTCGCCGCTAAGCTCGCCCTGCGCACCCAGCAGGTCATCGCCTACGAGAGCGGCGTGACGAACACCGTGGATCCCCTGGGCGGGAGTTACTACGTCGAATACCTGACCAACCGTCTGGAGCAGCAGGCTTACGAGTACTTCCGCAAGATCGAGGAGCTCGGCGGGGTGATCCCCGCCATTGAGGCCGGCTTCTTCCAGCGGGAGATCGCGGATGCCGCCTATCGCTACCAAAAGGAGATCGATGAGAAGCGCCGTATCATCGTCGGCGTGAACGAGTTCGTGGAGGAAGAGGAGATCAAACCGCCGATCCTCCAGATGGACCCCGAAGGGGAGCGGCGGCAGCGGGCTCGTCTGCAGAAGCTGCGGATGGAGCGGGACAACGAGCGGGTTGGGCAGGCCCTGGCCGCCCTTCAGGATGCGGCCCGCAAAGAGAACGAGAACCTGATGCCATACATCCTGGAGGCGGTGAAGGCCTACGCGACCCTGGGGGAGATCACGAAGGCCCTGAAAGCGATCTGGGGCACGTGGCAGGAACCGTTAATTATTTAGGGGTTACGCAGCTCGGAGCCTAAGAATGGCCCCACTCCCCTTAAGGGGCCATGGGAAGGGAGATGAAAAATGTTTTTGGGGCGGAGCCGCGCGCTGAAGGCGCGCGGCTCCGCCCCAAAAGCCTCCAGGAGAAAACCCACCATGTAACAGTGAAGATGTGTCCGTTGAAGATGCGTCGGCCTGGCCTTCGATTCCTGCGGGATCTGCTCATGACCGCCCTTCTGGCCTTGAGCCTCCCCGCCGCCCAGCCCTTCCCTTCCCTGGAGGCCCGAGTCGCCGCCCTGCTTCAGGGGCGTGGGTTCCATTTCCCCCTGTGGGCCCTCCAAGTCTGGGCGGAGAAAACGATCCTGGACGCCGCGCTCCCCCAGGCCTTCCTAAACCAGGAGGCCCAAACCCAGGCGGTCCGGCGATATCTCCACGAGGTCGCGACAGCGGAGGAGCTGGCCGCTGAGCTGGATCGCCAGATGACCTCCCCAACCCCGTCGGATCCGGCCCGGGTGGCTTCCCTCCGCCGACAATGGGAGGCCGCCCACCGGAGGGCTCAGGCCCTTCGCCCCCTGGCCGAAGCCGTCCTCTCCGAGCAGCTCAGCGTCCTCTTGGCCCAGGAAGGGCTGTCCATCCTCGGCTATCCCATCCCACCGGTGAACATCCGCCTGACGGCGATGCCCAACCTGCTGGCCATCTCCCCCCGAGAGCGCATCGCGCTGACGGCAACGTTCCCCATGCAAGCCGACCTGACGGCCGATGAGATGGACCGCCTGGAGCGTTCCGTGGATGGGACCCTCCAAGTCTCCTCGCTGGTGGTCCCACTGGGAGGGCTGGCCTTCTACCCAGCGATGATCATGGAGACCTCCTCCCTGCAGGCCCTGACGGAGATCGTCGCCCACGAATGGACCCATCACTGGCTCTTCCTGTGGCCTCTGGGATGGTTTTACGATCGCCCGGAGGCCCGGGCCATCAACGAGACGGCGGCGGATTTAGTGGGCAAGGCGTTGGGGCGCGCCTGGCTGGCGCGTTTCTACCCGGATGCCCTCCCGCCACCTGCTGCAGATTCCTCGCCGCCCCCCTCCCAGCCGGAGGAACGGCCCACATTCCAGTTCGGCCGGGAGCTGGCGAAGACCCGCACGGTGGTCGAGCAACTGTTGGCCCGGGGGGAGATCCGCCGGGCGGAGTTGTATATGGAAGCCCGACGCCGGGTCTTCTTGGAACACGGCTACGTGATCCGCAAGCTGAACCAAGCCTACTTCGCCTTCTACGGCGCTTACGCCGCGGAGGAAGGGGCTGCCGGCGTCGAGGATCCCATCGGCCCGCGGGTCCGCCGGCTGTGGGAACAGAGCCCCTCCGTGCGAGCCTTCCTGTTCCGCATCGCCCTCATCACCGATCTCGCTGGCCTTCGGCAGGCCTTGGGAGAGTGAGGATAAGCTTCCTCGAGGCGTTCGCATCCCGATTCGTGGATGGCCTTCGTGCTTTGTCCACTTCACGGTGAAAGAGCGGAGGATTCGATAGCCTGGCGAATGCGGACGGCCCGATCCTCCGAGGCCTCATGCAGGGATGGCCCTACCAGGGGACGTGGACGCTTCGGGTAGGGGCAGGCCTTGTGCCTGCCCCAATAGGGCGCCCATAAAGGACACCCCTACCGATTACACAGCCATGCCCAGCGGTGGAATCAGGGAGTCACCCCGTTTGGGGATGATGATTTTTCTTCGTGGGGTGCGGGGTGTCTTCGGCGTCCTACCCTTCTTTCCCCTCACCGCGTAGCCCCTTTGAATTTTTGCCATCGGGCGCTACCTCTGACCTCTCCCTACGAAGCCGGGGAATATCCCTTCAGATCAGACATTGACGGAATGCGCATTCGGGTCTAAAACTAAAGTAAGGCGTGGGTCCGTTGGGGGAGTCCGGGCGAGCCGGGCTGAGAGGACGGCCGTATCCGCCGTCGACCCCTGGAACCTGATCCGGATCATGCCGGCGGAGGGAAGACGGGCGCGCCAACTTCTTTCACCGCCACCCGTTCGCGTTCCCCGCGATCTCCACCTGCTCCGCCCCATGATCCGCGTGGCAAGCCAGAAGATCGAAGCCCTTCATGGACCTCTGAGCGGCAGCGAGGGGGAAACTGTGCGATCGCATGGGTCCCCCCAACTGCTCCGGAAAGGATGGTGAGGATGGCCGACGAAGTCGTGATCATCGGCGGGGGGATTTGCGGGCTCTCCATCGGATGGTTCCTGGCCCGCTCCGGATATCCGGTGACCGTCCTGGAGCGAGGAGGCGCCGGGCTGGGAGCGACGTGGGCGGCGGCTGGGATGCTCGCCCCGTATGCGGAGGCGGAGCCCGGCGAGGAGGGACTTCTGCCTCTGCTGCGCGCCAGCCGCGATATGTGGGCCGACTTCGCCCGGGAGCTGGAGGCCGCCTCCGGCATCGCTGTGGACTATCGGGATGAGGGCACGCTGGTGGTGGCCCTGGACCGGGATGACGCGGAGCGCTTGAGGTTCCTCTATGAATTCCAGCGGCGCCAGAACCTGCCCACCGAGTGGCTCTCGGGTTATGAAGCCCGACGGATGGAGCCGCACCTCTCCCGGCAAGTGGTGGCGGCCATCTACAGCCCGCAGGATCATCAGGTGGATAACCGGAAGGTAGCCCGCGCGCTGATCGAGGCCTTCCGCAAGGCCGGCGGGCGCCTGCGGGAACACACAGAGGTAACCGGGATCGTGGTCGATGAAAACCACGTCCTGGGGGTGCGCCTGTCCCGCGGGTTCCTCGAGGCCCGCACCGTCATCCTGGCCGCCGGGGCCTGGTCCGCTCAGATCCCCGGGCTCCCCGAGAGCGCCCGCCCGCCGGTCCGGCCGGTGAAGGGCCAGATGCTGGCGGTGCAGATGCCGCCGGAGGCCCCCTTGCTGCAACACGTCGTGTGGGGGCCGGACGCTTATCTGGTTCCCCGTCGGGATGGCCGGTTGCTGATCGGGGCGACGGTCGAGGAGAAAGGGTTCGACGCCAACCTCACCGCCGGGGGGATCTTCCGGCTGCTGCGTGGGGCGTGGGAGATGCTCCCCGGCGTCGACGAGCTCCCGATCGTTGAGATGTGGGTGGGCTTCCGGCCGGGGAGCCGAGACGATGCCCCGATCCTAGGGCCCACCGCCGTGGAAGGGTTGATTATGGCCACCGGCCATTACCGCAACGGCATCCTGCTGGCACCGATCACCGCCTACGCCATCCATCACCTGATCGTTCATGGCGATCTGCCGGAGATCGCTAAGCCGTTTACGATTGAACGGTTCTGTCGCAAGTAGCGCTTTTTCCAGATTTTTTAGGTACGCGATGGGGAAGCCCGATGGCCCCTCC
>DATMAC010000333.1:0-7078 GCA_035573655.1 Thermoflexus sp.
CCGCCTGCGCCGCGCCGAGGAGGAAGGCCGGCGCTGGCTGGCCGAGCTGGAGGCCCGGGAGCGGGCGCGGACCGGCATCGACAGCCTGCGGATCCGCTACAACGAGGTCTTCGGGTTCTTCATCGAGGTCCCCCGCTCCAAAGCGAACCAGGTGCCGCCGGACTACGAGCGCCGGGCGACCATCACCCACGCGGAGCGGTTCGTCACGCCGGAGCTCAAGGCGCGGGAGACCGAGATCCTGGCCACCCAGGAGCGGATTGAGGATCTGGAGTACGAGCTCTTCGTGGAGATCCGGGGGAAGGTCGCCGAGCACATCGAGCGGCTGCAGGGGGTCGCCCGGCGCCTGGCGGAGCTGGACGTCTACCAGGCGCTGGCGGAGGCCGCCGCCCGCTACGGCTATACGCGGCCCATCGTCGAAGAGAGCGATCGGATCGAGATCCGGGAGGGCCGCCACCCCATGGTGGAACGCTACCTCCCTCCCGGCGAATCGTTCGTCCCTAACGACGCTGAGCTCAGCCATTCCCGCCGCCTGATCATCCTCACTGGCCCCAACCTGAGCGGGAAGTCGGTCTACATCCGCCAGGTGGCCCTCATTACCTTGATGGCCCAGATGGGCTCCTTCGTCCCAGCGCGCTCCGCTCGCATCGGGGTGGTGGATCGTCTTTTTGCCCGGGTGGGGGCCAGCGACGACATCACCGCCGGTATCTCCACCTTCATGGCGGAGATGCTGGAGACCGCGTACATCCTCCGCCACGCCACCCCCCGCTCCTTGGTGATCTTGGACGAGGTCGGGCGGGGAACCGGCACCTACGACGGGATCAGCCTGGCCTGGGCGGTGGCTGAGGCGCTGCACGATGAAGTGCAGGCGCGGACGCTCTTCGCGACCCACTACCACGAGCTGACCCGCCTGGCGGATCACCTGGAGGGAGCCTGCAACCTGACGATGGCCGTGCGGGAGGTAGGGGATGAGGTGGTGTTCCTGCGGCGGGTGATCCCCGGAACCTCCGACAAATCGTATGGGATCCACGTGGCGCAGCGGGCTGGCCTCCCCGAACGGGTGATCCGGCGGGCGCGTCAGGTCCTGGAAGAGCTGGAAGGCGCGCGGGGCGATCGAGAGCTCCCGGCGCCCCATCGGGAGCGCCTCCCGGCCCTCCCCGAGGAATTCGAGGAAGCCCGACGGCTCCTCCAGGAACTCTTGGGGCTGGACCTGGTGAACATGACCCCGTTGCAGGCGCTGCTTGCCCTGAACGAATTCCAAGGGCGCCTGCGCCAGATCCTGGGATCGGAGCGGCCGTAGGAATAGGGGCAGGCCATGTGCCCGCCCATAGGGCGCCCACAAGGGGTGCCCCTGCGAACGGTGAGGTTACCCGACTTGACGGGCGCAGCAGAGAAAAGTAAAGTGGCCTTGAATGGTGCTTTGTCCATCTAAGGCTGAGGTATGTTTCAATATGAGAGGTATGTTTCAATATGATGAGGAAAGAACGCCCTCTCCTTGACGTCCGATCCTGCGAGACTCCTGCCGTAGTGAAAGATGCGAGCGCTAACCTTCTGGAAAACCGTCGTTATGGATAAAGCGGATTTTCTGGAGAATTTCATCGGGCTATTGAGGACACATGGGATCCGATTCTGTGTCATTGGAGGCCATGCAGTCAACGCCTATGTCGAGCCGGTGGTGACCCTGGACTTGGATATCGTCGTTGCGGTCGACCAGATTGAGCAGGTCGAGGCGTTGCTGGCCTCCCATTTTCAAGTCAAACGATTCGCCCACAGCATCAATGTCTCTCTTCCTGGCTCCGACCTTCGGATTCAAATCCAGACCGATCCTCGGTATGCGGGCTTCGTCGAGCGGGCCTCGGAGCGCGAGGTGTTGGGCATGGTTTTGCCCGTAGCTTCCTTGGAGGATACGCTGCAGGGGAAGATCTGGGCGGCCCAGGATACGAGCCGAAGGCCCAGCAAGCGCCACAAGGACCTTGCCGACATCGCTAGGCTATTGGAGGCTTACCCAGACCTCCGCGAGCGGGTGCCAGAGGACATCCTGAGGCAGCTGCTGATCTAGGGATGCTTCGGGATTTAAGGCCACATTCCCCCAGGGCACCCACAAGGGGCGCCCCAAGGAAAGACGTGGAATCCATTGTAGGGGCACCCCTTGTGGGTGCCCCGAAATTGTGCCCGCCCCATAGGGCGCCCACAAGGGGCGCCCCTACAAAAGGCCTGGGATTCATTGTAGGAGCAGGCCTTGTGCCTGCCCCACGGGATTTAACCCATAACGGGAAAGCCCTGCTCTAAATCCGGAGCCTTGATGAGGCGCCGATCCACGGCGCGGGCCAACAGGAGCAACCCCTCGATTTGCTGACGGCTCTCCAGCGCGAACCGTGCCTCGCGCTCCCGATACAGAACCCGCCACGGGATCCCTCGTTGCGCGGCCTCCTGGAGGATCCCCTCAAAGGCCTCCCGCTCGTTCAGCGGGAGCAGCGCCCGCAGCCACGCAGCGGCCCACGCTTCCTCCCCCACATCGGATTGAACCCGCGGCGGGGATCCGGCCGCCACCCAGATCCCGGCGGCGCAACGCGGCCAGCCCGGGGCCACCACGTAGGCCTCCACCGCGTCGAGATCGAGATCCCGCACCAGCAGCTGGACCGGCTTCCCTTCCAGGGTGGTGCCTTCCAGATCCGCCCGAGGTTGCTCATACCCGAAGCGGATCAGCCAGAACACCGTCCACGGTTCCCGGATCCGCTGCCCACGCTCCGTGATGGCCTGCCGCGGGATCACCCGATGGGGACGGGTCCACTCGGGGAAGGCGAAGACGATCTCCACCGCGCCGACGCGGAGGATCTCCTCGCCCTGACGCTGGAGGGCCTTCGCCAGATCTTCCGGACAAAACGGCGAGGCGGTCCCCCACAGGGAAACCCGCCCCGCCCGGCGGGTCGCCACCGCGGATAGCTGGAGCATCGCCTCACGCAGGTTGGAGGGCGGCCATCGTGCTGCGGATCAGCTGGACCGAGCGCTCGAGCATCGCCCGCTCTTCATCGGTGAGCGGGAGCTCGATGATCTGTTCCACACCGTTGCGGCCCAGCTTCACCGGGACCCCGAAGCAGATATCGTGGAGGCCGTATTCGCCCTGGAGGTAAACCGAGCAGGGGACGATGAGCTTCTGGTCCTTGAGGATGGCCTCCACCATCTGAGCCACCGCCGCGCCGGGGGCGTAATACGCGCTCCCCGTCTTGAGGAGGCTGACGATCTCCCCGCCTCCCTTGCGCGTGCGGTCCACGATGGCGTCGATTTTCTCCTTGGGAAGCAGCATGGAGATCGGGATGCCCGCCACCGTGGTGAACCGCACCATGGGCACCATCTCATCCCCGTGCCCGCCCAGGACCATCGCCTGGACGTTCTCCACCGCCACATCCAGTTCCATGGCGATGAACGTCCGCATCCGTGCGCTATCCAGGATCCCGGCCTGCCCGATCACCCGCTCCCGGGGGAGACCGGAGAGCTTATACGCCAGGTAGGTCATCGTGTCCAAGGGGTTGGTCACCACGATGTAGATCGCGTTCGGGGAGAGGGGGACCGCCTTGCTGATGACGTCGCGGATGATGTTGGCGTTCACGTTCACCAAGTCCTCGCGGCTCATCCCGGGCTTGCGGGCCACCCCAGCGGTGATCACCACGATATCCGAGTTGGCCGTTGGCTCATAATCGGTGGTCCCGATGAGGCGGGTGTTGTAACCGACGATGGGGCCAGCCTGCATGAGGTCCAAGGCCTTGCCTTTCGGCATGCCCTCGGTCTGGGGGATATCCACCAACACGATATCGCCGAGTTCCCGCTCGGCGAGCCAGTGGGCGGCCGTGCTGCCCACGTTCCCCGCACCGACAATCGTGATCTTAGGACGCATGGGGAGCTCTCCTGTCGAATTGTAAAAGCTTTCACATAAATTATAACGCAATTCAAAGGAAAGAGATGTCTTGCTATTCTTAATCTGGGGATAGCACCGAGAGGCTTCTGCCACGTTCGAGACGGGCTTTCCCGTTTCATCTTCCCGCATAGCCTTCTAGTACCTGACCAACCAAATTTTGATATTCTCCCCTCCTGTGGTAAACCGGAGCGAGTCCGTTTATCCCAAGGACAAGGAGGGTCCAGTGGCCAGGAAGATTGATCACGTCGATCTGAGCGATGAGGAGCGCGAATTCCTACGGCGCTTTATCCGGAGCGGCGAGCGTTCGGCTCGCCAGATCACCCGGGCCCGCATCCTGCTGCTGGCCGATGACGGCAAGACGGACAAGGAGATCGCGGAGAGCTTACATAGCAGCGTACCCACCGTCCAGCGGACACGTAAGCGTTTCGTCCAGGGCGGGTTAGCGAATGCCCTCCACGAGCAACCACGTCCAGGGGGACACCAGGCGAAGAAGTTGGACGAGAAGGGCGAAGCGATCCTGATGACCCTGGCCCAGAGTGCGCCGCCGGTCGGCCGGAAACGCTGGACCTTGCAGCTGTTGGCCGACCGGCTGGTCGAGTTACACGTGGTAGAGCGCATCTCGGATGAGACCGTGCGCCGGGTCTGTAAAAAAAGGGGCTTAAGCCTTGGGTAAGGAAACGCTGGTGCATCCCGACGGTGGACGCCGAGTTCATCTGGCGCATGGAGGATGTGCTGGACCTGTATGCCCAGCCGCCCCATCCCCAGCGGCCCTTGGTTTGCTTCGACGAGAAAATGGTCCAGTTGATCGCCGAGACCCGCCGCCCTTTGCCGATGAAGCCCGGCCGGCCCGCGCGGTACGACGACGAGTACCGACGCAACGGTACGGCGAACCTCTTTGTCTTCTTTATGCCGCTGGCGGGTTGGCGGCATGTGCGGGTGACCGAGCGGCGGACGAAGCTCGACTTTGCAGAGGGTATGCGCTGCCTGGTGGATGAACTCCTGCCGGAGGCTGAGAAGATCGTGCTGGTGAGCGACAATCTGAACACCCACACGCCTGCGGCGCTCTACGAGGCCTTTCCGCCCGCGGAAGCGAAGAGGATTCTGGATCGCCTGGAGTTTCACTATACACCCAAACATGGCAGTTGGCTCAATATGGTTGAGATTGAAATCAGCGTGCTCTGGGAGCAGTGCCTCGACCGCTACATCCCGGATTTGGATACCCTGCGGACGGAGGTCGCCGCATGGGAAGCCCAGCGCAATCAGCAAAAGGCAACGGTCCATTGGCAGTTCGCGATTTCGGATGCGCGGATCAAGCTCAACCGGCTCTATCCGAACATGTCATAATCGCTGTGGCGAGGTACTAGTTCCTTTCCCGGTATCTGCTTTGGTAGCTATTCTTATCCTCCAAGCCCTCCTGGATTCCGGTCACTAATCCTCACCATAGATCTCGGCGGGGGAGATGCGGATCGCGCGGACGATCCACCAGGCCACCAGGAGGGCACCGGCGCTCAGCAGCGCAGCGACCCCCACCCAAAGGAGTTCCCCCGAGCGAAGATAGGCCCCGAGCGCATTGGTGATCATGACATGAACCAGGCGGGCCAGGGTGCTCACCGCGAGCGCGGGGATCAAGGGAAGCGGTGAGAGCCCGATCGCCCAGGAGAGAAGATCGTCAGGAGCGAGCGGCAGCAGGAAGACAATCAGGACGATGCTTAACCCGTAGCGCCGGAGCAGATCGTCGGCCCGCTTCAGGCGTTCCGGAGGGAGGAAGGCCACCCACAGCGGGCGCCCCAGGGAGCGGGCCAACAGCATCGTCAGCCCGTTGCCCAAGCTCACCCCGATCCACGTGAGCAACGAGCCCCACCACGGCCCAAACCAGTACCCGCTGATCCATCCCAACAGCGCGCCGGGAAGCGGGGCGATGATCACTTGCAACGCGTTCAGCAACACCAGCGCCAGCGCGCCCGCCGTTCGATTGGCAGCCAGCCACGCCTCGATCCGCTCCCGCTCCGTCACCAGGGGCCAAAGATAGGGAAGCGCGAAGAGGGCGCCAGCGAACAACCCCAGCAGGAGGATCGCGCGGAGGATCAGCGACGGCGGGAATCCCTTCGGTTTCCCTTCCTTCATGACGCCTCCGCTTCAGAGGCCTTTGCGGGTCCAGGGGTGGACAGGCGATGGGCAGCGTGTGGGTGCTCCTTCCCTACCACAGCCTTTGGTTCCCTTAGGGGTGGGGGATGAGGCCATCGGCTCTCACCCTCGCATGTCCTCGAAACAACTCGGAGTTACGCCGTTCGGGGCCTGCGAGGGGAGGCGCCTGGCTCCGCCCCAAAAACCCCATGAAGAAATCCACCGCGTAACTCCTAACAGCAATGGAAGAGGCGCCCGTAACCGGGTATAAAGAAACGTCGAGGGCAGCGTGGGCCGCCCTCGACGTGTCGGGACGGGCGGATTTGAACCGCCGACCCCTGCAACCCCATTGCAGTGCGCTAACCTGGCTGCGCCACGTCCCGATCAACGCTTATTATAATGCGAGCTTCCGCCTCAGGCAAGCAGCACTGTCAACCCCGCTCAGCCGGGGCCCGGAGGGCGCCGACGGGGGCCAGCATTCATCCCTCGAGAAAGCCTACGCGGATCCCTCCGGGATCTCCTCCGGATGGAAAGCCTGTCCATCCTGAACCCACCACACCCCCAGCTGACGGGCCATCTCCCGCGCCGGCGGGGTCAGCTCCTTCGCGCCGACCACCGGCCATACCTCCTCCCCTAACGCCCGAGCGAAGATCTCCGCTCGCTCCACAGCCCGCTCCACATCTTCCGTCCTACCCAACCAAGAGATCTCCACCGCCAGATAGACCGGACGATCCTCCCTCCGATGGAAGCCCCTCACCAGGAGGTCCAATGGCAGCGCCCGCTCAGCCTCCTCCTCCGTGATCCGCCCGGCGGCGGTGGCCTGCTCCAGGATCCGGTACCGTTCCTCGTCGGAGACCGAGGAGGCTCGGCGAACCAGGCGGTGGAACGCGAAAGCCGCCCGCTGGTGATAAAAGGCCTCCAGGCGCATGGTTTTGAGCTCGCCCAGATCCGCGGCGTGGTGATCCAACCGCTGGTTCATCCGCTGGATCGTCTCGACGAGCTTTCGAACCGTTTCCTCCGTCCGCCGCTGCGCCTCCGCCAGCT
>DATMAC010000334.1:0-15208 GCA_035573655.1 Thermoflexus sp.
TACGGCGACCGCCTCGATGCAGCGGGATGTGGAGGCCGGCCGCCTCCTGGAGATCGAGGCCATGAGCGGGGCGGTGGTTCGCATCGGGCAACGGCATGGGATCTCCACCCCGGCCCACGCTTTCATCTACGCGGTCCTGAAACCGATTCACCTACGGGCGCTGGAGCAGATAAAGGCTTCTTGAGCCCTGTCGAAGACGCTCCACATACCTGGTCCAGTCCCTACCGCCTCGTCGCCCTCCCGCTTGTTTTTTCGAGTTTCGACGGGTATAATTGAAAATGTCCTTGGGCAGGAGTGATCCTGTGCTCCTGCCTCTTTTGTTCTCCCATACCCCACCCCCAGCTCCATGCCCATCGCCTGTCAGGGTTGCCTTTCATCAAGCCCTTGCATCGCCTCAACCCGAGCGATGAGCGCAGGAGCTTCATCGTGGGTGGGGAGGGCAAAACGCGATTTTGGGGGTAAAGGGGCGGCTCTCAGCGGCCTCCCTATTCCTGCCCCCACAAATATTATGTTGTTTCGGGAGCGCTTCGCGATGGCGGCGATTGGACCGACCTATCTGACGCCGGAAGGAAAGCGACAGTTGGAGGAAGAGCTGGAATATCTGCGCACCGTAAAACGCCGGGAGATCGCCGAGCGGCTCCGCTTTGCCATTCAACAGGGCGATCTTTCGGAGAACGCGGATTATCACGCCGCGAAGGAGGAGCAGGCGTTTATCGAAGGCCGGATCCGGGCTCTGGAGGCGATCCTCAACAACGCTATTGTGATCGAGCCTCAGCCCTCGGAAGACGGCTGTGTGCGCCTGGGGTCCCGGGTCACCATCGCTGAGGATGGTGGCTCGCCGGAGACGTATATTCTGGTGGGGCCCGCGGAGGCGGACCCCACTCGTGGGAAGATTTCTTACGAATCCCCGCTGGGCCAAGCGCTGTTGGGTCGCAGGCCGGGCGATACGGTCACGGTAGAGGCCCCGGCCGGCACACTGACCTTCCGCATCCTCGCTGTGGAGTAACGCTTATAAAACTGGACCTCTGCCCCGCGTTTCCTCGCCCAGGGTCTCTGCGTTGGATATCCCCTCACGTCTTTCCAGGCAACGGTTCGTTCCGACAAACAGCGCTCGCGCTGGGCGCTCGGGCTGCTTCGGTTCGCTTGGGATGATGAGCCTTCAATGTCGGCGGATGCTGACACGGCTCCTCCATTGTTGGATGTGAGACCGGACCAATCGGTGAAGGCCGACCATCGGTCGCAGGGCTAACGAGAACGATTCCAATTGGCGCGGGAAGCCCTGCGGTAGGGGCACCCCTTGTGGGTGCCCCTACCGCAATACAGTCGGGGAACTGTAAGATTGAAGGCCCCGCGCTCCCCGCTTCCCTCGAAAACCCACAGTCCACCTCTTCCCTCCCCCAAACGGCAGTGGGCCGCACGCCGGAAGCTCCCCCGAGCCGGACCGGGCGCCCAAGGTCCATGATCCAGCATGAGAGGTCCCTCCTGGGTTATCATAAGAGGTTGATAGATCCGCGTTCCCACTGCTGGATCATCTATCGCGGTCCGTCCCATCTTAAAACCCACCTCTGGGGGTATACCCATGGAAAGCGCTTTGCGTTTTGGCACCGTGGGCAGCCCGCTGTCAACCCCTCCACGGCCTGGGGGGACCATCGGGGGCTTGCAGCGTATCCACGAGTTGGGCTTAGAGGCCTTAGAGCTGGCCTGGGTGCGTAGCGTCAGGGTCTCGGAGGAGACATGCCGACAGATCCGTGAAACCGCCCAGGCTTTGGGGATCGCCCTCAGTGTCCACGCCCCTTACTTCATTAACCTGAATGCAAAGGATCGGGCAGGCTACCGGGCCAGCCGGGAGCGCCTGATGGCTGCCGCCCGAGCCGGTTACCTCGCCGGGGCTCGGGATATCGTGTTCCATCCCGGCTCCTATCAGGGCGCCCGGCCGGAGCGCGCCTACGAAACGGTGCGCCGCCGTCTGCAGGAGATCGTGGAGGAGCTCCGGGAGGAGGGTGTGGAGGTCATCCTGCGTCCTGAGACCATGGGAAAGTCCGCCCTCTTCGGCACCCTGGATGAGGTGATCCAGCTCTCCCGCGAGGTCCCCGGGGTGCTCCCGTGCATCGATTTCGCTCATCTCCATGCGCGGGCCGGGGATGGGTCGTTCAATTCCTATGAGGAATTCGCGGACGCCCTGCGTCGGGTGGCGGCCGGATTGGGCCCTCGAGGGCTTCAGGAGCTCCACATCCACGTTTCAGGGATCGCCTACACCCGAAAGGGGGAGCGTCATCACTTGAACCTGAAGGAGGCCGACCTCCGATACGAGGAGCTCCTTCGGGCCCTGATCGATCTGGGGGGGCGCGGCCGCGTCCTTTGCGAAAGCCCGAACCTCGAGGAGGATGCGCTGTTGCTCCAGGGGACATATCGGCGGCTTCTGGCTCAGTTGGAAAAGTGAACGGAGGGCACAAGCGAAGCTCGTGCCCTCCGTTTATTTCCTTCCCCACGGCCCAAAGAGCTGTGGGGAGGGGGAGAAGCATGTTTTTGGGGCCGGGCCGCGCGCTTTCGGCGCGCGGCCCGGCCCCAAAAGCCCTCCGGGGGAAACCACGTGCCTGCCCTAGGGGGCCTATGTAGGGGCACCCCTTGTGGGTGCCCCTACATAGGCATCTGTGCCTCACCCCACGTCCCCATCGCACCGGGGTTCCTTGTGGACAGCCCATCCCTGCGCGTTGGGGAAGCTCCGTTGGCTTCCCCTAAAGTTTCGAAGGCAGCGCCTGCCCACCCTGCCGCTCAGGACTTTCCTGACAATCGTCGGATCATCTCCGACAAGCAATCGGAGTTTCCCTGACAACCCATGCAGATACTTTCCTGGGTTTCCCCGCTATTCACCTCCGGGTTCTCCGCCTATGTTGAACTTGGAGCTTCGCAAAAGCTCCTCCCTCGAACTCGCCGAAGGAGGTGTCCAATGGCGGAATCCTCTGGGAAGGTCACCCTCGACCGGCGGGATGTGCTGGTGAAGCTGGCCAGCGCGGTCTTCGCCGGGTTGGTGGCGCCGGCGGTCGTCGGCGAGCCCGCTCCGGCGGAGGCGGTCACCCTCCCGGAGCTTCCCCAGCTGCCCCCACCCCAGCCGGACGAGGATCCGTTGGTCCGGATGATGCGGGATCTCCAGCGGGCGTTGCAAAAGCCGGTAGAGCAGCGCCGATGGGCGATGGTCATTGACCTGCGCAAATGTGTGGGCTGCCACGCCTGCACCATCTCCTGTGTGGTAGAGAATAAATTGCCCCCGGGCGTGGTCTACCGCCCCGTCCTGGAGGAGGAGATCGGGACCTATCCCCATGTCACCCGCCGGTTCATCCCACGTCCTTGCATGCAGTGCGAGCGGCCGCCCTGCGTTCCGGTTTGCCCGGTCAACGCAACCTGGAAGCGGCCGGACGGGATTGTGGTGATCGACTACGATCAATGCATCGGCTGTCGCTACTGTATCACGGCCTGCCCTTATGGGGCGCGGACCTTCGACTTCGGGGATCGATACACCGAGGGGACGCCTCGGGCCCAGGCGTTCCTGGTTGGCGAGGAAGGGGCCGCTGTTCACGAGACGATTCCCATGTTCGAGTATGGGCAGCCCCGGCCGCGCCATGATGAGGCCTCGCCGGTGGGCAACACCCGAAAGTGCCACTTCTGCCTACATCGCATTGAGCGCGGCCTGTTGCCCGAGTGCGTGGTGACCTGCATCGGGCGGGCGACTTACTTCGGGGACGCCAACGATCCCGAGAGCCTGGTTTCCGAGTTGATCGCCCGGCCCAATGTCATGCGCCTGAAGGAGGAGCTGGGGACCGAACCCAAAGTCTATTACCTGCTGTAGCGCTCACCCGTGGATCCGTGAGGCAAGGAGGCTTCCATGGTGCGACGCATCCTATACGGGCTGGCCATTCTGGCGGTGTTGTTCGGCCTCTGGGGGATCTACGATCGGGTTGCTTTCGGGCATCAGAACGCGGCCTACGGAAGTTATGTGGTCTGGGGCCTGTGGGTGGCCCTCTATCTCTTCTTCACGGGCATCGCCGCTGGCACCTTCGTCTTCGCCACCCTGGATTATCTGTTCCGGGTCCCCATCTTCGCCCGCACCGGTCGCTTATCGCTCTTCCTCGCGTTGATCACCCTGGGGGCAGGGTTGCTGCACATCTGGCTGGATCTCGGGCATCCGGAACGGGTATGGAAAGCCTATCTGCAGCCGAATTTCAACTCGGTGATGGATCAGATCGTTTGGGGCTATACGATTTTCGGGTTGATCATCCTGATGATGCTGGGGATGAGCTTCCAGCCCCAGCGCTACGCCGGATGGCTGAAACTCCTCTCCGCCGTCGGCCTCTTTCTGGCGCTTTTCCTGAGCGGAGGGGTGGGCGCCCTCTTGGGTGTTCAAGCGGCCCGACCCTTCTGGCACGTGGGTTTGTTCCCGGTCCAATTCCCCTTCTTCTCGCTGGCCTCCGGAGCGGCATTGCTGCTCTTGGTCTACGGTCTCTTCGATCGGGCGGCGAACGAGCATCGACGTTCCCTGCTCCGTGTGCTGGCGATCCTGACCCTGGTGTTGCAGTTGATCAAGCTTTACTTCCTCTGGGCGGACTTCTCCCAGAGCATCTACGGCGGGGTCCCCATGAACGTCGCCGCGGTGACGGAGGTGCTCTTCGGCCGCTACTGGTGGGCCTTCTGGATCCTGCAGCTCTTCCTGGGCAGCATCGTGCCCATCATCATCCTCCTCTGGCCGCGGCTGG
This sequence comes from Thermoflexus sp., assembly GCA_035573655.1. Taxonomy (GTDB): domain Bacteria; phylum Chloroflexota; class Anaerolineae; order Thermoflexales; family Thermoflexaceae; genus Thermoflexus. The sequence goes on from DATMAC010000334.1 coordinate 4,749, forward strand.
CGACCGAGCCGCCGTGGGCGGCCCTGGCCGGTTTCCTGGTGCTCCTCGGCTTCGCCGCGGCCCGAGCGAACATCGTGTTCCCGGCCCTGAGCGTGCCGGAGTTGCCGCAATTGATCGGCGCCTTCCACAGCGCCCGGTTGCAATTCCACTACTTCCCCAGCCTGATGGAATGGGCCGTGAGCGTCGGCATCAGCGGGCTGGCCGGATTGATCTTCTTGATCGCCTACGATCGTCTGCCGTTGACGCCGGAGCATGTGCGCAGCGCATGAACGAGTCACCACAAGGAGGTGAGGGATGATGAAGGCAATGGATCCTCGCCCGGAAGTCCCGGAGGAGATCCATGGTGAAAAGCCCGGCGGGAACGGGCTGACCCGCCGTGAATTTCTCAAGACCGCTGCCTTAGTGGGGAGCACCGCCCTCTTCGCCCAGGCCGCCCGCACCCTGGCCCGCTTCCACCCGGAGGCGGAGGGTGAGTACCTGTTGGGCCGGCCGGAGAACATGATCTTCACCGTCTGTCAGCAGTGCAATACCCAGTGCGGCATCAAGGTGAAACTCTTAGATGGCGTAGCGGCTAAGATCGACGGCAACCCTTATTCGCCTTGGGCGCTCTATCCCCATCTCCCCTACAAGACGCCATTGAAGGAAGCCGCCGCCATTGATGGTGGGATATGTCCCAAAGGACAGGCCGGCATCCAGACGGCTTATGACCCCTATCGCATCCGCGTGGTGCTCAAACGCAAGCCTGGCACCCGGCGAGGGGAGAACCAGTGGATCACCATCCCCTTCGAACAGGCGATCCGTGAGATTGTGGAAGGAGGGGATCTCTTCGGCGAGGGCCCAGTGCCTGGGTTGAAGGACCTATGGGCGCTCCGGGATCCCAAGGTCATGAAGGAAATGGGCGATTTCGTCAAGAAGATCTGGGGGGAGAAGGATCCGGAGAAGAAGAAGGCGTTGGTCGCGGAGTTCAAACAGAAGTTCGCCGGCCACCTGGATGCGTTGATCGACCCCGAGCATCCTGACCTGGGGCCGAAGAACAACCAAATCGCCATCATCTGGGGGCGGCTCAAGGGCGGCCGTTCCGATCTCCTCCATCGCTTCTTCGGCGATGGCCTGGGCACGGTGAACCGTCACGGCCACACCACCGTCTGCCAGGGCTCCCTCTATTTCGGATGCAAAGCGATGTCCGAACAATTCGTGGATGGCAAGTTCTCCGGCGGAGCCAAGTTCTACTGGCAGGCGGATCTGGGCAACAGCGAGTTTGTGATCTTCGTGGGGGCCAGCCCCTTCGAGGGGAACTACGGGCCGCCCCTGCGGGTGACCAAGATCACCGAGGGGCTGGTCTCCGGCCGGCTAAAGATCGCCGTCATCGACCCTCGGTTCTCCAAGACGGCGGCCAAGGCCTGGAAGTGGATCGCCAACAAGCCCGGCACCGAAGGGGCCATCGCCATGGGGATGATCCGCTGGATCATCGAGAACCAGCGTTACGATGAAAAATACCTTCGCAACGCCAACAAGGCCGCCGCCAAGGCAGCCGGGGAGCCCACTTGGACCAACGCCGTCTGGTTGGTGAAGGTCGGGGACGATGGGGTCCCTGGCCCCTTCCTGCGCGCCTCGGAGATCGGGCTCACCACCAAACAGGAGGTCGAAAAGGAAGGGAAGAAGATCACCGTCTATGTGACGCCCGATGGGCGGGAGTTCGGCTACGACCTCCTGGTGGCGATGGTGGACGGGAAGCCGGTGGCCTTTGACCCCAACGACGCCGAGCACCCGGTGGTCGGCGATCTCTTCGTGGACACCACCCTTACGACGCCGGAGGGCAAGGCGATCCGGGTGAAGAGCGGGATGCAGATCCTCAAGGAGTCGGCGGAGAAGATGACCATCGATGAATACGCCGCCGAAGCCGGGATCCGGCCTCAGGATATCGTGGAGTTGGCCCGGGAGTTCACCAGCCACGGCAAGCGGGCCGCCGCCGATGTTCACCGCGGCGTCTCCCAACACACGAACGGGTTCTACAACGTGGTGGCCTGGTTCACCCTGAACCTCCTGATCGGCAACTACGACTGGAAAGGCGGCATGATCAAGGCCACCACCTATGATTACATGGGTGCCAAAGCCAAAAAGCCCTTCAACCTGGGAGCCATGAACCCGGGCAAGCTCAGCCCCTTCGGGATCAGCATCATCCGCCACGAGGTGAAGTGGCAAGATACCACCCTCTATGATGGGAAGTATCCGGCGAAGCGAAACTGGTACCCGCTGTCTTCGGATATCTACCAAGAGCTGATCCCCTCGATGGGGGATGCGTACCCGTATCCGATCAAGATCCTGTTCATCTACATGGGCTCGCCGGTCTACGCTTTGCCCGCTGGCCATACGAATATTGAGATCCTGAAAGATCCGAAGAAGATCCCCTTGATCGTGGCCTGCGATATTGTGATCGGCGAGACCTCGATGTACGCCGACTACATCTTCCCGGATCTCACCTACCTGGAGCGGTGGGAGTTCGGCGGGTCCCATCCGTCGGTGGCCTGGAAGGTGCAGCCGGTGCGCCAGCCGGCGATCCCACCTTTCACCGAGACCGTGAAGGTCTATGGCCAGGAGATGCCGCTCTCCTTCGAAGCGCTGCTCCTGGGCCTGGCGGAGGCCCTCGGGCTGCCGAACTTCGGGCCGAACGGTCTGGGGGAGGGAATCCCCCTCACCCATCCGGATCATCTCTACCTCCGGATGGTGGCGAACCTGGCCTTCGGGGAGAAAGAGGACGGCTCCGATGCGGTGCCGGACGCGGATGATGAAGAAGTGCGTATCTTCCTGGAGGCCCGCAAGCACCTCCCGAAGAGCGTTTTCGATCCGGAGCGATGGAAGGCCATAGTTGGCGAGGAGCTGTGGCGGAAAGTGATCTATGTGCTGAACCGGGGCGGCCGCTTCCAGGATTTCGAAAAGGCTTATGAGGGAGATTGGGTGAAGAACCGATATGGGCAGCTCATCAATCTCTATCAGGAGAAAACGGCCACCACCAAGAGCGCGATGAACGGCAAGCCGCTCATCGGTTACGCCACCTACATCCCGGCCCCCATGGATGTCCTGGGCAACCGGCTGGAGGACGAACGGGAGGGCTATGAGTTCCACCTGATCACCTACCGGGAGATCTTCCACACCAAGAGCCGGACGATCAGCAACTACTGGCTGCTGGCCCTAGCGCCGGAGAACTATGTGCTGATGAACGCCCAGGACGCCGCCCGGCTGGGCCTCCGGGATGGGGATCGGGTTCGGATCACCTCGCCGACCAACCCCGAAGGGGTGTGGGACCTCGGGAACGGCCAGAAGCGGCCGATGATCGGAAAGGTCAAGGTGGTCCAGGGGATCCGACCGGGGGTCATCGCCTTCAGCCTGGGCCACGGCCACTGGGCCTACGGGGCCTCGGACGTTGTGATCGATGGCGTGGTGATCCGGGGCGATCCGCGCCGGGCGACAGGCATCCACGCCAACGCTGCCATGCGGGTGGATCCTTATCTCAAGAACACCTGCCTGGTCGACCCGGTCGGCGGCTCCGCGGTGTTTTACGATAGCCGCGTCAAGGTGGAAAAGGTGTAACATTCCCCAGCGAGGAAAACAGAGCAACGCAAGGGCGGACCCCCGTGCGGTCCGCCCTTGCGCGTTTACCTCAGCGGGTAGAGGGGATTTCTGTGGGACACGGGCTGCTTACGCGGCTTACACCACAGAAAGAACTTCGGATCCAGCTGATCTCGCTGGACGTTGGAAGCCACGGAAGGCGGCTCCCAACGTCCCAAAACCTTTCTCCTCCCTCCGCCGCCCAAAAACGATGGGAGGAGGCCATCCGCCCTTCTATCCTATAATCGAGGACGTAGCATCCATTTTTCGCGATTGGTTTCGCTTGGGTGGTGATTTACAATGCGGCTTCGAAGGATCGGCTTGGTCTTCCTCCTCGTCCTGGGGGCTGGGATCTGGCTGACCGTGAACCCTCCGCGGCCGATCCTGAACCTGCTGAAACGGGTGGACCCCTCGCCGGAGACGGGGGCGCTGCTGGTGGAGCGTTACGGATGCCGACGCTGCCACCGAATTGGAGATCGCGGGGGGATCCTGGCTCCTGATCTCAATGGGATCACGCGGCGGGTGGACGATCCTGCCCACGTCGTGTTACGCCTCTGGCTTCGGGATCCCCAGTCCATTCAACCCGGCACGGCCATGCCGAACTTCCGCCTTTCCGACAGCGAGATCGAGGCGATCCTGATGTATCTGAAGACTTTGGACGCTCAAAACCCATGAGCGCGGTTTCCCCGTGGGGGCTTTTTGGGCCGAGCCGCGCGCCGAAGGCGCGCGGCTCGGCCCAAAAACAATTTTCATCCTCCCTCCCCACAGCCCTTTGGGCTGTGGGGAGGGAGGATGAAGAGGAGCGGGGTGATCCCCTTTTTCCACTCCTCTACATAAAAACAATAGCGGATAAAACAGCAGTTATCCTATGGAAGGGCAGGCCATGCATGCGGCCCGCGCCTTACAGGAATCCACCCGCCTAATCTGCCAGGCCTTCGACTTCTTCAGGGGCACGAGAGGATAGCGAGGCTGGAGCTGGCATTGGGCGCGGGATGGGAAGGGGACGCACCCACTGCGCAACCAGCTCGCGGGTGCCTGCCACCGCGAGGCGCTCGAAGAGCAGGGCGAAACGGGCCTCCAGGGCCTCACGAATGGGGCCTCGGATCTCCTCCGGAAGCTCCCAGAAAGCCTGCTTGAAAGGCCCCCACGCCCGCTTGCGGGTTTTGTAATAGAACTGCTCCTCCGTTTCCCCCGGCTTCCACTCATCGGCGTGATGCGCCCGCAGGTAGGCGTAGATCTCCTCTCGAAACGCCGGAGGCAGCATGTCAAAGACCAAGTTCTGGAAGCCCGTGGCCAGGTGCACCTCGCAGGCTTCGTGCTCCACAAATTTGTTGAACGCCTCCTCGGGGAGCGTGCTCGCCCCGTGTTGCACCGCGCCTGCCAGCCCGTATTCCAGACGGGCCACCCGGGAGAGCGCCCGCAGGGCCTCAAAGTCGATGGCCACCTGGGCCAGCCGCCCGTCCGGCAGCACCACCCCACCGTGGGTCGTCCCAGTCTGCACGCTGATCTTGCTGATCCCCACGGCGCCGCTGAGGTGCTGAAGATAGCCCTCCATGAACGCCCGCAGCTCTTCCACCGTGCTGTTCTTTCCACCCACCTCCCCGATCTCCCCGCCAACCGAGATCGTGATTCCAGGCGGCTCAATGGAGCGGATGTAACGGGTCAGCTCAGCGCACAAGGTGTAATTCAAACGCTGCTGCTCATCCAGGGAGGGTTTCGAGAGGTCCACCAGGGTGGATGTATCGATATCAATGTTATAGAACCCGGCCGCGATGGCCTCCGCAACGAGATCCCGCACCGCTTGAAGCTCCCGCTCCGGATCCCGGGCGTAGGCTTTGGCGGAGACCTGGAAGTGATCGCCCTGGAGGAAAATCGGGCCGTGGAACCCCTCTTTAATGGCCGCAGCGATAATGACCGCAGCGTATTCCTCTGGCCGTTGGTCCGTGTATCCGATCTCGCTGCGGGCAATCTCGAAGATCATAGCCCCCACGTCCAGGCGGAGGGCCGCGCGGAAGGCCGCCCGGGCCATCTCATAGGTCATCCCCCGCAGGTTCATCGCTGGCACTGTGAAAGTTGGGGGAACCTCACCTCGGCCCCGGGCCATATAAAGCGAATGGATGGAGGCGGGGAGAACCCCCATCGCCTGGCCGATGCTGAAAATCCACCACCGGGCCTCGGCTTTCTCTGGCGGGGTCCCGAAGACCGCTTGATGAACCAGCTCGTCCACTCCCTCCTGCCGGATCCAGACCGGATCCCGAACCTCCACCCGGCCTTCTATTAGGACCAGCGCCTGTCCCCACTTCGTCCGCTGTAAACGATCCCACACCGCGTTCATGCTTCCTCCTTCGGATGCCTTCGTTTCGACGCCTTCGGTTTTTCCTCAGGGGAAGTCCCTGCTGTCTTATGCGTTCGGGTCCGCTTCGATGCAGGCGTTACCGCTTCCGTCGTCCCCGCCTGCTTCCCTCGCCGGCGGCGAGGCGGTTCCGCAGGGGCCTCAGCGGGATGAGGCTCCTCCTGGATCGCCGGAACCGAGAGCTCCAGGGATGTCGGTTCAACCGCTGCCTCCTCTGGGGAAGCAGGAGCTTCCATTTCGGAAGGAGGAGCAGGCGAAGGGGGAGCTTCGCGCCTCTCCTCAACCTGGGCTGGAATCGTGGCGGGTGCTGGCGCCACGCGACGCAATTCCGCCAAGCCGATCTTCACCAGCCGGCGGCAGAACGGGCACTCCCGCATCCCATAACGGGCGTTCTCCGCTATGGCTTGGGTCAGGATCACGCCCGCCTCCTCCCGAGAAATGGAAAACGGTCGACCACAATAGGGACACCGTGTCCGAAGCATCCGTCATCCCTCCTGAGCGCTGGAGGCTCAGCCTGTTCGATCCTTAGCACTTCATGCGTTATGTCCACTCAGCTGCAACAGAGGTAATCCGCGGGATCGAAGGTTGGCGTTACAAGCTCTATCTCGATTTTCACCCATACTTTCTCTGTTGCCAACGCGTGCTGGGAATTCGATGTGGGCCGGACGGAAAGTTTCATCTACAGCCCTCGTGCAGAGCAAGCCCCTCTCCCTTTCCCTCTCCCCGCGGCCCAAAGGGCCGCGGGGAGAGGGAAAGTTAAATGATTTTGAGGTGGGTCAGGCGCCTTGGGCGCCCGACCCACCTCAAAAGCGGTTCCTAATCCCCAAAGAGCTCCATAGTCCATATCAAGAGCCCACACCAAATGCAATAAAAACCGGGCGGGGGGAAGCTCCCACCCGCCCGGCCGTTCGGTCGGCACGAACCTACTGCTCAATGTCGAACTCTTCGATGTTCCACATCTCCGAGTTCGCCGTCGGATCCACGATGAAGTTCTTCACCTTCGGTGAGGCCACCGCGATCTTCAGCCGGACGAAGAGCGGCAAAGATGGGAGGTCCTCGCTGAAGATCCGCTGGGCCTCCGCATGCCACTTCTTCTTCTCCTCGGGATCCAGCGTGCCCAGGGCGCGGTTGCAAGCCTCATCATAGGCCGGGTTGCTGTAGCCGGTGTTGTTCTGGCCGCCGGGGTTCTCATCCGACGGGATCTGATCGCTCTTGTAGAGCTCGCACGGCGGCTCCACACCGGTCACCCAGGCGTACTCCGCCAGGTCGAACCTGCGCCCGAACACCGGCCCATCCGGCCAATCGGCGAAGAACTCGCTGGCTGGCTTGTAATCGAGGTTGACCTCGATCTGGCAGTTCTCTTTGAGTTGCTGCTGGATGATCTGAGTGACCTGCTCCCGCAGCCGGTTGCCCGCCGTGGTGCCATAGGTCACGCTGAACTTCCGGCCGCCCTTATCCCGGATCCCATCGCCATCGGTGTCCCGCCACCCAGCCTCCTCCAGGAGAGCTCGGCCCTTCTCGGGGTTGAACTCGTAGACCGTCACCACATCCTTGGCGTAGAGCGGGTGGATGGACGGCAGGTAGACGGCCGGAGCCTCGCTGCGGCCGAACAGCACCCGGTCGATGATCGCCTTGCGATCGATGCAGTACGCGAAGGCCTGGCGCACCCGCTTGTCCTGGAACACATCATTGCCGGCGGCGATCTCGTAGCCAGGGGCCGGCTGGATGTTGAAGTCGAGGTGCTCGAAGGAAGTGCCCAGGACAAACTGCGGCTTCAGCAGCCCTTCGGCTTCCGCCTGCTTCAGGAACTCGGACTGGGCATCGAAGGCCGCGTCCTGGGTTCCGATGTCACAATCGCCGGAGAGCAGCTGCGCCAGCAGCTGGTTCGTGTCCTGAACGATCCGGAAGATCACCGTGTCGATCCGCGGCAGGCCCTCCGCCGCGCGCCAGTAGTTCGGGTTCTTGACCACCGTGATGTGATCACCCGCCACCCACTCCTTCATCATGAAGGCGCCCCAGCCCAGCGGGTTGCGGTTCACATCCGGATCCTCGTTCATCTGGGCCGGCGTCAGGTTCCCATACTTGTGCTTAGGCAGCGGGGTGAAGAAGTTGATGAAATACGTGGCATCGATCCAACCGGGGATCCCCACCCACTGGACGGTACGGGCGTCCAGGGCCTTGTACTCCGCCGTGCGCTCCACGGTGAACTTGGAGACTTTGGTCTCAGGAGCTTTCGCCACCTCGAAGGAGAAGACCGAGTCCTCCGCGGTGACCGGCTGGCCGTCGGACCACTTGACGCCGTCCTTGATCTTGAAGGTGACCTTCATTACCGGGAGTTTGATGGAGCCGCCCTCGAAAGTCCGATCCTCTGTCTTACCTGTCGCCGGATCGGTCAAAACCTTCACCGTCACACCCTGAGTGAGGGTCACCACGTTGCCGGCCGCATCGGCAATCGGGTAGGTCCCTTCCGAGACCTCTACCTCCTCGATGACCGCATCCCCATCCTTCAGGCTGGGCAGCTTCTCCAGAATGACCGGCTGATAGGCGAAGGTGCGGCTGTCAATCGGACCGTCCATAATCGCCTGAAGGACGTGGTCCTTCACCAACATGGCCTCAGAGTAGAGGTAAAGGCTTGGGGGCTCCTGAGCCATACAAACGACGAGCGTTTTCGGGGTAGGGGTTGGTGTGGGAGGGACCGGGGTGGGCGGTGGTTGCGTGGCCGGAGCCGGTGTGGGCGTGGCAGCGGGCGCACACGCACCAGCCAAAAAGGCCAAGATCAGCAAAAGCGCAGCGCTCCATCCAAGCTTTTTAGGAACCATCGCTTCTCCTCCTGACTGAAATTTGGGGGAGAACACGGATTCCATCATGCGGGGCCAGCGCCTATCGAATTCCAGGGGCCTTTGTCTCCTCCTAACCATTTGTTTGGCTGAAATTATAATCATTCTCTTTCAAACTGACAAGCCCCTGACGAAGCTCCCAAAAACCCCAGGAATTATGCAACAGGTCTAAAGGGATTACTTTTTCCCCCACGGCAGTCGAAAACGCATAGAGGTTGGAGTATGGGACGCGGTGGTCATACTGAGGGTTGGGAACAGCTCCGATAACAACGATTGAAGGGCCTCGGTGAACGGGCGTGTCTCCTCGGCATACCGTCCTCCCGTGATGGTCTGAAGAACGGCTAAATACTCCACCCCGTAGCGCAAGTTCGTCTGGGTCCGGGCGATGTCGAGATCCAGATAGGGCAGGATGTAAACCGGCATCGCCCGAGGCAGCCGGTGTTCCAGAATCCCCTCCACATGCTCCCGAAGTCGCCCCACTAGCTCGGACCCAGATTCCCCTCGCACTTTGTTAAAAACAATTCGGATCTTTTGGGAGAAGGCCTCTGGACCGGCGATCCGATAGACGTGGGCTAGCCAGGAGGCGCCCGCGATGATTCCGGTGTCTTCCGGCTCCAGCACGATGTAAAGGATTTGAGACCGATTGATGGCCCGCAGGGAGAGGGGGGACATCAGGTTGTTGCCGGTGTCCAGGATCACGGTGTAGCCCTCCCCCACCGTCCGTTCTACTGCGAAATCCAGCCACTCTGCAGCGCGGTTCAGAACTGCGAAAGATCGTTCTCCGATGATCGGGTCTAAGGTCAGTAACCCAGCCGTGACCCGCAAATTCCACGCGATCCCCCGGGGCGCGGGCCGCTGAGTCCAAAAGGTCGGAACGTGGGCGCCGGGTTCAAACACCCCGCCGCTCCGTGGAGGAGGGGGATTGGCGTTCGCGAGCTCGATGAGCGAGTAGATGGGCAGCCCTTCTCCCAACCGGAAGAGGTCGGGCTGGTTCCCCCGCGTGTCCGATTCCGCGTCGATCAGGTGGATCGAGACGCCACGGGCGGCCAGCAACGCCGCGGCGTTGGCTGCGACGGTGCTCTTCCCCGTCCCCCCTTTCGGCCCGCCGAAGCCGATGACGCGGGGCTGGCTGGAGATCACCACCGGGGCGCCGTAAACGCCCTGGAGATATCGGGCTTGATCAGCGGCCTGGACCTGAGCCAGGAGCTCGTGGAGGCGGGCAGGGATCTCCGCCACCCGCTCCGGTGGAACCACTGGGTATTTCAGGTGTTCCGCCCATACCACCCAAGGGCTCCCGGGAGAGGCGATGACGATGACCGCCGCGCTGGTCTCCGCCGCCAGCCGACGGACCATGTCCGTGGTCATTCCGGTTTCCGTTGCCACTGGAAGGATCAACTGGGGGCGAAGGCCGGCCAGGATCTCTAAGGCCACCACCCCGGGCATGGCATAGGCCTCATGTCCCAAGCGGGCCAGCAAGTTGGCCACCTCCCCACCAATCCCGCCGGGGCTCCCCAGAATGACGATGTTCATCCCCATAACGGTCCTCCTTAAGAGAGTGTCTGAAAACTCGCTTGGGGTGACTACCTACCCTAAGGGCCTCACCCCAATCTTTTGGGGGCCGAGCCGCGCGCCGAAGGCGCGCGGCTCGGCCCCCAAAGCCCCCA
>DATMAC010000335.1:0-10601 GCA_035573655.1 Thermoflexus sp.
GGCGCCCGCCTCGCCCCCTAAACCCCCAGGGGACCAAAACCAAAAAGCAAATCTGGAAGGAGCAATAGTTCCTAAACAACATTCGCCACTCAGGCCTTCCAGTAAACAAGGTGTATTCCAATCACCGCCAATACGATCAAAACAGATAATCCTAAGACAGCCAGGGATATGACACTGCTTACTTCGCTCGGTAAGAATAGAGGCCCAACTCCTTGCACCAAAAAGCCTATCCCAAAAACAACCAAGAAAACGCGTCCCAACTTCTCCGTAATCTTCGCTGACTTTTGAAAGCGCGGGTTGATGAACACCTCGCTTAACGGCTTGAGGCCCAATAAGCTTAGCAGTTGCTTATCCAACAGGGCGAGCACAATTGCCACGGCACCAATGAGCAGGGGGAAAACCTTTACCATTGGTTCATTCAGACGGTCAAACATCATTGCCGCTCTCCAATCTCGTTTGTATCAAGGCAAGGCTGCTCTGTTGCGAACATAGAATTTTCCGTGAGGGGTGGGCCGCATAAGCGGCCCACCCCTCACGGAAGTTCCACAAATCGAAAGTTCATCACTCCGCGTTGGGGTGATCCCCTCGGCTGTTTGCAACAGAGCACTTGCTGCTTTTTATTGAGGGAAAATCCGCACATCGGCCGGCATCCCCGCCTTCAACCGACCTTCCGGGTTGGGGACGCGCACGGTCACGGCGAAGACCAGGGCCTGCCGCTCTTCACGAGTCTGCACATTGCGCGGGGTGAAGGTGGCCTCCGGGGCAATCCGCGCGATCACCCCTGGGAACCGTTCCCCTGGAAAGGCATCCACTTGAACCCACACCGGCTGCCCCACCCGCAGACGGCTCAGGAGGCCCACCGGCACATAGATCGTTACCTCCAAAGGATCGATCGCACTTAGGCTGAGGACCGGCTGTCCGGCCCGAACGGTTTCCCCCACATGGGCCAAGTGCTCGGACACGGTGGCGGTGAAGGGCGCGGTGAGACGAAGCCGCTCCACCTGCAGGCGGAGTAGATCCCGACGCGCCTCCGCCAAGGCCACCGCGGCCCGGGCCTGATCCCGCTCCCACGAGGCCGGTCCGTTCCGGGCGCGATCGAAACGAGCCTGCGCCGCTCGAAGGGCTGCCTCCGCCGCCCGCATCCGGGCCTCCGCCAGGTGGACCTGGGCTTGCAGGGAAAGCGGCCGTTGACGGATGGCCAACAAACCCTCCAGGCGGGCGCGAGCGGCATCCCGCTCCGCCTCCGCCGCCCGCAGCGCCGCCTCCGCCGCCCGCACCTGCTGATCGGCGACCTCCCGTTGATCGAAGGGAAGGCGATCGCGATCCGCCCGTGCCTTCTCCAGATCCGCCCGGGCCCGCTCCACCCCTTGCTCGGCCATCGCCAACGCCGTTTTCGCCTCCAGGATCTGCCGCTCCAGCTCTTGAGGCTCATCCAGCTGCCGGCGCAGCGCCTGCCATGCCTGCACAGCCGCCTCATACTCCGCCTCCGCCTGGCGGACCTGAGCGGCCAGCACAGCCTGCTGTTCCGGCGAGGCCCCCGCTTCCACCGCGGCCGCCTCCGCCTGGGCCGCGGCCAATGCCGCCTCCGCCTCCCGCAACTGCTGGGCCAGGACGGGATCCTCCAACTCCGCGACCGCTTCCCCCGGCTTCACTACCACCCCCTCATCGACCAACCAGCGCACCGTCCCGCTCACCTCGGCGGAGAGCTCTACGCTTCGTCCCGTCAAAGTTCCGGAAAACACCGATGCCATCTCCATCCCGCCGGAGGCCGGCCGGGAAAGCCACCATACCCCGATGAGCGCAACGATCCCTCCCACCAGAAATGCCCGCACGACGAGCGGCCTGCGCATCTTCCATCCTCCATCCACCCAAGCTTCCGCTTCGTTCACGGCGTCCCGCTCACGGCACTTCCACATCCGCTGGCATACCGGCCTTCAAGCGGCCATCCGGATTCTCCAGGCGGATGCGAACGGCGAAGGTGAGATGAGCTCGCTCTTCCTGAGTCTGGATGTTGCGAGGAGTGAAGGAGGCCTCCTCGGCCACGTAGGTGATCACCCCCTCAAAACGCTCACCGGGGAACCCTTCTACCGTGACCGGGACTTTCATGCCGGGACGCACCCGTCCGAGGGCGGTCTCGGGGATATAAACGGTCAACGTGAGGATCCGAAGGTCCACCAGCTGCATCACCCGGGTCCCCGGCGCCACCAACTCCCCAGGCTCCACTGCCCGCATCGCCACCATCCCATCCTGGGGGGCCCGTAAGGAATAGCGTCCCCGCCGGGCCTTTAACGCTTCCAGGGCCGCCTCGGCCTGGCGCAACCGGGCCCGCGCAGCCTCCCGCTGCTCGGTCGTCGCCCCCGCTTGCAAGGCGGCCAGACGAGCCTGGGCCACTTCCAGCGCGGCCTCCGCCGTTCGATAGCGACCCTCCGCCTCCACCGCCTGGGCCTTCAGCGCCAGCGGATCCTTCACCATGGCATTCAGATGGTTCTGCATGGCCAGGCTGCCATCGTAGGCCGCCCCCGCCCGGTTCACCTCCGCCCACGCCGCCCAGTAAGCATAGGGGGCATCCAGCACCTCGGCCGGCAGCGGCGGGCGCAGGTTGGGGGGAAGCTGTTCCCAATTTCGAATCGCCGCCTCCGCCCGGTTCTTCAGGATCTCCGCGATGTCCTTCATCGCCACCGCCTGCTCCAGCCGCGCCTGGGCGGCGCGGGCTTGGGCGGCCGCGACAGCTTGCTGGAGCTTCAATTCCTGAGGCTCCCGGAGCATCGCCAGGGCATCCTGCCAGGCCTGATAAGCGCCATCCCGCAGCGCCCGGGCCTGATCCACCAGCGCCATCGCTTCCCGGAGCTCCTCCTCCCGGGGGCCCGCCTCCAGGGCGCGCAGCGCGGCTCGCGCCTGGGCCACTTGGGCCTCCGCCATCCGGATCTGCGCCTCCAGGAAAGCCGGATCCAGATCCACTAAGGGTTGGCCCGCTCGGACAGCATCCCCTTCCTCGACCCATACGCGGAGGACCCGGCCCCCTTCCACCGCGATCACATCCACCGTCTGGGCTTCCAGATACCCCGAAGCGATCAGCGGCCGGCTCGTCATGGGCCGGCATGCGTTGATGAACAACAGAAAACCGATCGACAACGCGGGGATTCCCCTACGCATTGGACTCACCTCTCCTCCTTGTAGAAATCGCTTGCAGCTGCCGCGCCTAAGCCTTCTGTTTCGTGAACCCTCGCTCCTGTTCAATCACCCACAGAAAGACATCCTCCAGAGAAGGCACCACGCGTTCCACGGACCGAACCTCCAGCCCCGCCGCCTCCAGGCGCCCCCGTATGGCCTCCGGGGAAACGTCCGGCTCGCGGAAGCAGGCGTGGATCCGCGCGCCGTGGAGGGCCACATACTGCACGATCGGCCATCCCCGCAGAACGGCCAGCGCATGATCCAGCGGGATCGCCGCGATCTCCAGCACGCTTCCTAAATCGGGCATGGCCTTCAACTCGGACGGTGCTCCCTCCAGGAGGAGGTGGCCGTTGTGGATGAGGGCCAAGCGCGAACATTGCTCCGCTTCATCCATGTAGTGGGTGGTCACAAACACGGTGATCCCTTGCTCCGCCAGCTGATAAAGCAGGGACCAGATCTCCCGTCGAGCCAGGGGATCCATCCCGGCCGTGGGCTCATCTAGAAACACGATCTCCGGCTCATGCAACAGGGCCACCGCCAGCGCCACCCGCTGCCGCCAGCCACCGGCCAGGTGACGGATCAGACGCCGCTCCTGTCCGACCAGACCCAATCGCTCCAGCAGGCTGCGGATTCGATCCGCCAAGAACCGTGGGGACAGGCCATAGGCGGCCCCGTAAAATCGCAGGGTCTCCTCTACCGAAAGATCCGGATACAGGCTGAACCGCTGGCTCACATAACCGATCCGCGGGCGGATCCGGGCGGTCTCGCGGGTCGCATCGTGCCCCAGCACCCATGCGCGCCCCGCCGAGGGCTTCAGTAATCCCAGCAGCATCCGGATGGTCGTGGTCTTCCCGGCGCCGTTGGGGCCCAAGAACCCGAAGATCTCTCCCCGGCGGACCTCGAAGGAGACGTGATCGACCGCGGTGAAGGCCCCGAAGCGGCGGGTGAGCCCCTCTGCCCGGATCACCACCTCATCCATGAGCGCCCCCTTGACGCATGAGATGGGCGAATACCTCCTCCAGGCGGGGCGAAGCCCATCGCGCCTCTTGAACGGTGACGCCGGGAACGGCCTGCGCCGCGGCCGCCGCCTCTTGGGGGGAAAGGCTCCCCTCCCGCACCACCAGCCGGACCCGATCGCCCAAGACCACCGCCTCCAGGACGCCTGGATGATCCGCCAACACGGCGTGGACCCGCAGGAGCGGCTGGGCGATGACCTCGATGACCGGGTGGCCCAGCGAAGCGCGAAGCCGGTCCGGGGTATCGATCGCCAGCATGCGCCCGTGGTGCATCAAGGCTACCCGGGTGCAGCGCTCCGCCTCATCGAGGTATGGGGTGGTCACGATCATCGTGACCCCTTGAAGATGAAACTCGCTCAGCAAATCCCACAATTCCCGCCGCGACACTGGGTCCACGCCGGTGGTCGGCTCGTCCAGGAGCAGGAGGCGAGGCCGATGGACCATGGCGCCGATCAGCGCCAGCTTCTTCTGCATCCCCCCGGAAAGGTGGGCGGCCCGCCGATCCGGAAATCGCTCCAAGCGGGCGAAGTGGAGCAGGCGCTCCACCCAGCCGGGATCCGAGACGCCATACATTGCCGCGAAGAAGGCGAGGTTCTCTCGCACCGTCAGATCGCCGTACAGGCTGAAGCTCTGGGGCATGTAGCCGAGCAGCGGCCGGACTTTTCCCGGCTCCCGGAGCGCATCGTGATCGAAAAGCCACAGAGAGCCCGCGTCCGGCCGCAGAACTCCCGCGAGGATCCGCAGCAGGGTGGTCTTCCCGGCCCCATCCGGCCCGATGATCCCAAAGATCTCCCCCTCGCGGACGGTGAAGGAGAGATCCGCCAGCGCGCGGATGGGCCCAAACCGCTTCTCCAGATGTTCAACCCTTACAACGTCCCGGTTCATTTCATCCCCCTACTCCAGGTGCCTCCGGAAGCGACGGGCGGCGAGCCCCATCACGGCGATCCCAAAAAGGGTCAGCGCCAGCGCCTTGTCCCACAGAGGCTCAATCCCCACCCCCTTCACGATGATTCCACGCAGGATCGCCAGCATATAGCGCAAGGGGATCACATAGCTGATCCATTGAAGGGCATGAGGCATCGCCTGAATGGGGAAGAGCAGGCCGGCCAGGAAGATCGAGGGGAGAAGGATGAAATAGGTTAACAGCATGGCCTCCCGCTGGGTGGAGGCCACGGTGGAGATCAACAACCCGAAACCGAGGGAGGAGAGCAGGAAAAGCCCGGAGAGCGCTAAGAGAAGCGCCAAGTTGCCGCGGATCGGCACACGGAACCAGAGGGCACCCAGCGTAAGGATCAGGCCGAAGTCGATGAAGGCGATCAGCACATAGGGGACCACCTTTCCGATCACCAGCTCCACGGGGCGGATCGGGGTGACGATCAGCTGTTCCATCGTCCCCTGCTCCCGTTCCCGCACGATGGCCTGGGCAGTCAGCAGCATCGTCAGGAACTGAAGGATCGCGCCGATGAGCCCGGGGATCATATAGTTCGCGCTGCGCAGCTCAGGGTTGTACCAGACCCGGGGGCGTGGATCCAGCCCAGGCATCCGCTGAGGATCTAAGTTGAGCGCCCTGCGGAGGATACGGATGGAATGATTTTGCGCGATCGAGAGGGCGGCGGCATAGGCATTGTTCGCCACCGTGGGGTCGCTCCCATCGATCACCAGGCCGACAGTGGCCGGCCGGCCAGCCAGGACATCCGCGCCGTATCCCTTTGGGATCAGGAGGGCCGCCTGAGCTGTCCCGGCATCCAGCATGCGGGCGAGATCCTCCTCCCGCTCCACATAGCCGATGATCCGGAACGTATCCACCGCACGGTAGGCGTCCACCAGCTCCCGGCTCTGGGGCGTGCGATCCCAATCCAGGATCACCATAGGGACGTGCCGGACATCGGTCGTCGCCGCGTAGCCCAGCAGAAACAGCTGGACCACCGGGATCAGAAACATGACCGCCAGCGTCCGGGGATCCCGCAGGATGTGCAGCGCCTCCTTGTAGATCACCGCACCGATGCGACGGAACATCGGAACACTCCCCGCTGTCTTGTTTGGATGCTTTTTCCATAGAAGCTGGAAGGCACTTTAGCGCCCGTTCGCAAAAGGGAAATTCACCGTTCCCTGTTCCTATGCCGTTTCGGAGTGGTGGGGTTTAGGATCCCATGCAGATAAACCTCCAGCGCCTCCGCGAACAGTTGATCGATCGGTGCTGGAGAGCGGATCCGCAACAGGCGGCTCAGGAGGATCTGGGAGAGCAGGAGGCCCATCCATAATTGCGCCCCCACCTGAGGGTCGAAAGGCCGAAGGAGACCCTTAGCCTGCTGGGCGGTGAGATAGGCGGCGACGGCCCGGAGGCCCGGGCGGATGGCTCGGGTGACGAACACCCGGCGAACCCTTTCATTGCGGATCGCCTCCGGGAGGAGCAGGCGCATCGCCGCGACCATCGTCGGATCCCGGGCCAGAGCCTTCCCCAATTCCACAATCTGGGACAGAAACTGCTGTGGAGGAGCACCCTCCATCGTTCGAGCCATCTGTTGAAGCGGGAAGACAAACGACTTGGCTTCCACCACGGCCCGGAACAAGTCCTCCTTGTTGCGAAAATACCAATAGATCAGGCCCGGGGAGATCCCTGCCCTCCGCGCGATCTCGCGATTCGAGGTCCCCTTGAACCCCTTGCGGACGAACACCCGAAAAGCGGCCTCGATGATCCGTTGGCGCGTTTCTTCTTTCTTTTTCTTTCGCTTTCGAAAGCCCCTCATCGCGCCTTTCCCTATGAGCCGGTTTTGAATCGGAGTTGCGCGGTTGATTTCTCCGCGGGTTTGTGAGGCGGAGCAGGGCGCTACCAAGGGCTCCGCTCCACCCCCACCTTCGAGTGGAAACTAAAGAGTACGGTAACTATTCAGCCGTTCTCACGCAACGCCAATACGGATATAGGTGGTTTCCTCCCGGGGGCTTTTGGGGCCGAGCCGCGCGCCTTCGGCGCGCGGCTCGGCCCCAAAAATATTTTTCATCCCCCCTCCCCACGGCCCAAGGGGCCGTGGGGAGGGGGGATGAAGGGGGGTGGGGCCCTTCCGCCTCCTTATGAGAGCTCCGAACTGAGTGAAACTGGGCTGAATAGTTACAGAGTACGAATAATTGATTGATCGATCAATCAAATCTTAAGTTGCGACGTTATATTTGTCAAGAGCATGTTTCAGACTTGCTTCGCAGGGGGGATCCTCATAAACTCAGCATTGGGGAGCCATGGAGGAGGCCGCGCGAATGGAACATCCGTTAAAAGCGGAAGTGATTGTGGTGGGCACCGGCCCCGGCGGAGCCACTGTGGCCCGCGAACTCGCCCGGGCCGGCCGGAAGGTGCTGCTCCTCGAACGGGGCCGCCCCGAGCGCCATCGCCTGCTCTACGGAACCTATCTGGGGGCGCTGCGATATACGGAGCGCGGAGGGCTCTTCTTCACCCCCGAGGGGATCCAAGTGGTGGTCCCCTCGATGGTCGGTGGGGCCACGGGGATGTTCGCAGGCTGCGCGGCCCCGCCGCCCCCTTGGCTTCACGAGAAATACGGAATCGATCTCCGCCTGGAAGTGGCCGAAACCATCGAGGAGCTGGGGATCGCCCCCTTGCCCCCCGAGCAGCGCGGGGCCGCTTCGACCCGCCTGGCCGAGGCCGCTCGCGCGCTGGGCTACGCCGTTTACCCGCAACCTAAGTTCATCCGCCCGGACCGGACCTCCCGGTTTCACTGCGGGGCCCACTGCCTCCTGGGATGCCGCTGCGGGGCGAAGTGGAGCGCGGCGGAATTCGTGGAGGAGGCGGTGCAGGCCGGCGCTCGTCTCCTGACCCGAGCCCACGTGGAACGGGTCCTGATCGAGGATGGCCGTGCGGTCGGCGTGGCCGGCCGCATGGCCGGCCGGCCCTTCACGGCGCGGGCGGAGCACATCGTGCTGGCTGCGGGAGGCTTGGGCACCCCTCGCATCCTCCAGGCCTCCGGCCTGCGGGGAGCTGGGGAGCGGATGGCCATGGACCTCACGGTGATCGTCTACGGCCTGACGCGAGCGCAGGGAAACGCCCTGGATCCCCCGATGACTTGGTCGTGGGAAGACCACGAACTGGGGGTGATGTTCAGCACGCTGGTGGATCCGTGGTTGCTTTACCCGGTGATCGCTGGCATGCGAGGCCTGCGCCCATTGGCCGCCTGGCCCCGATGGAAGCACCTGCTCGGGGTGATGATCAAACTGAAAGACAGCCTCTCCGGCCACGTGCGGCCGGACGGAACGCTCTCCAAGCCGCTCCTCCCGGAGGACCGCGAGCGTTTGCAAGAGGCAGAGCGGGCGGCGCGGCGCATCCTGCGGGAGGCCGGGGCGGAGCCGGATTGGATCTTCACCTCGCCCTTGCGTGGAACCCACCCCAGCGCCACCGTCCGCATCGGGGATCTGGTGGATGCGGATCTACAAACCGAGATCCCCGGGCTCTATGTCTGCGACGCCAGCGTGTTCCCGGAGGCCCTGGGGCGGCCCACAGTGCTGACGATCATCGCCTTGGGGAAACGCCTGGCCCGCCAGATGCTTCAGCGGATCTGAAACGCAAAGGGGCGCGAGATGGACGCTGAAGCGCTCGCCCGACGTCTGGAGGAGATCCCACGGGTTCGATTGGTACACGAGCCAACGCCCCTGGAGTTCCTCCCCCGGCTCAGCGCGGCGATCGGCCGACCGGTTTACCTCAAGCGGGATGATGCCATCGGGCCGGCGATGGGCGGAAACAAAGCCCGCAAGCTGGAATATCTGCTGGCCGACGCCCTGCGCCGGGGCCATCGCCGCGTGGTCACCTACGGCGGCCTCCAATCGAACCACGCCCGGATCACCGCCGCCGCCGCCCGGCGCCTCGGCCTGGAGCCCCATCTCTTCTACTTCGCGCCCCGTCCGCCCCGCCTGACCGGCAACCTCCTGCTGAACGAGCTCCTCGAAGCCCACATGCATTTCCTTCCTTTCGGCGGCAACGCTCGGCCTCGCTCCATCACCTGGACGGACGTTCTGGTCCGTCTGTTGGCCTGGTTGTGGGTGGGCCCCCACTATTTCATCCCAGTCGGCGGGCGCTCCGTCCTGGGTGGGCTGGGCTACGTTCGGGCGGCCCTGGAGCTGCACCAACAGGCCCAGGCGGAGGGCCTGGGAAGCGCGTGGGTGGTAGTGGCCGTAGGAACCGGCGGGACACTGGCTGGATTGTGGGCAGGGCTGACGCTGCTCCAATCGCCACTACGCTTGCTCGGCATCGATGTGGGGGCCTTGTGGAAAAACTTCCCTAAGACGATCGCCCGCCTGGCCGAGCGAATTTGTGCCCGTCTGGGGGAGCCACACCGGTTCTCCCCCACTGAGGTCCCGCTGATCGAACGGACCTATGTGGGCTCCGGTTATGGCGTGCCTTCCCCTCAGGGGAACGAGGCCCTGCGACGATTGGCTCGAACGGAGGGGATCCTCCTGGACCCGATCTACACCGCCAAGGCGTTCGCCGGGATGTTGGATCGGATCGAGAAAGGCCAGATGGGGGAACGGGAGCCGGTGATTTTCCTGCATACCGGGGGGTTGCCTGCCCTATTCGCCTTTGAGAGGTAAAGGACGGTCACCCCTCAGCCCGGCCCCATTTCGTTCGGAGCTCCCACAAAGAGGCGGAAGAGCCCCCAGGAGAAAACCCGTGATGAAACGCCCCGATCCGTATGGCATTGCGTGAGCGCAGCTGAATCGTTACGGTCTCGAGGCATAGGCCGTGTAAGCATCTTGCCCCTCGCAACCGATTCGCTGAGCGATCGGCCGGAGCGGGGAAGGCTCAATCCGCGGGGGGCAGGAGCGGCATGCGCCAGCGGGGGAGCGGCGCTCGCGGAGCTTCCCGGGTGACCAGCATGACGCTCGCCACCATGAACAGCGCGCCGACCCACTGGATCGGCGTCAGGCGCTCACCGAGCAACCCCACTGCTAACGTCACCGTCACCAAGATCTCCATCACAGTCAGCAACGCCGTCTGGGTGCCCCCCAGCCGCTTCACCCCCATGAACATCCCCAGTCGGGAAAGCATCAGGACCGCCGCCATCGCAAGGATGGGGCTGAGGGCGGCTGTGGGGACCTCGGAGTGGGCGCCCCCGAAGACCCATCCGGCAATTGGGGTAAAAGCCGCCATCGCGGTCAGCGCATAGAGGGTCAGGGTTTGAGCCGGCATCTCATAGAGAACCCGTTGGCTGAGCACCACGTGCAGGGCGTAAAAGCCGCTGGAGAGCAACACCAGGAACACGCCAAGGAGATCGGGCCTCCCCTGAAAGCGACCCAACAGCAGCAGGAGGCCCACGCTGGCCAGAAGGATCCGCAGGCGGGTGAGACCCGGGATCGACTCGCCGTTCAGGCGGATCATCAAGGCCACCAGAACGGGATACATGGAGTAGATCAGGTGGG
>DATMAC010000336.1:0-9311 GCA_035573655.1 Thermoflexus sp.
CGTAGGTCACAAAGAAGCGGTACGTATTCCATAGGGTTAACATGAAAGTGCGCACGACATCGCCCACCAAGTTGACCGAGATGCGCCGCTCCTGGCCCGGCGGGGAGATCGTGTAGAAATACCAGCGCAGCGCGTCCGCCCCATGGACGTTGATGACCTCCCAGGGATCGACCACGTTGCCGCGGGACTTGGACATCTTCTGGCCCTTCTCGTCCAGGACCAGCCCCAGTGAGATCACGTTCTTGAAGGCCACCGAGTCAAACAGCAGCGTGGCGATGGCGTGCAGGGAGTAAAACCAGCCCCGGGTCTGATCGACCCCTTCGCAGATGAAGTCCGCCGGGAACTGCTCGCGAAAGAGCTCCTGGTTCTCCATGGGGTAATGCCACTGGGCCACCGGCATCGCCCCGGAATCGAACCATACGTCGATGACCTCAGGCACCCGCTGCATTAGGTCACCGCATCGCTCGCAGCGGTAGCGGACTTCATCCACATACGGCTTGTGGGGATCCCAGGGTTCAGGCCAACGGAAGCCCGCGGCCTCCACCTTCTGACGTAGTTCGGCGTAAGACCCGATGCACTCCCGGTGGCCGCAACGGGCGCACTCCCAGATCGGCAGCGGGATCCCCCAGTAGCGCTCCCGGCTGAGGGCCCAATCCACATTGTTCTCCAACCAGTTGCCGAAGCGTCCTTCCCCGATCTGCGGCGGATACCAGCGGATAGTTTTGTTCAGGGCGACCAGCCGGTCCTTAAAGCGGGTGGTTTCGATGAACCAGGAGGCGCGGGCGTAATACAGAAGCGGCGTCCCGCACCGCCAGCAGAAGGGATAGGTGTGCAGATAAGTGCCCGCAAAATACAGCAGCCCTCGCCGCTGCAGGTCCTCGATGATCAGGGGATCCGCGTCCTTCACAAACATCCCACGCCACGGGGTCACTTCCTCGATGAAACGCCCGCGGGGATCCACCGTCACCAGGATGGGGAGGTCGTGCTCCCGGCCGAGCTGCATGTCCTCCGCGCCGAACGCGGGGGCGATGTGCACGATCCCTGTGCCTTCCTCCAGGGTGACAAAGGACGCAGTGACCACATAGTGTGCCTCTTTCTCCAGAGGAAGGAAGGTATAGAGTGGCCGGTAACGCAACCCGGCCAGCTCCCGCCCAGGCATCCGGGCCACGACCCGGTATTCCCCTTTCAGTGCCTTCTCCAAGAGGGCCTCGGCCAGGATCAGCCGCTCCACCGTCCCATCCCGCTCCTGCTCCACCATCACATAAATCGCCTCCGGGTGGACCGCCAGCGCGGCATTGCCCGGCAGCGTCCAGGGGGTGGTGGTCCAAACCAGGAAGTACGTCCCCTCCTCGTCGCGCAAGGGGAACTTCACATACACCGAGGGGTCCTCGGTGTCCTCCCGATAGCCCAGCGCCACCTCGTGATCCGAGAGGGGCGTGCCGCAGCGGGGGCAGTAGGGGACGACCTTGTAGCTCTGATAGAGCAGCCCTCGGTCCCAGAACTGGCGCAGGATCCACCACACCGACTCAATGTATTCATTGCTCAGCGTGATATAAGCGTTCTTCAGGTCGATCCAGAAGGCGATGCGTTCCGTGAGGGTTTCCCATTCCTTCACGTAGCGGAACACGCTCTCCCGGCAGCGGCGGTTAAACTCCGCCACCCCATAGCGTTCGATATCCGCTTTCGAGGTGAACCCCAGCTCCTTCTCCACCTCCAGCTCCACCGGGAGCCCGTGGGTGTCCCATCCCCCCCGCCGGAGGCAGTAATACCCCCGCATCGTCTTATACCGGGGGAACAGATCCTTGAATGCCCGGGCCAGCACGTGATGGATGCCCGGCAGGCCATTGGCCGTCGGTGGCCCCTCGTAGAACACGTATCGAGGGCCTCCTTTGGTTTGTTCCATGGAACGCTCAAAAATACGCCGCTCCTTCCAGAACGCTAGGATCTCTTCTTCTAATTTCGGAAAATTCACCCGTGCAGGCACTGGTTCGAACATGATCCCCTCCTGATTACAGACTCATTGAAGTGAGCGTTGAGCGCTCCAAGGCCCTTCATTCCACGAGTTCGATTTCGATCCGCTTGTTGATCCGTCCTTTGCTCTTGTAGTCGACAATGCGGATCCGGCCGACCTCGCGGGTGTTGGCCACGTGGGTGCCGCCGTCGGCCTGCAGATCCAACCCCTCGATCTCCACCACCCGGACCACCCGGATATCCGGCGGGAGGAGGTTGACCTTGGTGCGGATGAGGTCCGGGTTGCGATCGGCCTCCTCGCGGGGGAGAAAATGGACACGCACCGGGCGGGCCGCCGCGACCTCCGCGTTGATCTTCTCCTCGATCTCGCGGACCAGCTCCCCCCGCAAGGTTTCAAACTCGAAATCCATACGACCCCGCAAGGGCTCCATATTGCCCCCGGTGACCTTGGCGCCGTAATCTCGCCAGACCACGCCGCACAGGATGTGAAGGGCCGTGTGGGTCCGCATCAAGGCATATCGGCGCTCCCAATCGATCTCCCCGCGAACCGTTTGTCCGACCGCAGGGGGCTCGCCTTCCAGTTCGTGCCAGACCAGCGAACCCTGGCGGCGGACGGCGACCACCCGCCACGTGCGGACCCCATCGGTGAGCCACCCGAGGTCATGAGGCTGCCCCCCGCCGCCAGGGTAGAAGACGGTGGCGTCCAGCGCCACCGCTGGTCCCTCTACCGCGATCACCTTGGCCTCAAAGCTCCGCTGGTACGCATCGGTCTGATAAAGCAGTTGGGTTTCCATCCGATCGCTCCTCCTGAGAGCCCGAATGGTACTCTTCCGCGGTAACCCCTGTATAAAAAAATCGGCTCTCGCCCCAGAGGGACGAGAGCCGATGGCTCCCGCGGTACCACCCTGCTTCCCGGTTGAACCGGGCCGCTCCTGACGGGGACAGGAATCCCATGGGCCCCGACAGCCCCAAAGGAGGGCTGCCGGCCTGTCTCTTCCGATCCCCGCGCCCTGGGTAACGGGAGGGCGAATCCCGGATGAGCCTACTGGCCCGCCCCTGGCGGGCGTTCGGTCACCGGCTCGGGAGGGATCTTCAGCCCGGCGTCGGCATCCGGCTCCCACCATCCCGGACTCGCTGCGCACGACGGACCGGGCCTACTCGTCTCCGTCATCGCCGTTTGGGGATATTCACTTGCTCACATCGAAGGGCAGTCGCCCGAATCCGCGGTGATGATCTTTTGACTGGTGGGTTTTCGGTGAGGTGCGGGCCACCTGGGCGGCCCACACCGCTTTTTTAAAACTATACAGAGACCCGGAAGGACTGTCAACTCCCGTCCGAGAGGGTGTGTCCCAAAGGCGCGCAGCTCGGCCCTCAAAGATCCCAAGAGGAAACCGTCCCTCCCGAGAAGGCGCAACGGCAGCCCGGCGGTCGCGCAGGGGTAGGATGCTCATGAGGAGATGGAACCCTTAATCCGTCCGGCTGAACAGCCACACCGCCGGGACCAAGAAGAGCAGCCAGAAGGCCATCAGGGCAAGCAGGTTGATCTCCAGGGGATGGAGGGTGATCACCCGGAGGACCGGCTCCGGGACCAGACCGCTCAATGCCGTTTGGCGCATCGCGTCCACCCCATAGGCCACGGGATCCGCCCGGGCCAGCCACTCCATCCAGAGGGGCACCTGACGCAGCGGGAAGAAGGCCCCACTCACGAAGAACATCGGCATCAGGAGGAAGTTCATCATCATATGGAAACCTTCCATGGAGCGCATACGGGCCGCGATGAGGATGCCGAAGGAGGTCATGGTCGCCGCCAACAGGATCATCATCGCGATCAGGGTGAGGATCTGAACCAGGTTGAAGCGCACACCCACCAGAGGGGCGAGGAGCATGATCAGGAGCCCCTGGATCAGCGCCGTGGTGCTGCCACCCGCGACTTTCCCCAACGCGACGGCGGTCCGGGAGACCGGGGCCACCAGCACCTCCTTTAGGAAGCCGAACTCCCGGTCCCAGACGATGGAGACCGCGGAGAAAACCGCGGTGAAGAGCACGGCCATGCTCAGGATGCCCGGGAACAGGAAGGCGCGGAAATCCACCCCGCCCATCCCGGCCGCTACCGCAGGGGCCAGGCCGTTCCCGAACACAACCAAGAAAAGCAACGGCTGCCCCAGGGAGCTGAGAATGCGGGAGCGATCCCGGAGGAACCGCAGAAGATCCCGATACCAGATGGTATAGACCGTCTTCAAAAACATCATGGTGTTTTCACCTCCGGCTCCAAAGTCGATGGCCCAGTCGCATCCGCTCCAGCGGCGAGGCCTCCTCGTCGCGGATCGCGCGCCCGGTCAGCTTGATGAACACGTCCTCCAGGCTGGGCCGCCGCAAGCTGATGCTGTGGACGATCAAGGGCGGCTCCAGGCCGTTCTGCAGGACCCCCAGCAAGCGGGGGATCAGCTGATCGCCTTGGGCCGCTTCGATGTGCACGCCCTCCTCGGTCAATTGTGGTTCGAGCCCCAGCGCCTCCCGCACCCGGTTCGCCGCGCGGGCATCGTCACTGGTCCGCATCCGAATGACATCCCCCCCGATCATCGCCTTCAGATGGTCCGGCGTATCCAAAGCGATAATGCGGCCGTGATCGATGATGGCGATGCGATCTGCTCGTTCTGCCTCGTCCATATAGTGGGTGGTGAAGAACACGGTCGTCCCCTCCGTGTCCCGCAGGCGGAGGATGTATTCCCAGATATGGCGGCGCGTCTGGGGATCCAGACCCAGGGTGGGCTCGTCCAAGAAGAGGACCTTGGGTTGATGAAGCAGGCCCCGGGCAAGCTCCAGCCGGCGCTTCATCCCCCCGGAGAACGTCCGCACTTCCTGATGGGCGTGATCGGTGAGCTCCACCAGCTCCAGCAGGCGCCTCGCCCGCTCCTCGAAGATCCGACGGGGGACATCATACAGCCGCGCGTGGAACTGCAGGTTCTGCCATGCCGTCAGCCGGTCATCCAGGCTGGGATCCTGGAACACCAGCCCGATGCGCCGGCGCACCTCGTGGGGCTCCCGCACGATGTCACGGCCGCCCACCCGGGCAGTGCCGGAGGTCGGCCGCAGCAGCGTGCAGAGCATATTGATGGTCGTGGTCTTGCCGGCCCCGTTGGGGCCTAGGAAGGCGAACAGCTCTCCCTCTCGCACTGTGAAGGAGACTTCCCGTACGGCTGTGAAGTCTCCAAACCGTCGGGTGAGACGCTCAGCCTCGATGGCCTCCATCGCTGCCTCCTTTCCTGGGAAGTTAACGTGGACGATCCCCTCCGATCGCCTGTTGCAACAAATCCATCGCTTGGGCCAACAGAAGGCGTTGCTCTGAGCTCAGGTGGGCCAACCGTCGCCCCAGCCGGGCCGCGGCCCGGAGCTGCAGTCGTCGAAGGACCCTCCGTCCCGCCGGTGTGAGGCGGATCCACACCCGGCGCCGGTCCGCTGGATCCCGCTCCATCTCCACCCAGCCCAGATCCGAAAGCGCGCGAACCGCGCGGGAGACGGTGGAGGGACGCACCGCCTGGGCGCGGGCCAGCTCCGTCAGGGTGTATGGCCGACGGGCCAGCATGCCGAGCAAGCGGTAGGATTGGGCCGGGAACACCCCTTCGCGGTTCCCTTTCACCTCCGCCCAGATCCTCCGCATCACCAGGTGGAGCGTTTCCAGGATCCGCTGGGCCAGGATGCGCTCGTCGATCGATCCTCCAGTCCCCACAGGCGGATGCCTCTACGGGCAGATTGTTGCCTTTGCTAAAAATTAGCGATGTGAATTATAGCGCAGCCATCTTTCCCAGCAAGTTTGCATCCGCTGCTTCTCCCTCCCCAGTTGGGCTCCTTCCGGATTGGATTTTTGGTTTTGGTCCCTTGGAGGTTGGGGGGCGAGCTGGGATGATCCAGGACGGGTGCTAAAGCCCCCTGCTACAAACGGCGCCCGGCTCGCCCCCAAATAGCTTTTATTCCCCCTCCCCACGGCCCCAAGGGCCGTGAGGAAGGGGAATAAAGGCGGGTGAGGCCATTGGCCCGCACCTTCTCATATCCTCAAAACAAATCTGGATGCAGCAGTAGTGTGAGCGGCTCAAGTGAGGAAGCGAAGGACCGATCTTTTCCTCCGGACGGTCTCCGGAATGGTACAAAATGGACGCACGAATCCACAAAAACCAGTCAAATTGGTAACCCGCCTTGACAATTTCGATGAAAAGGATCATTATTAACTGGACAACGGATCGCCAGGAATTCCCAGAGGCAGGAGGCCGATGGATGGCACAGGGCCACGGTGAAGCACGAGGACGAACCGGGCGATGGACGAAGGGGGTATTGCTTCTGGGGGGGTGGCTCACGGGATGTGCGGCCCAGAGCCCTTCGATCCTCGCGCCGGTCTCCCCTAAGGGGCGCGCGGAGGCGGAGCTGTTCTGGTTTATTCTGCTGATCACTGCCGGCGTCTTTATCCTGGTGGAGACGCTCCTCCTTTATGCCGTCTTCCGGTTTCGGGCGCGAGACCCTCAGGCAGTGCCTCCTCAGATCCACGGGAACAACGCGCTGGAGATCTCGTGGACGACGGCGACCGCTGTCGGCCTGGCCGTGATCTTCGCGATGACCTGGCGGACGATGGCGGCGACCTCCCAACCGCCGGCAGACGCTATGCCGGTGAAGGTGATCGGCCATCAGTGGTGGTGGGAATTCCAATACCCCACCCTGGGGATCACCACGGCCAACGAGCTGGTGATCCCGGTCGGACAGCCCATCCGGGCGATCGTGACCTCGGCGGATGTGATCCACAGCTTCTGGGTGCCCCAACTGGGCGGGAAGATGGATGCGATCCCCGGCCGGGAGAACACCCTCTGGCTTCAAGCCGATGTGGAAGGGGTCTATTACGGACAATGCGCCGAGCTGTGCGGGATCTCCCACGCGAATATGCGGCTGCAGGTCCGTGTGGTATCGGCATCCGAGTTCCAGCGCTGGGTCGAGGCCCAGCGGGCACCTGTTGCCCAACCGGCCGATTCCCTTACTCAGCAGGGATACCAGATCTTCATGAGCAAGGCCTGTGTCGGATGCCATACCATTGATGGCACGCCCGCGCAGGGCAAGGTCGGGCCGAACCTCACCCACGTGGGCAGCCGAACGACGATCGCGGCCGGCCTCCTGGAGAACACCCCAGAGAATATGGCCCGCTGGCTCGAAGACCCGCCGGCGGTCAAGCCGGGTTCCCTGATGCCCCGCCTGGGCCTGACGCCCGATGAGATCCAGGCGTTGGTTGCTTTCCTCTCGTCCTTGAAGTGAAGTTAAGGAGGGAAGAATGGCCAGTCAGACGCTCGCGATGCCCCGGGTGTATGAGGAGCGGGGGCTGCTTTCCTGGCTCACCACAGTTGACCACAAGCGGATCGGCATCCTATATATCCTAGGCGCCGGGTTCTTCGCTCTGATCGGGGGCCTGGAAGCCCTCCTCATCCGGACCCAGCTGGCGGTTCCCAACAACCGGGTGTTGGTGGGGGAGGCCTACAACCAAGTCCTGACGATGCACGGCACCACCATGGTCTTCCTCGTTGTGATGCCCGTGCTGACCGGTCTGGGGAACTACGTGGTCCCCTTGATGATCGGGGCCCGGGATATGGCCTACCCCCGCCTCAACGCGTTCGGGGTCTGGATGTTCTGGCTGGGCGGGCTGTTCCTCAACCTGAGCTTCCTCTTGGGCGGCGCTCCGGACGCCGGGTGGTTCGGCTATGCCCCCCTGACGGCGAAGACCTTTTCGAGGGGCACGGGCATCGACTTTTGGATCCTGGGGCTGCAGCTCCTGGGGATCTCCTCCATCACTTCTTCGATCAACTTTGTGGCCACGATCCTCCTGCTGCGGGCGCCGGGTCTTTCCTTGAACCGCTTGCCTCTCTTCGCCTGGACCACCCTGGTGACGTCCTTCCTGATTCTGTTCGCGATGCCGAGCATCTCGGCCGCGCTCTTCCTGCTCTTCCTGGATCGCCACCTGGGCACCCATTTCTTCAACCCGGCGGCGGGCGGGGATCCCCTCCTCTGGCAGCACCTCTTTTGGTTCTTCGGCCACCCGGAGGTTTACATTATGATCCTGCCGGCGATGGGGATCGTCTCCGAGGTGCTGCCGGTTTTCTCCCGCAAACCGCTCTTCGGTTACACCGCGGTGGCCTACTCCTCCGTGGCCATCGGATTCATCGGGTTCACCGTATGGGCCCACCATATGTTCGCTGTGGGGCTGCCGGACGTGGTGAACGCGTTCTTCTCCGCCGCCAGCATGCTGGTGGCCGTGCCCACCGCGATCAAGGTCTTTAACTGGATCGCCACCATCTGGGGCGGGGCGGTGAGTTATCGGACGCCCTTCCTCTTCGCGGCCGCCTTCGTGGCCCTCTTCGTGATCGGTGGGCTCAGCGGCCTGTTCCTCGCCGCCGTCCCAGTGGATTGGCAGGTGACGGACACCTACTTCGTGGTCGCCCACTTCCACTACACGCTGTTCGGCGGCTCGATGTTCGCCATCGTGGCGGGGATCTATTACTGGTTCCCCAAGATCACCGGCCGCTTCTTGGACGAGCGCCTGGGACGTCTCCACTTCGCCCTGCAGTTCATCGGCTTCAACCTGACGTTCTTCCCTATGCACTTCCTGGGGCTGGCCGGGATGCCCCGACGGATCTACACGTATGCCCCGGGCCTGGGCTGGGAGGGTCTGAACTTGCTGGCCACCGTGGGCGCCTTTATCTTAGCCCTCGGATTCGTGGTGTTCTTCATCAACATCGCCCGCAGCCTAACCGCCGGCGAGCCAGCCCCGGCGGATCCATGGGATGGCCATACGTTGGAATGGTTGACTTCCTCTCCTCCGCCGGCGTACAACTTCGCCCGCATCCCGGTGGTCCACAGCCGCCGGCCGGCCTGGGATCTGAAGTACACGGGCAATCCACACCCACAGCCGATTGAAGGGATCGTAGAAGGGGGCAATCGCCAGGGCGAAGGGGAGGACGCCCCGACGGAGCCCATCCATCTCCCCAGCCCCAGCATATGGCCGTTGATCATCGCGGCCGGCCTCACGCTCTTCGCCCTGGGGTTGGTCACCCACTGGATCTTCATTCCCGTGGGCATCATCTTGTTCGCCCTGGGGATGGCCCGTTGGGCTACACAACCGCTCTTCCCGGAAGCTCATGAGGCCCACGAAGCGTAGCTCGTACCATTGGTGGAGGAAAGTCTCACGCAGTCCCTTGGTCATAACGATTTAGCCCGGTCCGATCCGGTTCGGAGCTCTCTTGAAGGAGACGGGAAGGGCCCCACTCCCTCCATCCCTCTCCCCACGGCCCTTTGGGCCGTGGGGAGAGGGATGG
>DATMAC010000337.1:0-4051 GCA_035573655.1 Thermoflexus sp.
GGCGCCTTCGGCGCCGCCCCAAAAACCCCACGAGAAAATCAACCCCGCCTCACTCCCATCCGTTTCTTCACCGTTGTGCCGTCTTTGTTCGAACTTTGAAAAGCCCTGCGCTGGAATCTGGCCCAGTTGACTTGGAGAGCACTCCTCTTACAATGAATGGATGTAAGGAAACTTTGAGGTGCGCGAAGCTTCTGGATGACACCAAACATTCAGTCTCTCGAATCCGGCTGGAGGAAGCGATGGATATCTTCGCGAAGTGCTACGAGTTCACCACCGCGAAAGAGGCGATGGCAGCCGGCATTTATCCGTATTTCATCCCCTTGGAGGATACCGAGGGGACCGAGGTGGTCTACCAGGGGCGCCGTATCCTCATGTTCGGGTCCAACAACTACCTGGGCTTGACCACCCATCCGAAGGTGAAAGAGGCAGCGATCGAGGCCCTGAAGCGCTATGGGACCTCCTGTACCGGCTCCCGCTTCCTGAACGGGACGCTGAAACTCCATCGGGAGCTGGAGGAGCGCCTGGCGGCCTTCGTGGGCAAGGAAGCGGCCCTGGTGTTCTCCACCGGCTACCAGACCAACCTCGGGACCATCTCCGCGCTGGTGGGGCGCGGGGATTATGTGATCCTGGACAAGGAGGATCACGCCAGCATTGTGGATGGCGCCCGGATGTCCATGGGAGTCACCAAGCGGTTCTCCCACAACGACATCGCGGCCCTGGAGCGGCAATTGGCCGCTCTCCCCCAGGAGGCCGGCAAGCTGGTGGTGGTCGATGGGGTCTACTCCATGGGCGGGGACATCGCGCCGTTGCCGCAGCTGGTGGAGGTCTGCCGGAAGTACGGGGCGCGGCTGATGGTGGATGACGCCCATTCCTTAGGCGTGCTCGGGCCCAACGGCCGGGGGACCGCTGCCCACTTCGGGCTCACGGATCAAGTGGATCTGATCATGGGCACCTTCAGCAAGTCCTTCGCCTCGATCGGCGGCTTCATCGCTGGGGACGAGCCGGTGATCCATTACATCCAGCACCACGCCCGCTCTCTGATCTTCAGCGCCAGCCTGCCCGCCCCGAACGTGGCGGCGGTGCTGGCTGCCCTGGAGATCATGCTGGAGGAGCCGGAACGCGTCCAGCGGGTGAACGAGATCGGAGCCAAAATGCGCTATGAGCTCAAGCGCCTGGGCTTCGATATCGGACCCAGCCAGACCCCCATTGTGCCGATCATCATCGGCGACGACATCCGAACGGCCCTGGCGTGGAAGGCCCTGTTCGAGGAAGGGGTCTACGTGAACTGCGTGGTGGGGCCGGCCGTTCCTCCCGGGAAACAACTGCTTCGCACCTCGTATATGGCCACCCACACCGACGAGCAGCTGGAGCGCGGCCTGGAGATCTTCGAGCGGGTGGGCCGCATGCTCGGCCTCATCAACCCCTCCACGGCGCACGTGGAGGCATCGACGTCCCCGACCTCGTCGTAGTGACGGACGGGACGCTGCGGGTGCGAGGGGATAAGCGCTACGGATTGCTCTGTTGAAAACAACAGGGGAGGTCATCCCAACTCGCAGTGACGAACTTTCGATTCGTGGAATTTCTGTGAGGGGTGGGCCGCTTACGCGGCCCACCCCTCACAGAAATTCCATCTTCGCAATCAAGCAGCTATGGGTTATTTCAATCGGAGTGCGTGCACCTATCTCAAGGGGAGGCTTCCGGGATGCCGCTTTATGAATACCTGTGCCGGGACTGTGGGACGAAATTCGAGCTCCTGCGCGGGATGGCCCAAGCGGACGATCCGGCGCCATGCGCAACGTGCGGTAGCCTCCGGACCGGCCGGCTGATCTCCCTCTTCGCCGCCATCAGCGACGGAAAGGTGGTGGCAGGGTCTACCGGCTGCGCGGCTTGTTCCTCTCACAGCTGCGCCGCATGTGGGCTGCACGGATGAGGGAAATCCGTCGCGCGCTGGGGAAACGCTGGGGTCCAGCTGGCTGGAGGCTGGGGATGATCCGTAGGTACCCTCTTTACCTCCTGAAGGGCGCCTTGTGGGTCGGCCTCGCCTTTCTGCTGAGAGCCCCAGGGGTATGGGCCCAGGGTGGTCCTCAGGCCCAAGTGATCTCGCCCCCGCGGGATCAACCGGTCTGGGGCACCGTGGACATCGTGGGGATCGCCACCCATCCGAATTTCGCCAAATACGATGTGGCGATCTTAGACGCTCATGACTTCTCAAAGGAATGGCGTTGGCTGGTTCAAGGCCGGGCGGTCCGGGCGGATACGCCCACGGTGCTGGCGACGTGGGATACCCGTCTCTTCCCAGATGGGGAATACGTGATCCTGATTCGAGTATGGGATCAGGGCGGGGGTTGGCAAGATTTCCTCTTCCCAGGATATCGGGTAGCGAACGCCCAGCCGACGCCCACCCCCACGGAACCGATCGCCCCGACGATCGAGCCGGAGCCGACGGGCACATTCGCGATCACCCCAACCGTTCAGATCGAGCTCCCGCCCACCGCAACCCCGGGCCCGACTCCCACATCGATCCCAGGCCTCCGGCGGCCTTCCGAGGATGGCCTCGGGTTGGAAGCGCTCCTGGGAGCCTTTTTCACAGGAGTTCGATGGACGTTCACCCTCTTTGGGGTCTGGGGAGCCTTTTTGCTCCTTCGTTGGGGATGGCGCTGGTGGCGCCGTCATTAGGGATCCGGGGCGACGTGGAGGGAGGCGGAACATGGCAGGCGAGCCCATCCGGGTGCTTCACTTCGCGGATCTTCATATCGGCATCGAAGCCTACGGCCAGCTCGATCCGCAGACCGGGCTGAACCGGCGGGTGGTGGACTTCCTGCAGGCCTTCGATCACGTGGTGGAGCACGCGATCCGCGAGGAGGCCGACCTGGTCCTCTTCTGCGGCGACGCCTTCAAGAACCGGGATCCATCCCCCACCTATTTGAGAGAGTTCGCCGCCCGCCTCCGACGCTTGCTCGAGGCCAGGATCCCGGTGTTCCTGCTGGTGGGCAACCACGACCTGCCGGGGATTGAGAAGCGCGCCACCCCGCTGGATATCTTCGCCGAGTTCCGGTCGCTGTTGCGGGAGGGGGATCGCCTGATGGTGGGGCGTCGGGAGGCTGTGCATCGCATCGACACCCGCCGGGGCCGCCTCCAGCTGATCGCCATGCCCTTCCCGGTGCGCGCGCGGCTCCTGAAGGACGAAGGATGGCGGAACCTTCCCCTGGAGGAGCTCGACCACAAGCTGCGGGAAGCCCTCCATGCGCTGTTGCAGCGCATGCTGGCGACCGAGATCGATCCGGCGCTGCCGACGGTCGTGGCCGGCCATTTCTCCGTGGAGGGGGCCACTTATGGCTCCGAACGCCAGGTGATGATCGGCTACGATGTGGTGCTTCCCCCTTCGATGTTCCGGCACCCGGCGATCGATTACGTGGCCTTGGGCCACATCCACAAGCATCAGGCAGTGGGCGACGGGTCTCCCCCGATCGTCTACAGCGGAAGCGTCGAGCGGGTGGACTTCACAGAGGAAGAGGAGCGGAAGGGGTTCTGCTGGGTCGAGGTGCGCCGTGGGGATACGCAGTGGCGTTTCGTGGAGCTCCCGGCGAGGCGATTCGCCACCTTGGCGATCGACCTTCGGAACGCCGCCGACCCGGAGATGGCCGCCATCGCCCAGATCCGCCGCGCCACGCCATCGCTCCGGGATGCGGTGGTGCGCGTGCACGTCCGCATCCGTCCCGAGCAGATCGAGAGCATGCGGGAGGCGCGCTTGCGGGAGGAGCTGGAGAAAGCAGGCGCGTTCTACATCTCCAGCGTTCGAATCGAGAAAGAGGAGATCATCCGCTCCCGCCTGGCGCTGGGCGAGGTCGAGCGGCTCACCCCGCTGGAGTTGTTGGAGCGCTATTTGGAATCCCGGGATCCCCCGCCCGACCCCGAACGGCGCGCTCGGTTGTTGCGGGCGGCGGAGCAGCTGATGAAGGAGCAGGAAGGCCTTTGATAGCGAGGAATGGCCAGGTGTTCCACAAATGATTTGTGGTGATCCTTTGGGGGCTGGGGGCCGCCGAAGGCGGCC
>DATMAC010000338.1:0-4733 GCA_035573655.1 Thermoflexus sp.
GGCGCCTTCGGCGCCCCGCTCGCCCCCAAACCCCCATATGGTTACTTCGAACGGATGGATGCCTCCCGGCGGCCCCAGATCCCCCTGGTCGGAAACAGCTCGCGGATCCGAGCGGATTCCTCGGGGGTGAAGGGGCGCAACCCCCACCACACGAGCCCGTAACTGAGCACGCCTGCGGGCAGCGCCAGGGCCGGCGCAACACCCCATAACGCCCCGGTCAGCCCCATCATGACCCCTCCCGCGATCAACGGCCGCCCCAAGATCTCAGCCCAGGGCAACGGCCCCATCGTCCGCCGCAGGTCGTAATAAAAGGCCATCCCCTCCACGATTTCGGAGAGAATGGTGATGACCGCAGCGGCCGGGTAGCCGAAGGCCGGGATGGTCAATAGGTTGGCGATCCCATTGAACCCCAGGGCGATGAGGAAGGCTTTCGTCTGATAGCGCTGTCGCCCCAGCGCCACCAACACGTAATTGATCAGACTGTTCATCCAGCCGATGGGGATGGACCAGATCATGATCCGCAGCGCGATGGCGGCGTGGGGAAGGTATTGGGCGCCGCCCAGGAGCCAGGAGAGGGGTTCCGCCAGGAAGGTGAAGAGCACGGCGGTGAGGACCGCGACCGCCGCCAGCCCCTTGAGGGTGAGGATCACGGAACGCCGCATGGCCTCGGGCGACCCCGCCGCCTGGCGGGAGATCACCGGGAACACGGCAAAGGTGGTGTACGCCGGGATGATATTCAGCGCGTCCAGCCACTTGTAGGCTGTGCTGTACCACCCGACCTGGACATCGCCTTTCAGCGCCTGGAGGATCGGCACGTCGATCTTGAAGAACAGGGTGGCCAGCAGGTGGTTGAGCATCAACGGGCCGGACTCCCGGATCATCTCCCGGCGCAGGGCTGGATCGTCCTCCCAGCGCGGCCGGAAGAACATCCGGAAGGCGATGCCGCTCAGCAGGGAGAGGGTGATGAGGTTCACCGCCACCGAGGAGGCCGCCAACCCCACGAAACCGCCGCCCATCAGCAGGATCGGCACCCCGAAGCTGACTTTGAGGAGGACCGTCACCACGGTGAGCGCCGCCGGGACCTCCGCTTTCTCGTAAATGTAAAAGAGGGCGGTGACCCCGGTGGCCAGGCTGGCTGGGACCTGGGCGAGGGCCAGGAGGAGGATCGCCAGGGCGGTATCCCCGGTGAGCCCGAACGCCCCCATCCAAACGCCCGTGACGGCGAGGAGCAGCGGCATCCACGCCGCCAGCAGGATCAGCCGCATCGCGGAGCTGTTCACGAAATAGCGGTTCACCGCCTCCGGATGCTTCGCGCCCTCCCGGGTCAGCCAGACGTTGAGGCCGAAGTTGGAGAGGATCTCGTACCAGCTCACCAACACGATGGCGAAATAATACTTCCCGGCCGCCTCCGGCCCTAAGATGCGCAGCATCAGCGCCGCGAAGGCGAAGTCGATGGAGCGGGTGAGGAGGTTCAAGGCCATGGCGGTGAGGCTGTTCTTCAAAACCCGGAGGGCGGTGGAGCGCTCCATCTCCGCCCGATACAGCCGCCCCCAGGCCCAGACGAGAAGCGTAAAGAGCGCGGCCATCCCGCCGATGAAAGTTGTAAAGAATCCCAGCTTGACCGACAGCGGGCTATAGCGGAAACGCACCGTCCAACGGCCGGGCGGAAGCATCACCGCGCGGAAGAGGCCGTCGGCGGCGTAGATCTCCAGCCGCTGCTCCTCCCCCTCGCTTCCCCCAATCGGCCGTCGATAGGCGACCCAGCCCGGGAAGAAGGTGTCCGCCAGCACCAGCCACGAAGGCTCCTCCACCGCCGCGTCGATCCACACCTCGTTGATCCCATAAGCCGTCACCGCCGCCGGACGAGGGGTCCCAGGCGACCCGAACCATTCCAAGGTGGGGATCGGTCGATCGACCACGACGTAGAAGCGGGGGTCGAATTGTCGCAGCGCCGCGATGGGATCCCGATGGAAGACCGTCGCGGTGAGGGGAAGGGTCCACGCCCGGGGCATGGCCCCTTCGTTGCGATAGACCCGCACCTCGCCTTCGTAGACCAGGGTGTAACGGGGCGAAGGGATCGCTTCCTCGGTGATCACATATTTAACGTTCAGGGCATCCAGCAGCGGCGAGTCCAGGGCCTGCGGGTCCGTGATCGGGGCGATGCGGTTGAAGGGAAGCTCATGTTGGGGCTGGATGGCCGAGAGATAGGCTACGTAACGCTTGAGGATGATGGAATCGTACCCCCGGATGTCTTGGAGATCATAGAGCCATGGCCCGTTGGCGTTGAAGGTCTTCCGGCCGTGGGGATCGAAGGTGGTCAACCGCCACACGCCGTTATCTTGTTTGAGGAAGCGCACCACCGGCGGCTCATGGGTCAGCCAGCGGGGATCCGCCGCCGGGTTGAACCCCGCCCCGGCCTGGAGCAGATCCAGGGCCAACACGCCGATGGCCACCATCGGGCCCCACGGCTTCCGACGGAGCGCGATCAACGCCAGGCCGCTCCCGATCGCGACGACCCCGAAGCGGAGGAAATTCCAGAACTGATAGGAGAAGAACATCCGGCCGTCCGGGAACGCCTCCGGGGCCTTGGCCAGCGCGCCCAGGGCTCGATCCGCGAGGGCCACCGCTTCCCCCGGGAACGCCCATCGGGCAAGGCCCAGAAGCGCCAGGACCACCCCGCCAACCCCCAGGAACCCCCATTCGGCCCACTGCCGGTCCCTTCCCTCCGCTCGCAGGGCCTGATCGAACCCCGCCCCCGCGAGGCCGGCCATCGCCAGGGTGAAGGGCCAGATCCAGCGGAATGGGGAGTGCAGTTGATTGATGCCCGGCAGGCCGTAGTAGAGCAGCGCATAGGTGGGCAGCCCGAAGGCGAAAGAGAACGAGAGGGCGGCCAGAAGGACCAGGAATCCCAAGGGGACGCCGGAACGACGGACCGACCGCCAGCGGATCAGGGCCAGGGCGGCGAAGGCCCAGGGCAATAACCCCAGGTAGGCGCCCCCTTCCACGTAGTTCTTGATCCCCCAGTGGCTGGTGAAGGCCCCGTTCGGGTTGGGTTGGCCATACGCGTTCACCGTGAAGGGCACCCAGGCCCCGGTGAAGACATCCCGCACTCCGTGATGGCTGGGATTGCCGTAGAAGTCTGGGATCAGGAAAACAACGAGGTGCCGCCAGGGGTAGGCCCATCCCAGCACCTG
Organism: Thermoflexus sp.; assembly: GCA_035573655.1. GTDB lineage: Bacteria > Chloroflexota > Anaerolineae > Thermoflexales > Thermoflexaceae > Thermoflexus. The sequence continues at coordinate 3,195 of DATMAC010000338.1, forward strand.
CTGCAGCGTCGCCGTCCCCTCCCGGAAGTTCTCCCGCACCACCTCGTACAGGGGCACCCACTGGGCCGCCCCCAAGGCGAACCCCAGCGCCAGCGCGAATCCCGTCCATCCGAGGGGAACCAGGGATCGAACGACCCGAGCCCAAGTCCCCGAGGCGGGGCGTTCCCCTTGGCGCCTCCACGCTTGAACGGCCCTCCACAGGCCGTAGCCCGTGCCCACCAAGACAGTGTAATAAGTGATCTCCACGTGGCCGGCGAGGATGTTCATCGCCAGCGCCAGGGCGGCCATGAGCGCCCAAGGCAGGGCGGCCGGGCGGCCGAGGAGCGGCCGCCGCTCGATCGCCGCGTGGAGCGCGGCGAGCAGATAAGGGAGCCAGGCCGCGCCGGCGACGATCATCGGGAAGACCAGGCTGACCACCATAAAGGCGCTGAGCTCATAGGCCACCCCGGCGAAGGTCGCCGCCGCCCGACCGAGCCCCCACGTCCGAGCGAGGAGGTACATCCCCAGCCCCGCGAGGAACAGCTGCAAGGCGTTGAAGAGCCCGTACGCCTGATGGATGGGAAAAATCAAGAAGAGAACGGTGAACGGATAGAGGGCGGAGTGCTGTCCGTTGGCTAAGAACGGCGCCCCCGCGAAGAGATAGGGGTTCCACAGGGGGAGCTCCCCGCGCCGGAAGGCCGCCACCAGGAACCGCTTCCAGGCGTAGTTCTCCAGAACCAAATCCGAGAGCAAGGCATTGTGCGGGACGGCGATGCCGAAGGCTTCCGCCGCCGCCCGCCAGGGCTGCCATTCATACAAGTTATCCGCGGGGATGAGGGTTCTCGACCCCGTCAACGTCGGGCCGAGGAGCAACATTGGCAACCCGGCGAACAACAAGATCGGCCCGACGGCGGCAACGAAGGCGCCTCCGCGTTGTAGCCAAGATCGAGCGACATGGGTGGCTAAGCTGAGCGTTCGCATTGCTGCATCGCGATGGATTTGAAGAATCGGCGATTTCGATTGTATAGTTGATAGAAACTCACGGCGGACCTGTTCTTCCGCCTGGTTGTCATCAGGATACATCGAGTGGCCATGCAAGACCACCGCGGGGAGGGGGGCCATGAGCGTTCGCTGGGGCCCAGAAGCGTGGCGATGGCTCGGAAACGGGATGATCGTGGCCGGTGTGCTGGTGTGGGCACCGTTCCTGATGGCGTCGGCCGCCGGCGAGGATTGGCCGATCTTCCCTTTCCTGGCCGCGCATCTGACCGGCGTGCTGGGCGGATGGCATCTGCGGCGCCGGGCGATGGCGCTGGAGCATCCGGTTGGGATCGGCGGGGGGATCGGGCGCCACCGACGTTGGCTCAGCCGCCTGTTGATCTATCTGGGGGTGCTGGCCTGGGCGCCCTATTTCTACCAGACCCGGGTGCTGGGGAAGGAGGTCGAGATCTCCCCCTACCTCGCGGCGCATCTCACAGGGGTCCTCAGCGGCGTGGCCTTGCGCCTCAGCGTGGAAGCCGAGCGGCGTTGGCGCACGCGATCCCCCCAGCAGTCTTAACCCCG
>DATMAC010000339.1:0-4264 GCA_035573655.1 Thermoflexus sp.
CGAGGAACGACTCCAGGCTCTGGGCCGCTGGCTGGAGACCCGCGTCACGGGGAGCAGCGGGGAGGGGAGCACCTTCGTGAAAGGCTTCGTCACCGCCAGCTTGGTCTTCTGCGTCGGCCCGATGACCATCCTGGGCTCGATCCAAGACGGCCTCACCGGAAACTACACTTTGCTGGCCATCAAGGCCACTTTGGATGGCTTCGCCTCCCTCGCCTTCAGCGCCTCCTTGGGGATCGGAGTGATGTTCGCCGCCCTGACGGTGTTGATCTACCAGGGATCCCTCACCTTGGGGGCCGGCCTGGCCAAGGCGTTCCTCACGGAGGCCATGATCACCGAGATGACCGCGGTCGGCGGCGCGATGATCTTGGGGATCGGGCTGCTGTTACTGGATCTGAAGCGGGTGCGCGTGGCCAGCTTCCTCCCCGGGTTGCTCATCGCCCCCCTCCTGGTGGCCCTGACCCCCTTCATCAACGCGCTCCTGATCCGGGTGGGGATCCCCTTGACGCCTTAACGAAACAGTAACGATTCAAGATTTCCTCCTGAGGGCTTTTTGGGCCGAGCCGTGCGCCTTCGGCGCGCGGCTCGGCCCAAAAAATATTTTTATCCCCCCTTGCAGAGTAGGTAGTTACCCAAAACGAGACAGTGCCATGCGAACCATCGTTGTAGCATGAATAGAGGCATTCCTACACCAAGAATCGCACGCTGTCCTATCCAGGAGGGATCTCAATGCTCATCCGAAACGGAACGCTGGTGACGGCGGAAGGGATGCTGCGGGCGGACGTCCGGGTGGAGGGGGAGCGAATCGCGGCCATCGGGGACCTCCTCCCCCGCCCGGACGAGCCGACGGTGGATGCCGCCGGATGCATGGTCCTCCCCGGCCTAGTGGATCCTCACGTCCACATCGCTCTGGATACGGGTATCTACCGCACGGACGACGACTGGTTCATCGGCACCCGGGCGGCGGCGTTCGGCGGGGTAACCACCGTGGTCGATTTCGCCACCCAGTTCCGTGGCCAGACTTTCGAGGAGGCCTTGGCGGCTCGCCTGGAGGAGGCCCGCGAGAAGGCCGTCGTGGATTATGCGCTCCACATGATGGTGACGGATCTGCCCCCGGGGAAAGAGGGAGAGTTGGGGAAGCTGACCGCTCAAGGGGTGGCCGGCATCAAGCTGTATACCACCTACCGCCCCAACTACTATGCGGACGACGCCATGCTCCTGCGCGCGATGCGGGCGGCCGGCGCGCTGGGGCTGTTAACGATGGTCCATTGCGAGAACGACGCCATCGTGACCGAGGCGATCGAACGCCTGAAAGCAGAGGGCCGAACCAGCTTGCGGGAGCACGGGCGCTCGCGCCCGCCGCTCGCGGAGGTCGAAGCGGTGCATCGGGTGCTCTTCCTGGCCGCCGAGGCCCGCGCCCCCGTCTACATCGTCCACTGCTCCACCGCCCGGTCCGTCGACTTGGTTCACGAGGCGGCCCAACGCGGCCAGCTCGCTTTCGCCGAGACCTGCCCTCAATACCTCCTCTTGGATGAGACCGCCTACGAAGGCCCTCATCCCGAGTGGTATATCCTCCAGCCGCCCCTCCGCGCGGCCGTCGAGCGAGCCGGGTTGTGGGAACGGCTGCATCGGGGATGGATCGCGACCATCGGGACAGATCACTGCGACTACGCGTTGGGCCAGAAGACAGCCACCGGCTCGTTCCTCACCACCCCTGGGGGGTTGCCGGGGATCGAAACCATGCTGCCGCTCCTCTACACCTTCGGCGTCCTCGAGGGCCGCATCGGGTGGCCGGATTTGGTGCGCCTGTGCGCGACGAACCCGGCGAAGCTGTTCGGGCTTTACCCCCGCAAAGGGGCGTTGCAGCCAGGTGCGGACGCCGACTTGGTCCTCTACGATCCGGAGCCGGAGGAAACCCTCTCCGCCGACCGGTTGCACACGATAGCGGGCTACACGCCGTACGAAGGGTGGCGGGTTCGGGGTCGGGTGCGCATGGTGATGGTCCGCGGCCAAGTGGTCATCTCAGAGGGAACGTTCTGCGGGACGCCCGGATGGGGATGCTTCATCCCTGCCACACCCCTCTCCGTATAACGCTTCCCGCACTGATTCAGCCGTTCTCACGCGACGCCAATATATAAGCAGTTTCCTCTTTGGGGCCGCGCCGAAGGCGCGCGGCTCGGCCCCAAAATGTTTTTCATCCCCTTCCCTGCCACAGGGAAGGAGGGGAGAAAAGGGAAAGGTGCCACCCCTTGCTTCACCGCTCCCAACGCCGCAGCACCAGCACGCTGTTATGGCCCCCGAAACCGAAGGCGTTGCTGATCGCGATGCGAACCTCTTTGCGCCGGGCGACGTTGGGCACGTAATCCAGGTCACACTCGGGATCCGGGTTCTGCAGGTTGATCGTGGGAGGAATGATCCCCTCCCGGATGGCCATCACACAGAAGATCGCCTCCAGGGCTCCGGTGGCGCCGATCATGTGGCCGGTCATGGATTTGGTGGCGCTGACAGGGATCTCATACGCCCGCTCCCCGAAGACCGTCTTGATGGCCATGGTCTCCGTCTTGTCGTTGAGCGGGGTCCCGGTCCCATGGGCGTTGATGTAGTCCACCTCCTCAGGGCGGATCCCCGCCTTGCGGAGGGCCTTGGCCATCGCCCGGGCCGCCCCGGCCCCGTTCTCATCGGGGGCGATCGGGTGATAGGCATCGGAGGTCGCCCCATAACCGATGATCTCCGCCAGGGGCTCCGCCCCACGGGCCAGGGCGAACTCCAGGTCCTCCAGCACCAGAACCGCTGCTCCCTCCCCCATCACCGTGCCATCCCGATCCCGATCGAACGGCCGGCAGGCGCCCGTCGGGTCATCGTTCCGTCGGGACATCGCCCCGATGCGGTCGAACGCCGCGATGCCGACGTAAGTGATGCTGGCCTCGGCGCCCCCCGCGATGCACACCCGGCAGTCCCCGCTGCGGATCAGCTCATAAGCGATGCCGATAGCGTCCGCCCCTGCCGAGCACGCGGAGACCGTGGCGAAATTCGGCCCCCGCGCCCCCAGCTCGATCGCGATCTGCGCCGATGCCCCATCCGTGATCACCATGGGGATCACAAAGGGATGGAGCAAGCGGGGGCTCTTGTGGAGCGCGATCTCCACCCCGTCCGCGAAGGTCTGGGCGCCGCCGATCGCGGAGCCGATGATCACCCCGACCTCATCGGCGATCGAATCCGTAATGCGGAGGTTCGCCTGGCGCACCGCTTCTCGCGTGGCCGCCACCGCGAACTGCTCGAAGCGGTCCCGCCGCCGTGCCTCCCGGGCATCCATATAGTTCAACGGATCGAACCCCTTCACCTCGGCAGCGATTCGGACGTTGAGCGTAGAAGCATCGAACAGCGTGATGGGCCCCACCCCGGAACGCCCGGCGATCACGTTCGCCCAAGTGGTCGGTACATCCAAGCCGAGCGGGGTGATCGCCCCCATCCCCGTGATCACCACGCGGCGTGGTTGCATGAAAGCCTCCTGCAAAGAGAGTCCGATGCGCATCCTTCAGCCGACCCGGGTTACATACTCCCCGGTCCGGGTATCCACCCGGATGATATCGCCCTCATTGACGAAGAGGGGGACTCGAAGCCGATAGCCGGTTTCCACCACAACCCACTTATCCGCGCCGGAGGCCGTATCCCCCTTCACCCCCGGCTCCGCCTCCACAACCTGCAGGTCTACGGTCACGGGCAGCTCCACGCCCAGGGGCTCGCCCTCGTATTCTCGCAGGATCAATGTGATGCCCTCCTTCAGGAAGTTCACCGCCTCCCCCAAACGCTCCGCCGGAACGGGGATCTGCTCGTACGTCCGGGTGTCCATCATGTAGTAAAGATCGCCCTCCCGATACAGGAATTGGACCTCCCGGTTCTCCACCCGGATATCCTGCACCCGATCTCCCGAGAGGAATGTCTTATCGATGATCGCCCCCGTGCGCAGGTTGCGTAGCTTGGTTCGGATGAAGGCGTTCCCACGGCCGGGCTTGTGGTGTTGGTATTCCAAGACCTCATAGATCTGGCCATCTAAGATGAAGGTAGTTCCCTTCCGCAGGTCGTTCACATCGATCATCGCTCCATCCTCCTGAGCAAGAAGATCCCAAACCGTTGCCTCTTGGACTTATGCTGTCCATGCTTCGTCCTGAGGTTCGGACATAAGTTGGGGCAAGGAGTTCCTCACCCCTCTTCGGTGAAGAGCAGGATGACCCCTCCCTCCTTTCTCCCCCCTCCCCGCGGCCCTTCG
>DATMAC010000340.1:0-6236 GCA_035573655.1 Thermoflexus sp.
GGGCGGTGCGGCGGCGTCGAGAGTGCCCGCGGTGCCTGCGCCGGTTCACCACCATCGAGCGCCCGCTCCACCTCGCCCCGATGGTGATCAAGCGCGATGGGCGCCGGGAGCCGTTCGATCGGGAGAAGCTCCTCCGAGGGATCCAGATCGCCTGCGCCAAGCGCCCGATCCCGGCCGAGGCCCTGGAGCGCTTGGTGGAACGCATTGAGGCCCGCCTCCAGGCGATGGGCCGGTCCGAGATCCCCAGCCGCCAGATCGGCGATATGGTCATCGCTGGGCTCAAGGAGCTGGACGAGATCGCTTATATCCGTTACGCGATCGTCTACCTCGGCCTGAGCGATCTGGAAAGCATCCGACGGGAGATCGATAACCTGCTGCAGAACCGCGCCCGGGAAACCAGCCCTGCCCCAACGGAAGGATCCTGAGCCAACCGCTGCCGATTTCAGCACCTGGAAAGATCGCTGAATCGTCCTTCTTGTGCCTTCGAATCCGCCATATATTGGATTCTTGCGGTTTTCTACCGCCATATATGGGGGTACGGACGAGCATGGGCTTCGGGGGGCGCTCCGATGGGTGGGGATGCGCTCCCCGTAGGGAACCTCGCCTATTGTAGGGGCACCCCTTGTGGGTGCCCCTACAATAGGCGCCCTATCGGGCCAGGCCCAAGGCCTGCTTCCTGCAGGATGTGACCGTGTTGCTTTGTTGGGACGATGAAACGTCCTATGGAGGTAGGCCGCGTAAGCGGCCCACCCCCACAGGAATTCCACGAATCGAAAGCTCGTCCCCATGAGTTGGGGGTTGTTGGCAAACCCTTGCTAGGGATTCGAAACGCGGAGGGCCAGGGGAAAGGAGGAGGGGCTTGCCCCGCACGAGGGCTGTTGACGAAACCTCCCGTCCGGTCCACATCGAATGCACCGCACGCGTTCGCAACAGCGCATTGTCGGCGTCCCGAATTCGGGCGAACCACACGCTACCTACTGGGCTGGGGATCGGAGATCCTCGGCCCCGCTCATCCAATCCGCATCGAGGAGGGAACCATGACGACGACCCGCTGGGAGATCCGTGTGGACGAAGCCAACCCGGAGGATGAGATCCCGCTGACCGAGAACGCCCGCATCGTCCTGGAGCGCCGATACCTGCGCAAGGGGCCCGACGGGAAGCCCGTGGAGACCATCCCCCAGATGTTCCGTCGGGTCGCCCGGGCCGTCGCCGAGGCCGAGAAGGAGCTGGGTGGGGATCCGGCGCTGTGGGAGGAGCGTTTCTACCGGATGCTCACCTCGCTCCGGTTCCTCCCCAACTCCCCGACCTTCACGGGGGCGGGGACCCCGCTGGGGCAGCTGGCGGCGTGTTTCGTCCTCCCCCTGGAGGATGACATGGGCAAGATCCCGGGCGGCATCTTCCAGACGCTGCGGGACGCGGCCCTGATCCAGCAGACCGGCGGCGGGAACGGCTTCTCGTTCTCCCGCCTGCGCCCGAAGAACGCGGTCGTCTTCTCCTCAATGGGCCGCGCCACCGGCCCCGTGGGCTTCCTGCGGGTTTACGATCGGGCCTTCGGCGAGATCGCCCAGGGTGGCTCCCGGCGGGGCGCCAACATGGCCGTGCTGCGGGTGGACCACCCGGACATCGAGGAGTTCATCACCTGCAAGACCGACGAGAACGCCATCACCAACTTCAACATCTCGGTGGGCATCACCGACGCCTTCATGCGGGCGGTGGAGAACGACGAGGAGTGGGAGCTGCGCTTCCCCGACGTGCTGCACCCGGCGTATCGGAACTTCCGGGGGACCTTGGAGGACGCCGAGCGGGCCGGCATCCCCATCAAGGTCTACAAGCGGGTGCGGGCGCGGGAGCTCTTCCGCAAGATCGCGACCCAGGCCCATCACAACGGCGAGCCCGGCGTCCTCTTCCTGGACACCGCCAACCGCTCGAACCCGGTCCCCCATCTCTACACGCTGGAAGCCACCAACCCGTGCGGTGAGCAGTGGCTGGGGCCTTACGAGAACTGCTGTCTGGGGTCGGTGAACCTGGCGCGCCACGTGAAATACGTGAACGGCCGGGCGGAGGTGGATTGGGAGAAGCTGCGGGAGACGGTGGAATGGGCCACCCGTTTCCTCGACGACGTGGTGCAGGCCAACCAGTACGTGCCCGCCGTCCCGCAACTTCGGGAGGCCGCCCACCGGACCCGTCGGATCGGCCTGGGCTTTATGGGGCTGGCGGACCTCATGTATCACCTGCGGATCCGTTACGGCTCGGAGGAGGGGCAGGAATTCGCCGCCCAGATCACCGAGTTCATCCGCTACCACGCCATGCGGACCAGCATCGAGCTCGCCAAGGAGCGCGGGCCCTTCCCGGCTATCAAAGGGAGCATCTACGATCCCGAGGACCTGAAGTGGGAGCCGCCGCGGCCGTTGAAGCCCTACACCCGCGACTGGGGCCGGCCGCCCCTGGACTGGAGCGCCATCGTGGAGGGAATCCGCCGGTATGGGATCCGCAACGCCGCGCAGCTCACCGTGGCTCCCACGGGCACCATCTCCACCGTCGCCGGGTGTGAGGGCTACGGCTGCGAGCCGGTCTTCGCCCTCGCTTACATCCGCTACGTCCACGAGGCGGAGGGCCGGCTGGAGCTGCGCTACGTCAGCCCCCTCTTTATGCGCGCCCTCCAGGAGGCCGGCCTCGATGAAGCGGCGCGGGCCCGGGTCATCGAGGAGGTCCTGCGCAAGGGCACCTGCCAGCACATCCAGGAGCTGCCCGAGTGGATCCGCCACACCTTCGTAGTCGCGCAAGATCTCACCCCTGAGGAGCACGTCTGGATGCAGGCCAGCATCCAGGCCTTCGTCGACAACAGCATCTCCAAGACCATCAACTTCCCGGAGACGGCGACCGTGGAGGACGTCGAGCGGGCGTACCTCCTGGCCTGGAAGCTGGGCTGCAAGGGGTTGACCGTCTACGTGGCGGGGTCCCGCCAAAAGGAGGTGTTGGAGACGCTGGAGACCAAAGAGAAGAAAGAGAAGCGGAAGGAGATCGTGGCCGTAGCTCCGGCGCAGCCGACGTTGCCCCAGCCGGTGGGCACGACGGTCCGCCCCCGGCCGCAGAAGCTGACCGGGGCCACCTATCGGATCGCCACGCCGGTTGGGACGGCGTTCATCACCCTGAACGAGAACGGGGAGGGCCAGCCCTTCGAGGTGTTCCTGAACGTGGGGAAGGCGGGGTCGGACATCGCGGCGGTGGCCGAGGCCATCGGGCGGTTGATCTCGCTGCTTCTGCGGCTGCCCTCGCCGGTGCCGCCGGCCGAGCGGCTCCGTCAGGTGGTGGATCAGCTGCACGGCATCGGTGGGGGACGGGCCTTGGGCTTCGGGCCGGAGCGGGTGCGGAGCCTCCCCGATGGAGTCGCCCGGGTCCTCGCGGAATACCTGGCGGAGCGGGGGCTGGAGGCGACCCCGTCGCTGCCGGCTGCGGCCCAGCCAGCCCTCCCATTGTGGGAGGCCCAGCCGGAAGGCGAGGAGGAGGCCACGCGGCTCGGCCCGGTGGGGGACCTCTGCCCCCAGTGCGGCGAGGCCACCCTCCTGGAGCAGGAAGGGTGCCGCACCTGTTACAATTGTGGGTATAGCGAGTGTTAAATTCCTGGTGCGCTCGGCCTCACGGACGGAATACAGAATATTGTAGGGGCGCCCCTGGTGGGCGCCCCTACATGCATTCTCCACCGAAATTCCCTCTCGCACGATCATCCCCGCGCGTTGGGGCGACCCCAGCGCCTTTCACCGCATAAAACTCACGGGATTCAAGTAAAATCAACGCAGATCTCCCGACATGGAGGCGCTCGAATGCGCAGTGTGGAATGGCACAACGGCGTGCTGCGGCTGCTTGACCAGCGCCGTCTGCCCCACGAGGTGGTGATCCTGGAGTGCGACACGCCTCAGGCCGTCGCCGAGGCCATCCGCACGATGGCCGTCCGGGGGGCGCCGGCGATCGGGGCGGCCGCGGCCTTCGGGATGGCCCTGGCGGCCCTGCGGAGCCAGGCGTCGGACCGGATCGGTCTGCTTCGGGATCTGGAGGCCGCCGCAGCCCTGCTCAAGGCCTCCCGGCCCACGGCGGTGAACCTCTTCTGGGCGGTCGATCGGATGCTCCGACGGGCGGCCGATGAAGCTTTGGAGGATCCCCAGGCGTTGCGGGAGGCCTTGGTGGCGGAGGCGATCCGGATCGCGGAGGAGGACGTGGAGACCAACCGCCGGATGGGCCAATTGGGGGCGGCCCTGATCCGAGACGGCGACACCATCTTGCACCACTGCAACACCGGCGCCCTGGCCACCGTGGACTACGGCACCGCCTTGGGGGTGATCCGCACCGCCCACGAGCAGGGGAAGCGCATCCACGTGCTGGTCGATGAGACGCGGCCCCGGTTGCAGGGCGCCCGCCTGACCGCGTGGGAGCTCCTCCAGCTGGGCATTCCCTTCACCGTGATCGCCGATGGCGCCGCCGGCTATTACATGCGCCGGGGGAAGGTGAACATCGTCTTGGTGGGGGCCGACCGCATCGCCGCCAACGGCGACGTGGCCAACAAGGTCGGCACCTACACCCTGGCCGTCCTCGCCAAGGAGAATGGGGTCCCGTTCTATGTCGTGGCGCCCACCTCCACCATCGACCCGAACACGCCGAACGGCGACGCTATCCCCATCGAGGAGCGGGACGAGCGCGAGGTCCTGGAGATCGAGGGGGTCCCGATCGCCCCCCGCGGGGCCCGGGCTGCCAACCCGGCCTTCGACGTGACGCCCGCCCGATACATCACCGGTATCATTACCGAGAAAGGCATCCTGTATCCGCCCTTCGACCTGCAGATCCGCCGGGTCCTGGGCCTCGAGTAAGATGGCCGGCGGGTTGTTGAGGGAGCAGCTCGTGATTTCCTGGCCTAGGGGGCTTTTTCATGTGGTTGCATTGCCCGTCCTGTGGACACCGATGGCCTTACCTCCGTTTTGAGATCCGCTGCCCGCGTTGCGGCGGCGACTGGCTGGATGTGGTGTATGATCTCCCGACGGTCCGCCGCCGCTGGGAGCAGCTGCTGCCGAAGCGGCCATTCACCATGTGGCGCTACCGGGAGTTGCTCCCGGTGCGGGAGGACCTCCACATCGTCACGATGGACGAAGGGGGGACCCCGCTGCTGCGCACCGAGAACTTGGGCCTGATGCTGGGCCGCCCTCGCCTCTACGTGAAAGATGAGCGCCAGAACCCCACGGGGTCGTTCAAGGACCGCCAGGCCTCCCTGGCGATCTCCGTGGCGCGGGAGGCGAACCTGCGGGAGATGGTGGTGGCCTCCACTGGGAACGTGGCGATCTCCTACGCCGCCTACTGCGCCCGCGCCGGCATCCAATTATGGGCGTTCCTGGTGAGCTCCGCCCCTTCGGACAAAATGCGCGAGGTGGCCCTGTACGGGGCGGAGGTCATCAAGGTGACGGGGACGTATGACCAGACCAAGCAGGTGGCGGCGCAGTTCGCGGAGCGGCGGGGGCTGTTCCTGGACCGCGGGATCCGCAGCCTGGCCGCCCGGGAGAGCATGAAGACCCTGGCGTTTGAGATCGCGGAGCAGTTGGGGTGGAGAGCGCCGGACTGGTACATCCAGGCGGTGAGCGGGGGGATGGGCCCCATCGGGGTTTGGAAAGGGTTCCAAGAGCTGAAGGCCATGGGGCTGGTGGATCGCATCCCCCGCATCGGGGTGATCCAGGCGGAGGGCTGCGCGCCCATCGTGGCCTCCTTCCGCCAGGGGCTGGAGCGGGCTCAGGTGGTTCAAACCCCCCGCACGCGGATCGCGACGTTGGCGACCGGGGACCCTGGCCCGGCCTACCCTGTGCTGCGCCGCATCGTCCTCGAGACGGGAGGGGCCATGGAGACCGTGAGCGACGAGGAGACCTATCGAGCGATGCATTTGCTGGCCAAGATGGAGGGCCTCTCGATGGAGCCCGCGGCCGCCGCCGCCTTCGCCGGGGCGTTCAAGCTGATCGCCGCCGGGCGCATCCGGCCGGACGAGACGGTGGTGATCAACGCCTCGGGCCACACCTTCCCGGTGGAGAAGTTCGCCCTGGGGGAGGGGTGGGTGTATGCCGTGGAGGCCCCGCCGGCTCCCTCCGAGGGGTTCCTGGCCGCCCTCGATCAGCTGGACCCTCGCAGCCGGCGGGTGCTGATCGTCGACGACGACCCCGGTATCGGCGAGTCGCTCAGCCGGGCGCTGCGGCGCGAGGGCTACGGCG
>DATMAC010000341.1:0-6778 GCA_035573655.1 Thermoflexus sp.
CTGGGGGACGTGGTGCGGGCGGTTCCCGGGCAACGGTTTGAGGTGACGGCGGCCGCCTATCAAGTCAAACTGAACCAAGTTTCCGAACACATCGAGGTCTTGGCCCGCACTCTGGAAGAAGCCCTGGAACGCCTCGAAGGGGCCTTCCAGCAAGCCGCCCACCTGGTCGCTCAGGGATCCCGTGAGGCCATGCCCCTTCCGACGGTTCCGTTGGCGATGGATGTGAAGGGCAACTGGCTACCCTCCCAGTTCACCGTTCAGATCCCTGCGGATCGGATTCAAGCGTTGATCGATCAAGATGCGAACCTGTCGCCGGAGCTGAAAGCCCAACTGAAGGAAGCCATCCAACGACAGCCGAAGATCCCCTACAACTTGGCGTGCGGCTGGGTGGCCTTAAGCATGGCCTTAAGCCACCAGCTGGGTCGAATGGTTCCGGCCCAGGAGGTAGTCGATCAGGCGCTGGAAGCCCATCCGGACTTCCGAAAGCGGGTGATCCGGAACCTCGTTGAAGACCTGGGGAAGAGGCCGATCGCTGCGGGCGCGGCGGATCAGCCCAGTGAGTCTTACGTGACAACCGGGGAAAAGGATCTGAACGAGGTCGCCCGCGCGTATGGGGTGCGGGTGGGGCGCTTCGACGTCCCGCCGGGGGAGCAGAACGCGGATGCGGTCTGGGACCACCTACAGGGGCGGCTGCAACAGGGAGAGGATGTGATCGCCTTGGTCAACGCCACCCAATCGGATCACGGCGAGCCGCCTCTTCGCAATCAGGTGCCAGGAACAGCGCTCCGGTTTTCGGAGGAGCACGACGGGGAAACGTTGCCAGCGGGCGGACGTCTGCGGCCGTGGACAGATTCGCAAGGAACGATCGCCCACTGGGTAGTCGTGAACCGGCTGGAGGAGCACGATGGGAAACGTTTCGTGGTGATCAACAACCCCTTCCATAACCGCACGGAGCGTTATCCGTGGGAGGAGTTCCTGCAATCTGTCGATGCTCAAGCTCGGGCTGGTTCGCAATGGTGGTTCCTCAGCGTTCGACGCACGGAGATGGAGGGTAGACCGTGAGGATCTTGGGGATCGTTCCCCTCTTAGGGCTCATCGGTTTGTTCTTGGCGGGATGCGCGGCGTCTGGCGCCGGTTCGCGAGCGGGCGAGGCGTTTACCCCCGCGTCCTCGGCCATCGGTCCCACCCAGACGCCAGCCGCCGCAGCCTCCACACCGATGCTGACTCCAGCTCGGGCGACCCCAGGCGCTGTACGGACGGGGCCTTCCTCGACTCCCACCCGGATCGCCAGTGTTTTCCGTCCCAAACCGCTGCCGAGTGGGTTTTCCGTAGCCCCCAACTGGTTGGCATTCCAGCCTGCGAGGAGATCGAACCAACGATTTGAGCTGGAGAACTTCGTCTGGCTGACCGACGGTCAACGCTGGATCGGCCCTTTCCCGTTCTACCCATCGTCCTCCGATGTGGAGTTCATCACAGTCCAGCGGGACGGGGCTTGGAAAGCATGTTGGCAGGAAAATGGGGCCCTTCCGGATGGGGCCGGTTCGTGTTGGACCTCGCTTCCTGATGGGCCTCCGATGCCTCGCAAGATTTTAGAGACCGAATGCCTATGGCCCATCGCGGAGGCGACCGCTCGATGCGATCTGGCCCACGGGATGCCCGCGCCTCAGGTTCAGATCCCCAATCCCTTCCATGGTCTCGAAGGGCTGTGTGCGGACTGTTGGCAGACCGTCACGGTTTCGGCCTTGGAAGGGGACTCCGCGATGCTGGTGATGGTGTCCGCGGAAGAGGGGCAGAGATGGCCTCGGCATCTATATGTGCTGAGGCCGGGGGAGACGCCTCGCGCCTTGTTGCCTCCCGAGGAACACGAAGGTGGAACAAGCGCTGTTCCCAGGTTCTCCCCCGATGGCCGCTTCCTGCTGATCAATGACTTTTCGCAGACGGGTGGTACAGGCGCAACGTGGATCGTGCGGTGGCCGCAGGGGGATTCGGTCAGCTTGCCGTGGCCAGGACGGGCGATGTGGGTTGAACCGCGTCTGGAGCCGACGGCCAGCTTTACAGATACTTTCCAACCCGAGCAGCTGCCGAGTGGATTTTCTGTAGCCCCGAACTGGCTGGTGTTCCAGCCGTTGCGGCCAGATGGCGATGGGAGGGAGGATCGGATCTGGCTGACGGACGGTCAACAGTGGATCGGCCCTTTCCCGCTCACCGAGGGGCTTTTTGATGGGGATTTCTTCATGGTCCACCGGGATGGGACTTGGCAGGCATGCCGGCGGGATGCGTGTATCGCTCCGCTGCCTGGGGAGCCCCCAGGCTCCCGCAAGGTCTTGGAGGCAAATTGCCAAGGGGATATCCAGGCGGCGACCGTTTCCTGCGATCTGCCGCCGGGGATGCCGGTGTCTCAGGTTCGGATCCCCAATCCTTTCCGAGGTTTAAAGGAAGTCGGGAAGGTATGGGTGGAGGTCACCGTTCGAGCCCTGGAAGGGGACCCGACGATGCTGGTATCGGTGACCTGGGACAAAGAGTGGGGACCGATGGAGGTGCCCTCGCGGCCTGATGTGCATCTGTATGTGCTTCAGCCGGGGGGAGCCCCTCGCGTCTTGCTCCCCAAAAAGGACCGCAAAAAGTTCGAGATAGCGCTGGACTCTTTCTCCCCCGATGGTCGTTTTCTACTGATCCTTGATTTCGCATTAGAGGCGGGGGAGTTTACGACGTGGATCGTGCGCTGGCCGGAGGGGGAGCGGTTGAATTTGCCCGGAAACGCAATCTGGTTGGAGCCGAGATCGGAGTCGCTGGGCCGATGACCGGTGGGAGAGCGCCCTTGAACAAGCCGATCGACACGACGGGGCGTGAACGTCCGAAACGGGCGCCGAGGGGCGAGGGTTTCCTTCGGGCCTGGGGGATGAAGCACCTACTGCTCCTTCCATTCAAGGATAGGGAGCGATGAGAAGTGAATGGCCTCACCCCCTGAATCCCCCAGAGCACCAAAACCGGAGATCAAAAAGGAGAGTGCTATGGGACGCTTCCATAAGTCCGTTGTTCGAGAGGTGTGGGAGTATCTCACGTATGACGTGTATGGGCGGCGGCGGCCGCGGCCGGTCGTTTACGGGTTGCTGGCGGCGGTCGGGCTGATCCTCCTTTTTGTGGTTGGGGGTTGGGGACTGGGCCGGGGGGCACCCGCCGCGGCGCCGCAGTCGATGCCCACCTTGCCGCCTCCTACCAAGACGGCCATTGCCGCCACGGCCACCGCCCGGGTCCCACCGACCCCCACGGCCGCTCCCGTCTGCCCCACGGATCCCGTCCTGTGGAAGTTGGAGGAAGTGTCCCCCGGCTGGGATCCCCAGACCGGCAAGCCCATCCGCCTCCCCAAGCCCCTGTATCGCATCGAGCCCCCTTGTGTCTATGAGGGCTTCTGGCGGGATGTGGCCGGGGATCTTTTCCTCACCCGCACCGATGCCCCCTCGGTGAAGAAATGGGTGGAGGCCCCTTGGTATTGGAACCCAGGCTTGGAGATCATTAAACGACCTTTCAGCCCTCGTCCGGGGAAGAGGGATGTGGTTTCTCTCCTTTACGATCGAGAGGGGCGGCGGGTTGATGATGTGCTGACCGCTTATACAGCGTTGCCGACAGGGGATCCAGACTTCCCACTGGTGCTTTATCTTTATCAAGATGCTCCGGGGGCGGCTTACCTCGTCCGGTGGGAAGGAGGAAAGGAAGCAGGAAGAATCGCCACGATTCGGCCTGTCCGCCTTTCCGGAGGGAGCGTGCTGCGAACGGTGGATGCGTTTCTGTATGACGCCCGACAGAGACGATGGTATGGGGCATATATCAAGAAGAGCGCAGATTATCCCCGGATTCTTCACGTGGTGGATGCGGACGGCTCCCGGCTGTGGGAGATGTTGGGGGTGAGAGGCTATCGACGTTCAGAGTTGGCGAAGGCCTTCGGGATGCAGGAGTTCTTCCCCGAACGCATCGACTGGAAGGCATTCCCAATGGGCGAGGAGTTGACATTTGAACCGTGAGGGAAGCGTCTATGAAACGATGGATGGGGATCGTGGGAGGACTTCTGGGTGCCCTCCTGCTGGCCGGGTTCGGGACGGCGCAGACGGATGAAGAATGCGACCCAAGGAGTTGTGCGAGTGTGGAGCATCGCTCGGAGGGAGGCTCGGGGGATCGGAGAGTGGGGCCGTGCAAAGGGCCGGCGACGGTGAGGGAGATCTGGGTGGTGGCTGGGGATGCGGGACCCACCTGTGTGGTGGGGGATTTGATCGTCCAATGCGACGGCCAGGTCACCGATCGCCAGATCATCGCGTATATCGACTGTCCCAACCCGGAGGAGACGTTCCGACGGTATTGCGACCCCGCCTCACGGTTCGAAAGCAACGCCGGGTTCTGCGAGCTGGTGGATTATGAGGGGAACCGCATCCGGCTCAAAGTGTATGCACCCCCGCACGTTTTCGAGGCCGTCCCCTATCCGGTGGGGATGGTGGCCCGGGAGGACGCGTGGGGTGTCTTCCACCCTACTGTCAAGGTACGCTGGCTTCCACCTCCCCTCTGGCAATCCTCGGGGCCTTATCCAACCTACGCGGACTCCGGATGGCGGGTGTGGACATGGGGTGGGAGCCGGGGGCCGGGGAGTGTTCCGGTTTTCCCTTGCGATCTGAGCGAAAGCGCGCTTTTCGAGCAGGGGGTGCCCGGGGGGACCAGCTGCGTACGGCTGCAGCTGTGGGCGGCGCCGGGGTATGGCCAGTACCTCAACCCGCTCCTGCTGCCCGGGGTATTGCAATTCCCCGCCCGGGGGATGAACCTGGCGCTCCCGCCGGGGGAGTGGGTGCCCTTGAACTTCCCCTACGCCTCCCATCCGGCTACCGGCGAGGCCTCCTATGTCTGGTTTGGGGAAATGAAGCGGCCCGCGTTTCAAGGATACTTCCAGCGGTGGTGGGCGGTACGGTTACGCGTGGAGTTTAAGCAGGTGAAGGATCTTACCGAGGAGCGCGAGCGCTGCGCTCCGGTCGCGGACGCGGATGGAGATGGACGGCCGGATGCTCCAGGGGACTGTTGGACGACGATCGGGGATCCCCCGGTGATCTGGCCAGGGACGAAGCAGAGCGAACGGGTGGTGGTGCGGAAGGAATGGGAGGCGGAGGTGCGGGATGGGATCCTGGATCTGAAGCGCTTAGGACATCCGTACAGCCAGTTGCATCCGGTCCGGTTGATCATCCGGGGACCGGAGAAGGTGTATCAGGCGGGGTATGTGCTGCGGAGTGGGGCGCCCTGGTTATGGTTCCCAGTGGCAGTGCGGGAGGCCCAAAGCGTGATCTGCGCCGACCCCACGTGCGGAGGATACGCCCCGCCATGATGGTTGCGATCCGGGCAGGAGTGCTCCTGCTAATAGGAGTTGTCTTAGTCTGGGTGGACCGTCGGTGGGACTTTCCGGAGGGACGGGTGCCGAACTTCCTTTCGCTCCCGCTTTTGGGACTAGGGTTAATCGGAGCGGCGCTTTTCCGGGACCTCTCCGGGCTGATCCTCTGGCCGGCCTTCTATCTGGGGTGGCGGGGAAGCGGGATTGGCGCTGGGGATGCCAAGGTCTGGATGGGGATCTCGGGGTTGGCGGGGATCTACGGGACGGCGGTGGGGTTGATGGTTCTAGTCGCCCTGGCGCGGCTGCGGGCGTGGCGGATGGGATACGGATGGCGCTTTGGGCTGCGACCGCCCATCCGAGTGCCGATGGCCCTTCCCTCCGCAGGGATGGCCGTGGCGGGGGCCCTCCCGTGGGTTCTGGAGGCGATGCGGTAGAACAAGCCGGGCGATCGTTCCCAAGAGGTGAGCGAATGGAAAGGGGAAATCACAACGTCCGCTATCCATAGATCCAGGTAAGCCTCGGCCGATGGTGCGGATCGTCTGGAACCACAGGATCGATGGTCAAGGGAGACGGGAGCCTATGTGGATCCGGGCCATAGGGATCGCGCTCCTCAGCGTGGGCATGGCGTCTCTAGGGATCTCCTTAATCCGGATGACCCCGGCCGCCCAGGCCACCGAATGGGTCTCCGTATTTTCCGATGACTTCACGACCGACACGGGCTGGAACATCTCGATCTGCGGAGATGCCCCCGGCGGCTTGGACGGCTGTGATTGGCCCGGTCAGACAGTCTTCGGCTACAACGACGGAGGCCTCTCTGTCCTTCGCCTGGCCCAGGACGGTGGGGTGACCTTCCCGCTGGTAGGGCGGGAGGGATTGTTCGATTCCATTCCCGCCGGCGCTCGGTGGGCTTTCGAGATTCACTTCTGGTTCTCCCAGGTCACCGATTACGGGGTCAGTATCGGAATGGGATCGGCCGCTTGGAGTGAGATCCGGCAGCTTCAAGAGCAGCCACCTCGAGTGGACTGGGGGAATGCCTTTGCTGTCCATCAGGACAGCTCGGGATCCCCGGCGGAGTTGAGGATCTATGTCTTTGGCTCAAAGATCTATTCGGCCTCTGCTCCCGACACCGCCCGGCACACCATCCGTGTGGAGGTGGAACCCGACGGGACTTGGACAGCCTACGTAGATGGGGCGCCAGCTGGGAGCGGCACAGGGGCCTTCCGGCCGAATCTGGTCTATTTCGGGAATTACTATGAGCAGTGGTCTTTCGGGGACTGGACAGATCTTCACATCGATCATTTGAGGATCGAATATTTCATTCCTCCCACTTCTACGCCAACGTGGACGCCCACACTGACCTCTACACCGACATCTACGTCTACTTCTACGGCGACACCGACGGAGACACCTACCCCTACA
>DATMAC010000342.1:0-3657 GCA_035573655.1 Thermoflexus sp.
CCTCCACGCTCACGCCCTCCCGTACTCCGACGGCGATGCCGACTCCTACCGTTACGCCGACCTATACCGCTACCCCCACGCCGACGGAAACCGCCACCCCAACGCCCATAGCGACGCCGACTCACACCAGTACGCCGACAGCTACCCCCACGCCGACGGAGACCGCCACCCCAACGCCCATAGCGACGCCGACTACACCCGTGCCGATGGAGACCCCCACACCGGCTTCCACGGCGACGCTGACCCAAGCTCTCTCGCTCACCTTGAGCCATACACTGACGCCGATGTCTGCGCTGCGTTCTACTCCTTGATTCGATCGTTTCGGAACTTCGGCGAGGCCCGTGCCATGCGCGTTGTGGTTCTCTCGGACATCCACGCGAACCTGGAGGCCTTAGAGGCGGTTCTTGCCGATGCAGGGGCTTGGGATGCCCTCTGGTTCCTTGGGGACCTGGTGGGCTACGGGCCGGATCCGGTGGAGTGCATCGATCGGATCCAGCGCCTGGCTGCGGTGGCCCTCGCGGGCAACCACGATTGGGGGGTCCTCGGCCGGATCCCCCTCTACACCTTTAACCCGGCCGCCCGGAAGGTGTTGGAGTGGACCCGGGGACAGCTCCCGCCGCGGCAGGTGGATTACCTGGCGGGCCTCCCTTCCCAGGCGGAACAGGACGGGATCACTTTGGTGCACGGGAGCCTCCGCGCACCGATCTGGGAATACATCCTGGATCCCTACACGGCCTGGGAAAACATCGCACGGCTGTCCACCCGCATCGGCCTCTTCGGCCATACCCACGTGGCCATTGCTTATCATGTCCCCAACCGGGAGACCCCACAGATGCACATCCTGGAGCCGCCTTACGACGAGCCCATCGATCTGAAAACGGGATGGTGGCTGCTGAACCCCGGCAGCGTCGGCCAGCCCCGCGATGGTGACCCGCGGGCCGCTTACGCGATCCTGGATCTCAACGCGATGACCTGGACGTTCCGGCGGGTTCCCTATCCGATCGCGGAGACCCAGGCGAAGATGCGGCGTCTGGGGTTCCCCTCGTTTCTGATCGAGCGCTTGGCCTATGGAGAGTAGGGTCGAGCCAATCACCCCTTGCAACCTCGTGACCGTCTTCGACCTGCCCACGTGGGGGCGCTGGGATGGAAACGGCAGGGCGTTTAGCGCTCGTTTCCCCTGATCTGGGCTAAGATTTCGTATAGGAGTATCCCCTGGAGGATCCCATGTGTGGACGATATACGATTTTCACGGAGCCGCTGCGGCTGGTGGAGCGGTTCCGGGCGGAGTGGCCGGATGTCCCATGGCAGCCCCGCTACAACGCGGCCCCCACCCAACCCTTGCCGGTGTTGCTCAACGATGGGACCCGGCGGATCCGCCTGTTCCGCTGGGGGCTGATCCCCCATTGGGCGGAGGATCCGGCGATCGGGAACCGGCTGATCAACGCCCGGGCGGAGACGCTGACCCAGCGTCCCAGCTTCCGGGAGGCCTTCCACCGGCGGCGTTGCCTGGTGCTGGCCGATGGATTCTATGAATGGCAACGCACGCCCCACGGGCGGATCCCTTACTGGATCGGGCTGAGGGATCGGGAGCCGTTCGCCTTCGCTGGGTTGTGGGACCGATGGGAGAGCCCGGAGGGGGAGATCATCGAGAGCTTCACCATCATCACCACCGCCGCCAACGAGCGGATCGCCCCGATCCACGATCGGATGCCCGTGATCCTGCTCCCGGAGCACGAGGAGATCTGGTTGGATGACGATGCCGGCCCTCGGGCCTGGCAGGCCGTCCTACGCCCCTATCCAGCCGACCGGATGATCGCTTACCCGGTCTCCTCCCGCGTCAACTCCCCTCGGGCGGATGATCCCACGCTGATCCAGCCCATGCCTGGATCGTAATGCTTCCCACGGGGATCGGTTCGTCGGAACCCTGAAGATCGTTATTCAGGGGCTCCGGTGGACCTCTGATGGGATGCCGGCGAGGTCACCGACCCGGCCTCCGCCCATCGGGCCCGCAGGGCTCGGATCTGTTCTTCCACCGCGGATCGCGCTGTCCCCCCGCGGACCGTTCGGCGCTCCACCGCGGCCTCCGGGTCGAGGACGGCGTACACATCGGCTTCGAAGGCCGGGTGGTGCTGGCGCATCATCTCGAGGGGAAGGGCGGAAAGGGGCTTCCCTTCGCGCAGCGCGGTTTGCACCAGCCCGCTCACCGCCCGATGGGCCTCCCGGAAGGGCACTCCCTTGCGCACCAGGTAATCCGCCAGCTCGGTGGCCAGCATGGCCTCCTCCAGAGCGTCCCGCATCCGCTCCGGCCGCGGACGCATGGTTCGCACCACACCGGGCAGCACGGCGAGCAGCGTATCCAGCGTGTCCACCGCGTCGAAAACCGGCTCCTTATCTTCCTGCAGATCTTTGTTGTAGCCGGAAGGCAGGCCTTTTAACACGGTCAGGAACCCCACGAGGTGGCCGATCAAACGCCCGGCCTTGGCCCGGGCCAGCTCGAGGGCATCGGGGTTTCGCTTCTGGGGCATCAGGCTGGAGCCGGTGGTGTAAGCGGGATCCAGCTCCACGAACCCGAACTCCGCGCTGGCGAAGAGGATGAGGTCCTCCGCCAGCCGGCTGAGGTGCATGCCGATCATCGCGGCGATGAACAGGAACTCCGCGACGAAATCCCGATCCGACACGGCGTCCAAGCTGTTCGGCGAAACCGATAAAAAGCCCAACTCCTGGGCCAGGGCCTCCCGATCGATTGGGAAGGGGGTCCCGGAGAGGGCGCTGCTCCCCAAGGGCAGCGTCGCCAGGCGCGGGTAAGCATCTCGCAACCGTGCCCGATCCCGCTCGAAGGCCCAGGCGTGCGCGAGGCACCAGTGGGCGTAGCGGATTGGCTGCGCCCGTTGAAGATGGGTGTAGCCGGGCATCAGCAGGTCCAGATGGGCCTCTGCCTGGGCCACCAGAGCGGCCTCCAGGTTCCGCAGCCCCTCCTCCAGACGTGGCCGGGCCTCCATCAGGAAGAGGCGCAGGTCCGTGGCCACCTGATCGTTCCGGCTGCGGCCGGTGTGCAGCTTGCCGGCGACCGCACCGATGTGCTCCCTCAACCTCCGTTCGATGGCCGTGTGAATATCCTCATCGGTGGGCTGGAAGGCGAATGCCCCGGCGTCCAGCTCCGCCTTCACCGCCTCCAGGCCGGCGACGATCTGCTGGCACTCCTCCGGCGTAAGCAACCCGGCGCGGGCCAGCGCCCGTGCCCACGCGATAGAGCCCTGGATGTCATACGGGTAGAGGCGGCGATCGAAAGGAAGCGATGCGTTCAACCGCTCGAAGGCGGGGTCCAACACCGGACCTTCCGGAGTTCCCCATAAGCGCATCCGAGCAACCTCCCATGTGGGGATTTTGTAGCCGAGCCAGGCGCCCTTGACGCCCGGCTCGTTCCTAAAATCTTTTTCATCCTCCCTTCCCACGGTCCCTTCCCACGGTCCCACGGGCTGTGGAAAGGGGGATGGGAGGGAGTGGGATCATCCACACCTCTGCCGAATCGATGCGCTCCTCTCCGAAGGCGTTCCATTACCCATTCAAACCCTTCCCTAAGGCCCTTTCTATTGCTCCTTATTTTTGGTTTTGGTCCCTTGGGGATTTGGGGGCGAGCCGGGCGCCGAAGGCGCCCGG
>DATMAC010000343.1:0-5309 GCA_035573655.1 Thermoflexus sp.
CCTTCCGAGTCGCAGCTCATCCGGCGGGAGATCGAAACGCTTCGGACGCTGGTGCAACAGGCGCGAGCCCTGGAGGAGCGGGAGACCTCCTCCAAGCTGGCGAAACTGCGGCAGGTGCTCGTGGAACAGAACCTCTTCGAGGACCCCCGGACCAAACTGCTCATCTTCACGGAGTTCAAGGAGACCCTGGATTACCTGGTGGCCACCCTTCGCAAATGGGGATTCCGGGTTACCCAGATCCACGGAGGCATGAAGATCGGAGACCGGGACACGCCGGGCACCCGACTGTATGCCGAACGGGAGTTCCGGGAGGAAGCCCAGATCATGGTGGCCACCGAGGCCGCCGGCGAAGGCATCAACCTGCAGTTCTGCTGGCTTATGATCAATTACGACATCCCCTGGAACCCGATGCGCCTGGAACAGCGCATGGGGCGCATCCACCGCTACGGGCAGGAGCGGGATTGCCTCATCTTCAACTTCGTCGCCGTCAACACCCGGGAAGGCCAAGTCCTGGAGCGCCTTCTGGAACGGCTCCGGGAGATCCGAAGGGAGCTCGGCAGCGATCAGGTCTTCGACGTGGTCGGTGAGATCGTCCCGGCCAACTACCTGGAACGGCTGTTCCGGGACCTCTACGCGGGCCGCCTCACCCAGCAGGCCGTGCTGGAACGAGTGGTGCGGGATTTCGACCGCGAGCGATTCGCTCGCATCTGCCAGTCCACCCTGGAAGGGCTGGCCAAAAAGGAGCTCAACCTGTCCGCCATCCTGGGTCGGACGGCCGAGGCCAAAGAGCGGCGGCTGGTCCCCGAGGTGGTGGAGGCCTTCTTCCTGCAGGCGGCCCCCGTGGCCGGTCTCCCCACGCCGAAAGGCCGCAACGGCGTCTACACCGTGGGGCGCATCCCGCGCCACCTTCAGCTCGTCGGGGAGCGGCTGGAACCCCGCTTCGGATCGCTGGGGCGGGAGTATCGGCGGATCACCTTCGACAAGCGCAAGCTGACGGAGGACCCCACCCTGGAATGGGTGACCCCCGGACACCCCTTGTTTGAGGCCGTCCGCGAGGAGGTCTGGGAGAAAGCCCAGGTCGACTTGAAGCGGGGCGCCGTCTTCTACGACCTGTATCGGACGACGCCCGCCCGCCTCGAGGTCTACGCCGCCTCCATCGCCGACGGGCGCGGCAACACCCTGCACCGGCAGCTCTTCGTGGTGGAGGTGGACCCCTCGGGGAGGATGCGCCTGCGCCAGCCCACTGTGTTCCTGGACCTCATCCCCGTGACGGCCGGGACGGTGGACCCCCCTGTCTTCCCTGTTGACCGGACCGAAGTGGAGCGCTTCCTGCTGGAGAAAGGGCTCCAGCCCTTCCTGGAACAGGTCAAACAGGAGCGACAGCGGGAGCTGGACACCATCGCCCGGCACGTGGAGGTGAGCCTTCTGACCCTCATCGACCGCCAGCAACATCAGATCGCCGAGCTCCTGGAGCGCCAGCAACAGGGGGAGGACGTCGCCCTCGCCCTGAGCGAGGCCGAAAGGCGGCTGGAGGAGCTCAACGCGCGCCTGGAACGGCGGCGTCAAGAGCTCCAGCGGGAGCGCCAGCTGGCCATCGCCGACCTTACCCCCATCGGCTCGGCTCTGGTCCTCCCCCATCCGGAGCGGGAGAAATTCGCGCCGATGGTGCGCAACGAGGAGGTGGAGCGCATCGCCATGGAAGAAGCCATGCGCTACGAGCGGGAGCGCGGCTGGCAACCCGAGGACGTCTCCGCCGAGGACCGGGGCTTCGACATCCTATCGCGACACCCCGAAAGCGGGGGCGTGCGCTTCATCGAGGTGAAGGGCCGGGCCGGCATAGGACCGGTGGTGCTGACCCCCCACGAATACAAAACGGCCGAACGCCTGCGCGCCGACTACTGGCTCTATGTCGTCTTCGACTGCGCCACCCAGCCACGCCTCATCCCGATTCAGGATCCCATCCGCCTGGGCTGGGAGCCCATCGTCCGGATCGAGCATTACCAGATCGGAGCGGAGGCTATCCAGAAGGAGGCCGGCCAATGATGGTAACTCGCTCCCTCCCCACGGGGTTGATCGCGGAACCTCGCCGGAACAACGAGAACGCCTGCAAGGCCGACCTGCACGCATTCTATCCCCTAACCGGCTGGTTGATGACGAAAGGGAATCGGCCCAGTATGATGAAGTCCGATCCCGGTCGGAGGCTTCCCGCATGAATGGGATGCGATTGAGGGAGCTGATCGCAGCGGGAGAAAATCTCAACGTGGAGCTCAAAGGTGAATCCCGCGGCTCCCTCTCCGATGATGAAATCGTCAGAACGGTGGTGTGCCTGGCAAACCGATGAGGAAGCTCTGCAGCGCTTTCTGCCAACTCATGAGGTCGCCTTCCAGGTCCTCCGCGGCCAGGATGTCCAGGTCAACGAGTTTTTCCGCTGGCCGCTGCTGCGGGTGATGGAGGAGGTCTTGCAGCGGTTCCGAGCGCGCTATCAGGAAGAAGAGGTCATGGTGGGACTTTTCCGCGTAGGTGTTCCGGAATACTCCGAACGCGCCTTCCGCGAAGCGGTTGCCAATGCCCTGGTCCATCGGGATTACACCCGCCTGGGCGCCGTGCACATCCAATGGTACGACGATCACATCGTGATCTCCAATCCGGGCGGATTTCCGGAAGGGGTAAGCCTGTCCAACATCCTGGTCACGCCCCCCAAGCCTCGCAATCCGTTGCTGGCAGATGCCTTCAAGCGCGCCGGCATCGTGGAGCGCACGGGACGAGGCATCGACACCATCTTCACGGAGCAACTGCGCAACGGTCGTCCGGCTCCCTCTTACGAGCGCAGCACCGCCACCAATGTGGTGTTGGTCCTCTACGGCGGGAAAGCTAATCTCCAATTTGTTCGGCTGGTGGTGGAGGAAAGCCATGCAGGACGCATCCTCGGTTTGGACGAGCTGCTCATCCTCAATGCCCTGTGGCAGGAGCGAAGCCTCACCACCCCGCAGGCCTCCAGGCTGTTGCAGAAGCCCGGGCCCGACGCCCGCGCCGTCCTGGAACGCCTGGTGGAGATAGGTTTGGTGGAAGCGCGGGGCGAACGTAAGGGGCGCACCTATCACCTTTCCGCCGCCACCTACCGCCGCTTAGGACTGCCCTCGGCGTATGTGCGCCGCCGCGGCTTTGAACTGATCCAGCAGGAACAGATGGTCCTGCAGTATGTGCGAGCGCATGGGCGAATTACCCGACGGGAGGCGGCGGAACTGTGCCAGATTTCGCTTGATCAGGCATATCGGTTGCTACAGGGGCTGGTTGAAAAAGGGGTGCTCATCCAACACGGGAAGAAAAAAGGGTCATGGTATTCGTTGCGCGCTTAAATAACCGCACATCGTTTCCAGATAACCGCACGCGGTTATATAATCGCGTCGCGCATAAGGAGACACAGCATGGAATCGCACTGTCTTAGAACCGGTCCAAAAGGAAAATGGACAAGTCCACAAAATCGGCTCGCCGTCCAAAAGGGGGTGGTTCATGATGGTCCGCCGCCTGATCGAAACCGACGAGATGCCCATCGGGGTGATCTCCGCGCACTCCCGCAAGGACCAGAACGTCCGCAAGGGGCATCTGCACACGCTCCACGTCTGGTGGGCCACCCGACCCCTGGCCGCCTGTCGGGCGGTGCTGATGGCCACGCTCCTGCCCGACCCCGCTGACCCGAACTGCCCGGAGGCGTTCCGCCGGGAAGCGCGCGAAGCCTTAAGGCCTTTCACCGGTCGTGACCTCTCCGACCCCCTCGCCTTGCGGAAGGCGCTCTTGGACTTCATCGCCCATTTTGCCGCCTGGGAGAACTCCGCCAACCGGATCTTCGTAGAGACCGCCCGCTGGCTGGTGGCCGCCGCCCATCCCGACGGCCCGCCCCTGGTGGTGGACCCCTTCGCCGGCATCGGGTCCATCCCTTTTGAAGCCCTGCGCATCGGCGCCGACGCCTTCGCCGCCGACCTCAACCCCGTGGCCGTGCTCCTCAACAAGGTGGCCCTGGAGTATCTTCCTACCTACGGTCTGCGGCTGGCCGAGGCCGTGCGCAAGTGGGGCGAGTGGGTCCGAGCGCGTGCGATCGAGGAGCTCAGACCCTTCTATCCCCTGGAGCCCGACGGTTCCGAGCCCCTGGCCTACCTCTGGGCCCGGACCATCCGCTGCGAGGGCCCTGGCTGCGGGGCCGAGGTGCCCCTGGTGGGGCTTCTGTGGCTCTCCCGCAAGGAGAAACACCGGGTGGCCCTGCGCTACCGGGGGGACAGGGCGCGCAAGGAGGTCGTGTTTGAGATCTTCCAGCCCAGGTCGGAGAGCGAGGTCCAGCCGCCCATCGTCAAGCGCTTTGCCGCCACCTGCCCGGTGTGCGGCTACACCACGCTCTACGCGCGCGTGCGGGAGCAGATCCGCGCCAAGCGGGGCGGGACCCGGGATGCCCGCCTCATCGCTGTCATCACTCTGCGACGGGACGGAAGCCGGGGTTTCCGCCTGGCGGCGGAGCAGGATGTGGCCATCGCCCGGCGGGCCGCCGAGGAGCTCGCCCGCCGGGAGCGGGAACACCAGGGACCCCTGCCCCTGGTGCCGGATGAGCCATTTCCTGACTGGTACTCGGGCGTTTTCAACCCAGGATTGTGGAACATCAAGACATGGGGCGATCTTTTCACCCCCCGCCAAGCGCTGGCGCTCTCTACCTTCGTGCGCCTGGTGCGGGAGGCCCACGCTCAGGTCCTTCGGGAGACGGGGGACGCCCCCTTCGCCCGCGCCGTCGCCACCTGCCTGGCTGTGGCGGTGAGCAACGTGGCGCCAATGATGAACGCAGACTCGTATTACGGCCAAGACCATATGAGAACAGCTTTCCAAGGCAGCGGCCTTCCCATGCGCCCGGACTTTGCCGAGGCCAATCCGCTGATGCCCAAGCTGGTCGGAGGGCTGGATTACGCCCTGGACCAGGTGGTCCAGGTGCTGGAGCGGGAAGGCGCGCAGGGCCTCCGGCCCGGCACCGTCCGGCAGGGCTCCGCCACCGCCATCCCCCTCCCCGACGGCTCGGTGCCCTACGTGGTGACCGACCCGCCCTACTACGCCGCCGTCCCCTATGCGGACCTCTCCGACTTCTGCTACGTGTGGCTGAAGCGGATGCTCTTCGATATCCATCCTGACCTCTTCCGAGAGCCGCTTACCCCTAAGGATGAGGAACTCATCGCGTACTACGTCCAGCCACAAGAACGGAAGCCGAAGGACGCTCGCTTCTTCGAGGAAGGGATGCAACAGGCCCTGGCCGAATGCCGCCGGGTGCTCCAGCCCGA
>DATMAC010000344.1:0-10244 GCA_035573655.1 Thermoflexus sp.
GGGGGGTGGGGCCCTCCCATCTTCTTTAGGAGAGCTCCGAACGGAATCGAACCGGACTGAAGCGTTACGAGGCCACAAGGCCAGCCCATTTGCCAGATGAATGGCCGTTTGAGGGATGTCCAGGTCCCCGACTTTTCCGTACCCCAGGGCGAGTTTTCAGACACTCTGTGAGGGGGGACGGAGGAGGGGGGCGCATTCTTGATAATCCACCGGTTGGAGTTCCAAGCGGGGGGTCCAGAGCCAAAACCAGACCCGGGTGCGCTGGCAGAGCGCTCCCTCGGGGTTTCGATAGGGGACGGTCTGGGAGAGGCCAAGGCCGACGCCTTCCCGCTCGCGGATCAGCCACATTCGGTACTGAGCGCCTCCGAGCGTCCAGGAGATATCCCCTCGCACAGCCAGGGTCCCCAGCAGACAGATCCCACATCCAACCCCTACGACCGCCAGCGCGAGGAGAAGGGAGATCCCGGTTTCCAGATGGCGTCGCATCACGCGGATTCCTCCGGTTCGTCGCTCTTCAGATGGATCAAGACGATCTCGGGAGGGCACATCAGCCGCATCCGGGGCATCCCCAGGCCCTCCATCCCCAACCCCCGG
The DNA here is from genome assembly GCA_035573655.1 of Thermoflexus sp. Taxonomy (GTDB): domain Bacteria; phylum Chloroflexota; class Anaerolineae; order Thermoflexales; family Thermoflexaceae; genus Thermoflexus. The sequence continues at coordinate 595 of DATMAC010000344.1, forward strand.
CTGACATACATAGTGGTCTCACCCCGCCGATACAGGCCCATCTCATAGCGCTTTCCATAGATCGAAGCGGTGACCAAGGCCCCAATCAAGGGGAGGCGGATCTGCCCGCCATGGGTATGGCCGCACAAATATAGATCCACACCCAGCGCGCTGGCCTCGGGAAAGAGGTCCGGTGAGTGATAGAGCAAGATCGTAAGGGCATGTGCAGGGACTTGCTGCATCAGCTCCCGGAGCCGCTCGCCATCCTGCTCCGGATCGTGGGTGCAGGTCAGACCGAGCAGATAAATTTGAGGCCCTCGATGGGCGAGCTGGCCGAACCGGGCAATGTGGTTGTCTAACCAGGTGATGTGCGTGAACCCGAATAGGATCCGCCGCACCACCTCCGGCGGATCCACCAGAGGTGTCCCGGTGACCAGGTAAACCCCCAATGGGGCTTGGAGGGCCTCCAGGAAACGGCTGCACTGAACCTGGGCTTGAGGATCGTGGACGTAACTCAGATTCAGGAGGTCCCCGGTAAAGACGATGAGGTCGGGATCCAAATTCTCGACCCAGCGGATCACTTGCTGCTCCCGATGGGTCAAGCGCTCTAAGTGGAGATCCGTGAGGTGGAGGATCCGGAGGGGAGGCATCCCCCGCAGCTTCGGCGAGGTGATGATCAGCTCCGTTAGGGTCAGGCGGAAAGGTTCCCGATAAAGACCGTTGAGGAGGTTCCCGGTGAAGGCGAGGTGGCCGATCAGCGCGAGCCCGATCGCCCATGAGAGCGGTCGAAGGGGAAGGGTCCCCAAGCTCAGGAAGAGCCGGAACATAGTGATCATGATGAATGGGGGTTTGGGCGGACCGAAGGAGTAACCCAGGCGAGGGAGCAGGATGAGCATCAGCGCGTCGCCCCCGGCGAAAACGAGGAACGTCCCCAGCGCGCCGACACCGATCTCCAAGGCGTGGGAGGCCTCCCACCAGGCCAGCCCCACGACGATCCCCAGGGCAAGCGTCCACAGACCAATGAACGCCCACGGGAGGCGTTCCAAGCGATTCAAGGCAACCATCAGCTGATGGAAGGGACTCGCCTCAGTCCCCGGCCGGAACCGTCGGCGTCGGGGCGGACGGGCGATGCGTTCGCCGGTCGGCGCTTGCGGGGCGAGCTCTTTAGGGATTTCGAATCCAGGCTCCAAAGCGTCCGGTCCTCCCCTTCTCCGCACGATGGGAATACCAATCCTCCAGGTGGCATGCAGTGCACACCCCGGCGGCGATCACCGAAGGAACGCCGAGGCGGCGGAGATGGAGGCGCACCGCCTCCGGCAGATCCAGATGCCACACGCCGTTCATTCGATATAAGGGAAGCGCTCCCCCGAGGCGGGGCCGCAGCGCCTCCACGACCTCCACGCCCACTGTGTAACAGCATCCCCCGATCCCCGGGCCAAGGGCCGCATGGAGCGTCGAGGGGGGGCATCCCAAATGGACCTCGAAGGCCTCCAAGGCGGCCTCCAGGATCCCCGCCGCCAGGCCCCGCCAACCGACATGGACGATGCCGACGGCGGGGAGCGCAGGCTCCGCGAGCAGAACCGGGATGCAGTCGGCGAATCGCATGAAGAGGGCTAGCCCTCGCTCCGCGGTGATCAATCCATCCACGCCTTCCAGGATCTTTCCCTGATGATGGGCGTTCACCAGGGCCACCCGATTTCCGTGGATCAACCAAGCGGTGACAACCTCCTCCGCTTGCAGCCCGATGGCCGCGAAGGCCCGCCTCAGGTTCTCCGCAACCGCTGCGGGATCGTCGCCCACCGAAACGCTCAGGTTCAGGGAAGCGAAAGGCGGGGCACTGACCCCCCCTTTGCGGGTGAGGAAGCCGTGGGAAAGGCTATCCCACGGAGGATCGCGGAAGCGATAGAAGAGAAGTTCCCCTCTTTGGACTTTCTCCCAGCTTGTCGATGGGATCATGGGGACACATCCAACAGGACTTTCAATACGCCCTTTTGGGCCGCGTGTTCGAAGGCTCGGGCGGCCTCCGACAGCGGGTAGCGCGCGTGGATCAGCGGCAGCACGTCCACAAGCCCCTGCTGAAGAAGCCGAAGGGCCGGCGGGAACGGCCCGCACCGGGAGCCGATCACAGCCACCTCGTCCACAGCCACCATCGTCAGGTTCGCCTCCACCGTGCCGTGGTAGGTGCTCTTCAACACCAACGTCCCCCTGGGACGCACCCATTGGCGGGCCAGGTGGAAGCCTTCCGGCGAGCCGGTGCATTCCACCACCACATCCGCGGAGAGCTTGGGGACTTCGTCGACCAGGGCGGTGGGGATCCCGTGCCGGGCCAGGAGGTCCAGCTTATTCCGGTTCCGCCCGACCACCAGGAGGTCGCAGCCGGTCAGCCGCAGGACCTGGGCGACCAGCTGGCCCAGCTTGCCATCCCCCAGCACCACCACGCGATCGGTCGGGTGGATGTGGATCTGCTGAAGGATCTCCAGCGAAGCGGCCAGGGGCTCGACGAAAACGGCCGCCTCGTCCGGGATCTCTGGAGGGACTTCATGGAGGTTCACGACCGGCAGAAGGAGATATTCTGCGAACGCGCCATCGCGGCCGGAGATGCCCAGCGTGGTTCGATGGGGGCAATGGGTGGGACGCCCGGCGCGGCACGTGGGGCAGACCCCGCAGGCCGCGTTGATCTCGCCGACCACCCGCTTGCCCACCCATTCCGGGTGATCCGGAGCTTCCTCCACAACGCCCACGAACTCATGGCCAGGAACGCCCTGGAAGTCGAGATAGCCGCGCATCAGTTCCAGATCCGTGTTGCAGATCCCAGCGATCTTCACCCGGATGCGGGCTTCGCCGGGCGGCGGCGAAGGCGTCGGGTAGTCCCGCCGGATCTCCAGCCCTCGATTCAGGTAAACGGCCAGCACCGTAGGCTCCTCCGCTGGGGCAGGATGCGTTTCGTGTTAAGTGCTTCAAGGGATAAACCGGGATCCACCTGGAAGGCAGGATGTAACACTTCGATCTGATTATAGCATAGCGCATTGTCCGCTTGAGTTTCGGGGATATGCGGAATAGTTCCGCTCAAAACAGGTCGTCTCTCAAGGTGTGGGGATGATCTTTCCCCTAGGGAATTTCGCTGGGGTGTGGCCAGGGGATGGGGGTAGGGGCAGGCGCAAGACGCGGGCGGACACAAGGCCCGCCCTTACATCAGGCGTCCGCATTCCTGGGGTGCCCTGACCCTTCTCGGGTGGCCGGGGGCGAACAGCGGTCTTATCCCAAAGTAACCCAAGCCTTGCGTTAAAATTTCCCAAACTTCTTGTGCAAGTGGGGGGAATTCATATAATGGAGGCGTAGAGTGGAGCAAAGTGGAGGAGAGTGGTGGGGCCGAGAGGGCGGCAGAAGAGCGGGATCGAGCAGCCGGTGCTTCCTCCTGGAGATCCCCCGATGTTCCTGGGGGAGTATCGGCATGGGATCGACGCGAAGGGGCGGATGTTCCTCCCGGCGCGCTACCGGCCGTTCTTCACGGCGGGGGCGGTGCTCACCAGGGGCCTCGAGCCATGTTTATATCTATTCACCCTCCCCGAATGGCGGCGGGTGGCGGAGCGGATCAGTCAGCTTCCCCTCACGGCCCCGGAGGCCCGGGAATGGCGTCGGTTTTTCTTCGGTGGGGCCTTCGATGTGATCCCCGATGAGCAGGGACGGATTCTCATCCCGGCCTCCCTCCGGGCCTACGCCGGCCTGGAGGGTCAAGCGGTCATCGTCGGCGTTCACACCTATTTGGAGATCTGGTCCCCCTCTGCCTGGCAGGAGATCCTGGAGCGCTTTCAGAACGGCCGGATCCCGCCAGAGCATTGGATGAGGCTGGAGATCTAAGCGCTCCTCCGACCCCCCGCCTCATATCGGGGCCGGGGGAGTAAAACGAAGCTGGACGTGGATACCCGCGATGCACATTCCGGTTTTGCTTCGTGAGGTGTTGGAGGGCTTAGGCGTTCGACCCGGTGGGGTTTACATCGATGCAACCGTGGGAGGAGGCGGTCATGCCGCCGCGATCCTGGAGCGCTCCGCGCCGGATGGCCGGCTCTTGGGAATCGATTGTGATCCTGAGGTGTTGGAGCGGGCGCGGGAGCGTCTGCGCTCGTTTGGCGAACGCGTGATCCTGGTCCACGGCTCCTATGCGGAGCTCCGGCGGATCGCCGTGCGCTACGACTTTCTGGAGGTCGATGGGATTTTGTTCGATTTGGGCCTTTCCTCATGGCAGCTGGCGGACCCTCGTCGAGGGTTCAGCTTCCAGATCGATGGCCCGCTGGACATGCGTTATGACCCTGAGCATGGGATCCCGGCGGCGGAGATTGTGAACCGTTGGCCGGAGAAGCAGTTGGCGGAGGTGATCCGCCGATACGGGGAGGAGCGGTTCGCCCGACGGATCGCCCGGGCGATCGTGCGGAACCGCCCGATTCGCACAACGACCGAGTTGGCCGAGTTGATCGCGCGGGTGGTGGGTCGGGGGCGAGAGGATCAGCATCCGGCCACGCGGACGTTCCTGGCGCTGCGCATTGCCGTCAACGAGGAGCTTCAGGCGTTAGAGCGGGCGCTTCCTCAAGCGGTTTCTTTGTTGAAGCCGGGTGGCCGTCTGGCGGTGATCGCTTTTCATTCCCTTGAGGATCGGATCGTGAAAACGTTCTTTCAGCGGGAATCGCGGGATTGTCTATGCCCACCGGAGGTTCCCGTTTGCACCTGCGGGCATCGCGCGAGCCTACGCCTGGTGACGTGTAAGCCCATTCGCCCGTCCGAGGAGGAGGTCGAGATCAATCCACGGGCGCGAAGCGCCCGCCTGCGGATCGCGGAGCGTTTAGGATGAGTGGCCGACAACGCGTTCTTCTAATAGCGGCCGGAGCACTGATGTTCCTGTCGGCCTTCTTTCTCCTGTTCATATTTCTCTCCACGGCTACAGTGGAGCAGGGTCAGATCGTCCAGCGTCTGAGCGAGACCCGCGCGGCTTGGGAGCGGGAGAACGCGGCGATGCAGGAGGCCATCGCAGTGGAGAGCGCGGTCCCACGCCTGCAGGAGCGGGCTCGGACGATGGGGTTCATCTTCGGTGAGGGGCGTTTGAGCCTTTCCCTGCCGATCACCCTTCCGATGACGGAGGAGGTGGGGCCATGAAGGAGGCTCCATCGGCGTTGCGATTCAAACCGGTGGTGATCCCTCCGGCGCTGCTCCTGGTGGTGGTGCTGATGCGCCTATCTTATCTGTCCTTCTGGGCGCCCGAGGAGGCGCTCGGCATTCAGTCTCTGGAACTCCGTCTGGAGGCTCAACGAGGTCGTATCCTGGATCGGCATGGCGCTGTGCTGGCTATGGACGCGCCACGGTATCAAGTGGTCCTGGAATACTTGCCCATCGCCTATGGGGGGAATCCGGAGCGTCGTGCGAGATGGCTGCGTGCGGTCGATGAGATCCTAAGCCCTCTGCTGGGGGTTCCCGTGCAGGAGGCGGCGCGGGGCTGGCCGGATACCCAGTGGCAGTTCCCAGTGGCACGGGAGATCCCGGAGGATCTCGCCCGTGTGCTCACCCAACGGATTGAGGAGGCGGGCCTGCGAGGGGTACGGGTGATGCCCTACTGGAAACGCGTGTATCCAGAGGGCGCTTTGTTGGGCCCGGTGGTGGGTTTTGTGTACTTCGCGACGGATGCTCAGGGCTTGGAAGGACGGCAGGGCGCCCTCGGGGTGGAGAAGGCCTACAATGAGGTCCTGCGGGGAAAACCGGTGATCCTACAGGTTCCGGTCGACGCAGAGGGGCGGCCGCTGCCGATCCAGGAGGAAGCGCTGGCCCAGCCTGAACCGGGCGGGGAGGTGGTGCTGACCATCGATCGAACCATCCAGGCGATCGTAGCAGAGGAGTTGGCGCGGGGTCTGCAGGAGAGCGGTGCCCAGCGGGGCGACGTCGTGGTGCTCCGCCCCCGCACGGGCGAGATCCTGGCGATGGTGAGTCTACCCGCGTTCGATCCGAACCGCCCGGAAGCCCTGGAGCGCAACGCCCGCAACCCGGCCGTTCAAGACCTTTATGAGCCGGGGTCGGTGTTCAAGATCCTCACCATGGCCGCGGCCTTGGAGGCCGGGGTGGTCCAGCCGGAGACCCGTTATCTGGACCAAGGATGTGTGGAGTTCGGGGGCGCGCCGATCTGTAACTGGGATTGGAAGCGCTACCCGGCCGGTCGGGGCTGGCTGGATATGACGGAGCTGCTGATCTACTCCCGGAACGTGGGGGCGGCTTACTTGGTCCGCCTCCTGGGGCCGGAGCGGTTCTACCTCGCCTTGCATGCCTTTGGGATTGGGGAACCGACCGATGTGGATCTCCCCTACGAAGCTGTGATGCCGGTGCGGGCCTATGGGGACCCGGATTGGCGGGAGTCCGATCTGGGCCGCCAGTCCTTCGGACAGGCGGTCTCCGTCACCCCGTTGCAGATGGCAGTGGCGGTATCCGCCGTGGCGAACGATGGGCTGATCATGCGGCCCTTTGTGGTCCAGGAGGTTCGAACAGCGGGAGGCGTGCAGCGGATCGAGCCTCGGATCCGCCGTCGGGCGATCTCGGCCCAGACGGCGCGGACGCTCCGGGAGATGCTGGCGGCGGTCATCGAGCGCGAGGCCATCAAGGCGCGAGTGCCCGGTTACCGAATGGCGGGTAAAACCGGGACGGCCCAGATCCCCACCTCCACTGGCTATGAGCCACAGGATACCATCGCCTCCTTTGTAGGGTTCGGCCCCGTGGAGGACCCACAGGTGCTGATCCTGGTGAAGTTGGATCGGCCCCGGCGCTCGCCGTGGGGCTCGGAGGAGGCCGCGCCGGTGTTCGCCCGCATCGCCGCGCGGATCCTCCCCCTCCTCGGGGTTCCGCCATCGACCTCGGGGCCCTGAGAAGGGTAAGTTTCTTGTGTCCGCCTGAATAGGCACTTCGTCGCCCACCTTGCTCGCTGAACACAATCTGATCCGGTGAACGAGGGATGGCAGGGGAAAGCGGGATTCGGGTCCCAGTGGAAGGGATGACGTTGGCGGACCTGGCGGAGGCGCTGACCGGGCACCGTCCGCCGTGGGGGACGCCCATCCGGCATGTGGCCATCGATTCCCGGGCCTGTGAAGCGGGGGATCTGTTCATCGCGCTGCCGGGGGAGCGGACCGATGGCCATCAATACGTGGGGGACGCGTTTCAGCGCGGGGCCATCGCCGCGATCGTCCATCGGGAGGTCCCAGAGGGCGCGATGACCGTGGATCTGGAGCGGGGGCCGTGGCCGGATTCCCTGGCGTTCCCGGTCTGCTTCCGGGTGTCGCGCACGCTGGAGGCCCTTCACCGCTGGGCCGGGTGGTGGCGGGCGCGGTTTCCGGTGCGGGTGATCGGCATCACCGGGAGCGTGGGGAAGACCAGCACCAAGGAGCTGACCTGGGCGGTTCTCTCCCGGCGTTACGAGACTCTGAAGAGCGAAGGGAACCTCAACAGTGAGATCGGGCTGCCGTTGATGTTGCTCCGACTTACCCCGCGGCACCAGCGGGCGGTGCTGGAGATGGGGATGTATGCGCGGGGGGAGATCGCCGCCCTCTGTGCCATCGCCCGCCCGGTGATCGGCGTGGTGACGATGGTCGGCCCCGTTCACCTGGAGCGGCTGGGGAGCCTGGAGGCCATCGCCGCGGCGAAGGCGGAGCTGGTTGAGGCCCTGCCGGAGGAGGGGGTGGCGGTGCTGAACTGGGACGACCCCTACGTTCAGGCGATGGCGGAACGGACCCGGGCGCGGGTCTTCTTCTACGGATTGGATCCGAAGGCGGATTTATGGGCAGATGAGATCGTGAGCGAGGGATTGGAGGGGATCCGTTTCGATCTTCACTATCGGAATGAGACCTTTCGGCGGGTTCGGGTTTCCTTGTTAGGACGGCACAGCGTGCACACGGCGCTGCGGGCCATCGCGGTGGGGATCTTGGAGGGGCTCAGTTGGGATGAGATCTTCGCTGGCCTGGTGGATCGGCGGGCCCAATTGCGCCTGGTGGCTGTGCCCGGCCTGCGGGGTTCGATCCTCCTGGACGACACGTATAATGCCAGCCCTCCTTCCATGCTGGCGGCGTTGAACCTGCTGGCCGAGCTGGAGGGGCGAAAGATCGCTGTGTTGGGGGACATGCTGGAGCTGGGCGCCTATGAGCTGGAGGGACATCGGCTGGTGGGAGGGCGCGCGGGGGCGGTGGTGGATCTCTTGATCACGGTCGGCCCCCGTGCGCGCATCATCGCCCAGGAGGCGATGGCCGTGGGCTTGCCGCCTCACCGGGTATGGACCTGCGACTCCAATCAGGAGGCCATCGAAGTCCTCCGGCAGGTCCTGGAACCCGGGGATGTGGTTCTGGTGAAAGGCTCACGGGGCCTTCAGATGGAGGAGATCGTAAACGCTCTGTGTGAAGGATGAGATGGGGCACGGTGCTTTTAGAACCCGCTTTCTGCTGCTGCTTCGCGATCTTTTGTTGAGAGGTGTTCCTCAGTGGCACAGGCGTTGTTCATGGGTGGCCTTTCCTTCCTGCTCGCAGTGGTCTGGGGTCCGCCCCTGATCCGCTGGCTGCGAGCGAACGGGATCGGGAAGAAGATCCGGATCGAGGGGCCACGGACCCATCTGGTGAAGATGGGGACGCCCACGATGGGCGGTTTGATGATCGTGCTGCCGGTGGTGATCCTGACGCTGGTCCTGAACATCGGGAACTTGATCGCCAACACGGAGGCGGGGCGGGCGTTCCTACGACAAATGGGCTGGCCAGGCGATCAACTGATCGGACGCTCGATCCTGGTGCCGGTAGGGGCGATGCTGGCTTTCGGGGCGCTGGGGGCCGTGGATGATTGGATGGGCACACGGGGGAGGGGCGGGCTCCTGGCCCGTCACAAATTCCCAATCCAGATCGCCCTGGGGATCGTGTTCGCCTTGGTGCTGCATTTCGGGATGGGCTTGCGCAGTGTGGCCATCCCGACGGTGCCCCAGAAGATCGATATCGGGCTTTTTTATCTCCCGATCGCGGTTTTCATCATCGTGGGCTCCGCGAACGCTGTGAACTTCACGGACGGCCTGGACGGTCTGGCGGGGATCATCACGGCGACGTCCTTTATCGCATACGGCGTGATCGCCTATCTGCAGGGCCAAATCTACCTGGCGACGTTCGCCTTCATCGTGGTGGGGGCCTGTATGGCCTTCCTCTGGTTCAATGCCCATCCGGCCCAATTGATTATGGGGGATGTGGGCTCCCAGGCTTTGGGGGCGACGCTGGGGGTGGTGGCCCTGATGACCGGCCAGTGGCTGCTGTTGCCCATCGTGGCGTTGATCCCGGTGGTGGAGACCCTCTCGGTTATCCTGCAGGTGGCCTATTTCAAATGGACCGGGGGGAAGCGGCTGTTCAAGATGAGCCCCATTCACCATCATTTTGAGCTGTTGGGCTGGTCAGAGCCCCAAGTGGTGCAGCGGTTCTGGTTGATTGCGATCTGGTCCGCGATGATCGGTGTGGCGTTGGCGTTGTTGTAAATCTGGCCTTGGGGGTCTTCGGGATTGGGAAAGACGACTGATCGTCCGGACATCCCACGCTGACGCCGTGGGGGGGAGTAGATGACCCCACCCCCCTAGATCCCCCCTCCCCACGGCCCTTTGGGCCGTGGGGAGGGGGGATAAAAGAGATTTTGGG
>DATMAC010000345.1:0-9944 GCA_035573655.1 Thermoflexus sp.
GGGGAGGGGGGAGAAAAAATCTTTTCTGGGGCTGGGCCGGGGGCCTCTGGCCCCCGGCCCAGCCCCAGAAACCCCTGAATCCAACATCGGCTTGGATCGCAACGCAGCCCCTGGAGGCGGGGGTGAGGACTCCACCCACTCGATGTCCCAACTTGTGTCTGAACTTCAGGCCAAGGGCTTGATGACCGCTCAGGGGCGCCGGCGGGCGGCCAGGAAGGCTTCCAGGGCGCCGTAGCCATCGTACTGATATCGGAAATCCGTGACCTGCGTGACCTTGGTGCCGTCCGCCACCCAGGGGTAGCGGATGTAGTCCAGGATCGCCGGAGGGGCCTCGGTGATGAAGCGCATCCGGAGCTTCCAACCTAGAGCCGCCAGGGGATAAAGCACGGCAGGGGGAAGCGCGACGACGCGGGCCTTCACCCGGGCGATGATCTCCCACAGGGGGACCGGGTTGGGCGCGCTGATGTTATAGGCTCCAGGTGGCACTTGAAGGAGGATACGGGCGGTTGCCCGGGCGGTGTCCTCTTCGTGAACGAGGGGGATCGGAGGGTTGGCGCCCCGGACAACGAACGCGAGGGGGCGCGTGAAATAGCGGGCCATGAAGTTGTCCATATCCGGTCCGGTGACGATGGTGGCCCGGGTGATCAAGACGCGGCACTCAGGATGTTCCTGGGCGTAACGGGCGGCCAGTTCCTCCTGGACCAGCTTGTCCTCCACGTAAGGGAAACCGGGCCGCCCCCGCAAAGGCGCGGTCTCCGGGATCGCGGGCGGGTTCTCGGGCCGCGCCCCATAGACCGTGGCGCTGCTGGGGATCAGCAGCGCCTCGACCCGGGCGGCGTGGCATGCGTCCAGGAAATTCTTCGTGCCATCCACGTTCACTCGGCGTTCATATTTCCGGTCATGACTAGGGTTGAGGATGAAAGCCAGATGCACGCCCATGCGCACTTTGTGGGTGACAAAGAGATCGGCCATCGGATGGGTGACGTCATGGCGGATGAAGACGACCTTCTCGTGCGCGAAGGGGAGCGGGCGGATATCCAAGGCCAAGATACGCTCGATCTCGGGCGCCTCCGCCAAGATCCGAATCAGACGCTGACCGATGTAGCCGGACGCCCCGGTGATCGCCACCACCGTCATCGCAAGCCTCCTCTTTCATCCCAAGAGCGCGGTTCGGATGCTGTGGGCTTTGCTTAGAAAGACATGCGCCAAGCGCTGCTCAGTCCCTGTGGGAGCGCTCCTCCCATGCCGCCCACTCCAGAAGCCACAAGCGGGAGAAGAGCGTCCAGGCGAAGGTGCTTCCGAACAGGGCGCCGGTGAGGACCCGCAGAAACGGCGTGCTCTCCCGAGGGGTGAAGGGGCCGATGAGGGCCAGAACATAGGACACGAACTGCGAACCCCCATCCAGGGCGATCGGAGCCAGGCCGAAGGCCAGGAAGGCCCAGATGGGAAGCGGACGCCAAGGGCGACCTTGGAGGAGCATGAGGGTGACGGTCAAGGCCATCGCGGTGTAGATCGCCAGATCGCGTTGACAGAGCGCGATCTTCCACCCGATCCGAGGATCGCCCCTGAAAGCCCGCGGCCATGGATAATCCGGCAACCGCTCCAGCCCCACACGTTCCCGGAGGTCTGCCAGGGTGTAAGTCGGCTGTTCCCCGAATAGGAAAAAGGAACGCTGGGGAAGCTGATGACACGTGAAGGAGTACAATGTGTAAAGCACCGATGCGGGATCGGCGAGCCCGCCGGCCATTAGGAAGGGGGGCAAAACCGCCCCGCCCACGTAAACCCAGAGCCCAAGGGTCAACAATCGGATGCTGAGAGGGATCCTGCGCGCGAATGGCTTGACAGTCACTCAGTGCCCCTTTAGAATTTTGTTTGGCAACCCCTGGCGCGGAGTCCTCGAGGGGTTTAGGGGGTGGGGAAGCTTTGCGAGCGGCCCCATTCCCGAAAGTGAGCCTTATCTTCACCCCCGCGCTGGGTTTGCGCAGTGATCCTGCGGATGCACGAAGCGTGCCGGGGTGGCGGAACTGGAAGACGCGCCTGACTCAAAATCAGGTGGCCGCAAGGCCGTGCGGGTTCGACTCCCGCCCCCGGCACTTTCAATTTTAGTGTGGGTTTTTACGCCCTCCAAGCACCCTCGACCAGGGTTGTCTTCCCTTCAATATAGCGGGCTCCTCCTCTCATCCGTTGGCCCTCTGGATCCCCCAGCCTGGGCGTTTCATCATATAAAGGTGTTGGGGCCGAGCCCGAAAGGGGAGATTTAATGATTTGCGTGATATAATCGAAGTGGAATTCGGAGGACAGGAGGCTGCTTGTGAATTCGGCGCGGTTGCGCAACGGGCTCATCTGGCTCCTCATCGCCATCACGTTGATCGTGTTCCTGGCCATGGGTCGGGGCTCTGGGGGGCGAGGGGAGTCGGTCTCCCTCACGGACATCGCCGCCCGTCTGGAGGCTGGCGAGGTGAAGAAGGTGGTGATCAGCGGGGATTATGTCCAAGTGGAGCTCAAAAACGGAAAGCTCCTGACCACCGTGAAGGAGAGCGGCTCCACCTTCCTCGATCAGATGAAGGCCCTGGGGGTGCCGGAGGACAAGCTGAGGAGCATCCAGTATGTCCCGGAGCGCCCCAATGAATGGGGAAGCATCCTGATCGCCTTCCTCACCTACGGGTTGCCGGTCCTGCTGGTGGTGGGCCTCTTCTATTTCATCTTGCGCCAAGCGCAGGCCCCGGGCAACCAGGCCTTCAATTTCAGCAAGAGCCGGGCTCGCATGTTCACCGGCGAGCGCCCCACGGTGACGTTCGACGATGTGGCCGGGGTCGATGAGGCCAAGCAGGAGCTTCAGGAGGTGGTAGAGTTCCTGAAGGAGCCAGAGAAATTCATCGCCCTCGGCGCCCGCATCCCCAAGGGTGTCCTCTTGGTCGGCCCGCCGGGCACGGGCAAGACATTGCTCGCCAAGGCGGTCTCCGGCGAGGCCGGCGTGCCCTTCTTCTCGATCTCGGGCTCCGAGTTCGTGGAGATGTTCGTCGGCGTGGGCGCAGCCCGGGTGCGGGATCTCTTCGAGCAAGCCAAGCGACACAGCCCGTGCATTGTGTTCATCGATGAGATCGACGCGGTCGGCCGTTACCGCGGCGCGGGCATCGGGGGCAGCCACGACGAGCGGGAGCAGACCCTCAACCAGATCCTGGTGGAGATGGACGGCTTCGACACGGATACCAACGTGATCGTCATGGCCGCGACCAACCGCCCGGACATCCTGGACCCCGCTCTGTTGCGCCCTGGGCGCTTTGACCGGCGGGTGATCCTCGACCGTCCGGATGTGAAGGGGCGAGAGGCGATCTTCCGGGTCCATCTACGGGGCAAGCCGCTGGACGACGATGTGGACGTCTCGGTGCTGGCTCGCGCCACGCCCGGTTTCGTGGGGGCGGACATCGCCAACGTGGTGAACGAGGCGGCGATCCTGGCGGCGCGCAAGAACAAGAAGAAGATCTCCATGAAGGACTTCGAGGAAGCCATCGAGAAGGTCATCGCCGGCCCGGAGCGCAAGAGCCGGATCATCACCGAGCGGGAGAAGCGCATCATCGCCTACCACGAGGCTGGGCACGCGGTGGTCGCCTACTATCTGCCGAACTGTGACCCCATCCACAAGGTCACCATTATCCCCCGCGGGATGGCCGGCGGTTACACCCTCGCGCTTCCCGAGGAGGATCGCACCCTGTGGACTCGATCCAAGTTCATGGATGATATGGCGATGGCGTTGGGCGGCCGGGCGGCGGAGGAGATCGTCTTCGGCGACATCACCACGGGGGCGGCGGAGGATCTGGAGCGGGTCACTGAGCTGGCCCGGGCGATGGTGACCCGCTATGGGATGAGCGAGAAACTGGGCCCGATGGTCTTCGGCAAGAAGGAGGAGTTGATCTTCCTGGGCAAGGAGATCGCGGAGCAGCGCGATTATAGCGACGCCGTCGCTCAGGAGATCGACGCCGAGGTCCGGCGCCTGGTGATGGAGGCTTACGAACGGGCGAAACGGATTCTTACGGAGCACCGGGATAAGCTGGAGGCAGTGGCTCAGAAGCTCATAGAGATCGAGACGTTGGATGCGGAGACCTTCCGGGCGATTATGGAAGGCCGGATGCCATCGGAACCGAAGTCCCCCGGCACCACCGGCCCGGCGCCTCAGCCGGCCGCGCCGCATCCGAGCGCACCCGCTCCCGGCCCCGGCCCCGCGCCCGTGCCCGTCCCGGCCTGATTTTTCATCACCGTTCAATCCCATCATCGCGGAAAAACGGAGGAGGGGAAGCGCATTGCGCTTCCCCTTTCTACTTTCTCCTCATGGCCGAACCTCGATCTCTCCCAGCGGCACGGCATCCATTGGATACCGCGTGCCCGAAGGATCTACCGCACGCCAGCGTCCCTCCTCTGAATACCAGCCGACGAAGATCCGATATCGGCCCGCTGGGAGGTTGCGGGGGATCTCGAGTTGGTGCACATCCTCTACGTACTCCCCCGGCTCCCAGGTGAGCATCGGGCGTCGACCTCCCTGCGGAGGCGCATCCCCGGTCGCCAGCGGGGGTTGTTCCGGAAGGCGCGCGAGATGTACAAACACCACCCCGGGTCGCTCCGGACGGCGAAGCACGTGCCAGGACAAGCGGACCTTCACGGTTTCACCCGGTGCGGCCTGTCCCGAGGTGATCTCATAGCGATCCAGGCAGATTTGATCCTCGAAGCATGCCTGCCCCCGCACCGCCAGTCCGATAGGCTTGCGGCGGACCGGCCAGGGGGAAAGGGCAAGCGCGAGCACGGGTTGGCTCGTGCGGTGGAAGGGCCATAGGGTCTCCCACGGGAGCTCCTTTCCTTCCGCGTCATAGAGAACCAGGCGGATTTGGCCATAGCCGCGGAGATCATGGGGAAGCGGAAGGACAATCCGCTGGGCGATGACCTGACCTGCCTGCCATTGAACAGGCGGGAAGAATGGAGGGCCGAGGTCGCCTCGGAACAAGAGCCGGCGGGTTGCCCCTTGTTGCCAGAACAGCGCCATCGTGCGCGCGGCCGGGGGCGTGGCCTCCGCCTCCCAGAGCAAACGGATCGGCAGCCCAAGCCCAGGGAAATATGGGGGGGCAACTTCCGGCCGGATGTCCAGCAAACGGAGCCCAGCACGGGATCGGGCGCGGGGGGCGGGGCGGACAGCTGGGCGGGTGTAGCCTTCCAATGGAAACGGGGGCGATTCCCACGCGGGCGCCCCATTGATCGGGATTCGCCGATCGAGGTCAAATGCCTCCACGCGCAAGCGATAGATCCCCGGCGGGAGGCCGGGGGGCATGCTCAGGCGCACCGGATATCGCACCGGTTGATCCGTGGGCCATCGATCTGGCGGATAGGCAGGCCAGATCGGTTGAACTTCGTTGACCCAAATGGTCCCTGTCTCATCGACTAATTGAACATTCATCCATATGTTGATCGATGACTCCGATCCTTTGTCAAACAAGAACCACCACTTGATAAGAGAACCATCTAATTCCGGACCTTCTATGGACCGAAGAGAGAAATATGGGCCGAAGGAGGCGTTAACTGGCCACGTTTGAGTTGAAGGAATACCGCCCGAATCATAAAAATCGTAAATCAAGACCCGGATCCAAACGTTTGAACTCGGAAAAATTTGTTGTTCACGATATAATCCATTCTTACTCAGCCATTGAAAAAGATACTGATTCGGTTTGGCCAAATCTTCCTGGGAGAGCGCGACGATCAGCCACACGCGCTCCGGGCGGAGGGATCGCTGCAAAGCTTCGACCCAATCTTTTTGATCTCCTCCTTCTCGCGCTGTTAAAATTAATTTTGCTTCTCCCCGATAGTAATAATCGACCAAAGGGGTCATTTGTAGATCTTGAAGAATAATTAAATCCCGCTTAGAGGCCAACAATCCGGTGCTTGTAAGAACTCCTTTCCAGTCAGCTTTTAAAGAATAGTGCTTCGAAAAATAAAGCCAATCACTCACAAGCATCCCCATGGCAACAAGTACGAATGCGAGTATTCCAATCGTGCGATATCTCTGATACAGATAAGCGATCCCAACCGAAGCAAGAACATAAATAACTGGAGTAATAACAAAAAGTTGACGGATGTTATGGTAAAATGGTTTTAAAAACGACACAATGTATGCTATACATATCGTCCCAATCAATGAACCAAACAACAATATTGTAAGAGAACGATCCTGCCGCCATAGCTTCCAAGCGCCCGTGATAATGACCCCTGCCCATACCCATTGAATGGGCCACGTGAGAGGATACAGATAGGGGAAAGATAAGCCGAACCCAGAAGCACGCGTGACATCCGTGAATAAATCATGCAGTGGCATGAAACGCGGCCCTAATTCTGGGGGTGCTTCTATTTTTTGTATAAAAACCGGAAAATAAACGGCCAAAAGAATCGCAAGCGAAAGAAATGGTAAAGTTGCCTTCCAGATCGAGATGTTGGTGCGGCAAATTAAAATGCGAATTAGAATCCAAATCGCAACAAGCACGAGGAAGAAGATTGAAGTATAGTGGGTTAGGAACATGGCGAGCATTACGATCGTGGCAAGAAAAACGTCGGTCACTGCGAGTTTTTTGTTTCTTAACAATAATGAAATTAGTAATAAACTTTCAAAAGCCAACAATGGATACATCCTTGCTTCTTGACTATACCATAGATAAAGAGGAGACAGGCCGAATAAGACTACGAGGATCCAAGCAGCGTTCGGTTTTAACATGCGCTGGCCAATCCACCATCCTAATGGAATCAGTAGCATCGAGATCCACACCGAGAAGAAACGAAGAGCAAACTCGCTATTTCCTGAAAGATACATCCATATTTTCAAAATAATAAAGTACAATGGTGGGTGGTTATCGATGGTATTAATCGAATGAATACCCCTTAAAACGATGATGCCTTTAAGATTATCCGTCCATGAAGATTCCGCCCGGGCGACGCTTAATCCCTCATCCCCCCATAAGCTGTTTTTACCCAAGTCGAAAAGTCGTAGGCTAAATGTTACAAGAATGATCGTGCTAATTAAGACAATATTTTGCTTGATTTTCATAACAAAACGTTGCCTCCTTTTACATGCAACTTTGCTGTATTGGTTTCTCGATAGGGTACGGGCTATCTACAGAAGCTTACCCCGCACGGCAAACCTTCCTGGGATTTCTGTGAGGGGAGCTGCGTATGCGGCCCGCCCCTCACAGAAATCCCATTTTTGCAACAAAGCAACTCGAACTCAAATTAGGGAAAGAACCCGTCCCCGGTAACGAGCGCGCAACTCCTGATTATAAGCATCCGCCCCCTCCAGGTTTCCGGAACGGAAGAGGGGCGGACGAATGCCGCGGTCCAAGAGCCGGGCGGCGGCTTCGACGATCACCGCCTGAAGAAGTGCAGCACCGACAGCCGTCGAGGTGGGCCCCACATAGAGATCGGGCTCCAAAGGAACCACCGCATCCCCAGGAGTTCCCATAGTGTCCAGGATCACATCGGCCAGCTCAAAAAGGCGCTTGCCAGATGAATGGCGGGAAGGTAGGGAGCGGCTGAACGCCACGGCGGTCACGGCGATCACCGGAAGGCCATGCCACTTGCCGTGCAATGCGACCTCAATGGGGGCCGGATTGCGGCCGGAATGTGAGATCACGATCAGGACGTCACCAGGGTGGAAGGCGTGCGCAGTCAATAGAGCCGCGGCGAATCCCTCCAGGCGCTCGGCCCGCCCAAAGAGCGGATCAAACAGCGGGTTCACGTTGGCGAATCCTCCCGCACGCCCTACCAGATCCAAGGCCACCAGCTGAGAGTGACCACTGCCGAACACGTGGATGATCCGATCTGCTGCAACTGCATCCGCGATCAGGTCGGCAGCCGTCTGGATCGTCGCCTGATTCGCCTCAAAGGCGCGCTGAAGCTGTTCCAAAATGATATCGCGATAACGATGCCAGCTCATTGGCTACTCTCCCATTTTCAAGGGATGGATTGCCTCCAGCGATCCCTATTTCTGGAGATTCCTTACAAGTTTATCAAGCATCGCTGAGGGGCCGGGAAGGGATTATACCGCTAAAATTCAACCGGACCAGGCATTTAAGCCCCTTGGCGAGGAGAGCGCATATGCCTCCATACTATGGAAAGATCCCGGAGCACGTTCAGAACCTACTGCGAGAGCTAACAGGGTCATGGATCTCCGATGCCGATCTGGAACGGGCGCGCCTTCACGTCGGGACCTGGCTTTCCCGGATCATCCTCCGGATGATGCCGGACCCACGCCCTGGCGTGGATCCCGCTGCGGTGACCCTGGGACGGCACATTTTCATCGATCCGGCTTACTGGCCACTCGACCGTTTACCGGGATTCCTCCTGTTGGTCCACGAGCTGGTTCACGTGCGTCAATGGCGGGAGAGGGGAGTGCTCGGCTTCCTGTGGGCCTATCTCCGAGAGTACTTCACCAACCCCCAACGCTATGAGGGGGTCCACCTGGAGCGCGAAGCGGCGGAGGTCGCCGCAGCCGTGGAGGGCCAGTGGCGCGCCCGTGGATTCCCCGTGTAAGCCGGCGGGAAGCAGACTGTCGTCCGTGGAACGTATGCCGGACGTGAAATCTCCGTGAGGGGATACACCGTGTAGGCAATCCATCCCCCTACCCTTCCCATCTCGATGATGAAGCAACTAAAATTCATACACACGGCAGGAAAGGAGGATCCCAATGCGACGGGTATTGATTCTGGGTGGCGGTTTCGGCGGCGTTGCAACAGCCCATGCGCTTCGCCAGCGGCTTCCCGCGGAGGACGAGATCCTATTGATCGAACGGCGTCCGTATTTTATGCTGGGCCTCCGCAAGACGTGGGCTATGGTCGGTCGGGGCACCCTGGAGGAAGGGCGCCGTCCGTTGAAAGCCCTTGAGCGCCACGGCATCCGTGTTCTGCAGGGGACGATCACTTCGATCGACCCAGCAAACCGGGCGGTGGAAGTCGATGGCCAGCGATGGGAAGGGGATGCCATGGTCGTGGCGTTGGGGGCGGAGTTAGATCCGGAGGCCATCCCGGGGTTCCGGGAACATGCGATCAACGTCTACGACCCCAATGAGATCCCCCGAGCGGCCGAGGCGGTGCGCGCTTTCCGGGGCGGGCAGGTCGTGATCGGCATCTTCGGCGTTCCTTACAAGTGCCCTCCAGCTCCTTATGAGATGGCCTTTCTCCTGAAAGAGTTCTTCGAGGCCCAGGGGGTCCGCGCCCGGCTCTCCGTGTTCACCCCTCAGCCGATGTCCCTCCCGGTTTTGGGCGCGGCAGGGTGTTCCGTGCTGGAAGGTCGTCTGGCCGAGCATGGGATCGAATTCCTGGCTAACCATAAAGCGACGGCGGTGGAAGCTGGAGCCGTGATCTTCGGCGAGCGGCGGCGGCCCTTTGACCTCCTCCTGGGGGTCCCACCGCATCGCTGCCCGGAGGTGGTGGTCCGCAGCGGACTGACCGATGGAGGGGCATGGGTGCGGGTCGATCCCCGGACGCTGGAGACGCGGTTTCCAGGCGTCTACGCGATTGGGGACATCACGGAGATCCTCCTTCCGAACGGCATGCCCTTGCCCAAGGCGGGGGTCTTCGCTGAGGCGGAGGGACAGGTGGTGGCCGAGCGGATCGCCGCAGCCTTCACCGGCCGGGAGCCTGAGGCGACCTTCGGAGGAGAGGGATTCTGCTATCTGGAGATGGGCCGGGGCGAGGCGATGCTGGTGCGGGGCCGGTTCCTGACCGAGCCGGCGCCGGAGATCGAGCTCACCGATCCTTCCCCTCGCTATCTCGAAGAGAAACGGGCGTTCGAGGCGGATCGGCTGCGGGCTTGGTTTGGGGAATGAGGATGGTGCCGTCTCTAAAGTAACGGTTCAGCCTGGTCCCATTCTGTTCGGAGCTCTCGTCAGGAGGCGGAAGGGCCCCACCCCCCTGGATCCC
>DATMAC010000346.1:0-7039 GCA_035573655.1 Thermoflexus sp.
AGCTACCCGCTCGATCCAAACGGCATGTTGATTAAAAGCCCTGGCGAGCGCCACACTCAGGCGCTTCCCCTCTCAAGCTCTCACGAAAACCCTTTGAGCTGCGTTCGACCGGATCGCGTGTCTTCGCGAGGAGGACCGATGGACTTGCGTGCCCTTGAGCAAGCGATGGAACAATTCGTCACCGCGAAAGGCTGGTATCGACCGGATTCGCCTCGGCCCCAGACCCCTCGCAACCTGGCGATCTCGCTGGTGCTGGAGGCGGCGGAGGTGCTGGAGCTCTTCCAATGGAAGGAGGTCGCGGACCGGGAGGCGCTGGCCGAAGAGCTGGCGGATGTGATGCTCTATCTGCTGCAGCTGGCCCGCCTGCATGATATCGATTTGGGCGAGGCTGTGATGGCAAAATTGTCCCGAAACTATCAACGGGAATGGCCATGAGCGAGGGACGCCGGCTCCGCATCCTGGCGGTCTCCGATCAAGCGATGGAGGCGTTGTACACGCCACAGGCTCGGGAATGGCTCTCCCCGATCCATCTGATCCTTTCGTGTGGGGACCTACCGTATGGGTATTTAGAGTTCTTAATGGAGCTCTTCAACGCGCCGCTCTTCTATGTGCATGGAAATCACGACGGGCCGGAGCTCCTTGCCGATGGACGGGTTCGCTATGCGCCGGAGGGCGGCCAGAACCTCGATGGGAAAGTGATGTGGGAGCAGGGCTTGCTGTTGGGCGGGCTGGAGGGCTCCCAACGCTATCACCCGGAGGGCCGTTATCAGTACTCCGAGGAGGAGATGTGGCTCCGGGTCTTTCGTATGGTTCCGCTTTTGCTTTGGAACCAGCGTCGCTACGGGCGGGCAGTGGATCTCTTCATCGCCCATGCGCCGCCCCGCTCCATCGGCGATGGGGCAGACCTGGCCCATCGGGGTTTCTCCGCTTTCCGGTGGCTGATTCAACGCTTCCGTCCCCGCTATTTTCTGCATGGACATCTGCACTTTTACGGGCCCCGTCCGATCACTCCGATCGGCCCGACCTTGGTGATCAACGTATTTCCCTATTATGTGTTGGAAATCGAGGTGAAAGATGTGGGAGACTCCGCACGGTCACGAACCGGCAGCCGCCGAGGTCCTTGCCCGGTATCGACGGGCTCGCCTTCAGGCGATGCTCCGGAGCCTCATCGCCCGCCTGACCGGGCGTCCGAACCGGCTGCTGGCCTTCGATGAGGTGAAAGAGAAATTGAGCTTGCGGGGCTCGGTCTACCGGGGCCTCCGTCGGGTTCCGCTGGATCACATCGTCGGCAGCGTCAACCGCTATCAGGACTTTGACCGGGCCTTCCTGCCCATCCGCCCCCATATGGCCGACCGTTGGATCGCGGTCGGCACGATCCTCTTTCAGGAGGCCAGCCTCCCGCCCGTTCGGCTCTATCAGGTGGGGGAAGCCTACTTCGTCCTGGATGGCCATCACCGGATCTCTGCGGCCCGGGCGCTGGGCTGGACGGAGATCGAGGCGGAGGTCATCGAGGTGCGGTGCCGTGTGCCGGTCGGGCCGGATCTCCAGGCGGAGGATCTGGAGATCCTCCACGAATATGAGGAATTCTTAGAACGAACCCGCCTGGATCTCCTCCGCCCGGAGGCGGACATCCGCTTCACCATCGCCGGGGGATATCACCGCCTGCTAGAGCATATCGCGGTGCATCGTTATTTCATGGGCCTCGAACAGGGCCGTGAGATCCCCGAGGACGAGGCGGTGGCCCACTGGTATGACACGGTTTATCTGCCGGTGGTGGAAACCATCCGCGAGCACCGGCTGTTGGAGGATTTCCCAGGGCGGACCGAGGCCGATCTCTATCTGTGGATCATGGATCACCTGTATTATCTCCGGGAAATCTACGGTCCAACGGTCGATCCGGAGACAGCGGCCCTCAGTTACGCGGACCAATTCGCTGCGCACCCCATTCGGCGCCTGGTGAACGAGCTTCGCCGGGCGATCGAAGCGATGGGCGACCTCCCGCCGATGGAAATCGAACCGAAGGCGTGAAAAAGGATCCCATTCTAGGTTTGAGGGGTGGGGTGGCCGCCGAAGGCGCTCTTCTCACCCAATCGCGGAGGTTGAAGATGGGCGCGGAGGCTTTCTCCAGGCATCGGTGGGAGATCCGCTGGGCAAGGCTGCTTCCCATCGCGTGGTGGGGAGTCGCCCTGGGGATGCTGGGGTTGACCTTCTGGGTTCTCGTTGGTCCTGTCCGTGCCTACCAGGAGAAAGAAGCGGAGCGCGGGGCGGCCGTCTTCGCCCGCCGATGTTCCACCTGTCACGGGGACCGGGGGCAGGGGCTGACCGATGAATGGCGGGCGACCTGGCCGCCAACCCATCAGAATTGCTGGAAAGCGAATTGCCACGGACCCCAGCCTTATCCTGAAAACGGCTTCACGCTTCCGCGCGTTGTCCCAGCCTTGATCGGGCCGAACACCCTTCGGCGGTTCGCGACGGCGGCGGATCTCTACGCTTACATCCGCGCCCGCATGCCATTCCACGCGCCGGGAAGTCTAGCGGAAGAAGACTACCGGGCGGTTACCGCCTTCCTGCTCCAACAGCATGGGATCCCGGCGGACGATCAACCCTTTGACCCGGAAGCCGCCCAGCGGATCCCCCTTAGCCGAGCGGTTCCACGGGAGGAGGGGGTGCTCGGAAGGATCCGCCATGCGTTCAGCCCACCGTATCTTCCCTGGTGGGCAGGGGGGATTGTTGGGTTCGCCGGCCTTTTGGGGGGAGCTCTCTGGTGGCTTCGCCGGCGCAGGTGAACGGGTGAGATCGTTCCGATTTGTGGGCGCCCAGGGGCAGACACAAGGCCTGCCCCGACAAGGGGCGCTCGCCTCCTGGATGTAGGGGCACCCCTTGTGGGTGCCCTAACGTGGGCGCCCAGGGGCAGGCATAAGGCCTGCGCATCCTGATGTGGGGGCACCCCTTGTGGGTGCCCTGGTGGGTAGGCACAAGGCCTGCCCCTACAAAGGGTATTCGCATATTCCGTAAAGGCATCCCTGGTGGATGCCCTCCACATCGCCGGGGGGCTGAATGGTCGCAGTGCGGGTTCTGGAGCGGGTATCCATGAACGAAGCGATGACACGGCGGATGGGAGCCGCTTTAGGGCGCCGGCTTCAGCCCGGCGACATTGTCGCCGTTCAAGGCCCGCTGGGGGCCGGGAAGACTCGGTTCATCCAGGGTTTGGCAGAGGGCCTCGGGATCACCGAACCGGTTCAAAGCCCGTCGTTCATCCTGATCCAGGCGTATCCGCTGCCCGAGGGAGGGAAGTTTTATCACGTCGATCTTTACCGGCTGGAAGACCCGAACGCGGTGTGGTCCCTGGGCTTATGGGATCTGTTTGAAGAGCCGGCGATCATCGCCATCGAGTGGCCGGAGCGAGCGGCCGGGTTGCTCCTCGAGCCCTATCTTCGGGTGACGATCCTCCCCGCCGGGGAGACCATGCGCTGCATCCGGATCGAAGCCGTAGGGGATTTCCCCCTCGAGCGTCTGGAGGCGCTTCGAGCGTTAGAGGGCGTAGACTGAACCTGCTCCCTCAGCAAAACCCGCATCCTTGGGGAAACGAGCGCCCAGGAAGATATCTTTCAGCCGCGAGGCTGGGTGGGGGGATTTCGAGGTGAAGGAGAACCGGGGCTACCTGCTGGCGTTGGACACCGCGACCTTAGGGCTGGCTCTGGCGATCTCCGATGGGGCGGAGTGGGTAGCCGTGGCCTACTGGCGGACGGCGGACCGGCACACGGCGGATCTGATCCAGCGCTGCCAGGATATGATGGCGAAGGCCCATCTGACCCCCGAGGATCTGGTCGCCGTGGCGGTGGTGAGCGGGCCGGGCTCGTTCACCGGGCTGCGGGCTGGGATCGCGGCGGCCAAGGGATTGGCAATGGCGCTGGATCGCCCGTTGTTCGGGGTTGGGACAGAGGAAGCCATGCTGGCGGATCTTCCCCCTTGGATGGAAACTCTGAATGTGATCCTTCCGGCCGGGAGGGGGCGGTTGGCGTTGCGCCGGTACCGGTGGGCGGAGCGATGGGTGCCGGAGGGAGAACCTGTGCTGACGACCGCGGAGGCGCTGGTCGCTTCCTGGACCCCTGGGGTTTGGCTGGTCGGGGAATGGACCACGCGCGATCATGGAGTGCTGGCACGGCCTCCCATCGCGGCCTGGTTAGTTCCCCGGGATGGGCCATCCCGGGCGATGGGAGCGGCCCGGCTGGCCTGGGCCCGATATCAGGCGGGAGAACGGCCGGACCCGGCCATGCTGCGCCCGACCTATCTGCGCACTCCCAGCGTCCCCGAGGGGTAAGTCGGAAGGGCCAGCCGAGGACCTGCCCTCCAGGCCCTCCCTCGTCTGCTCCTTCGGGGGCTGGGCCGAGCCTGAAGGACGTGAGGTGAAAATGCCTGCCCTGAAGATCCCGGAGTCGGTGCCTTTCCAAATCGACCCGATGCGGTGGGAAGACATCACAGAGGTGATGGAGATCGAGCGGCGCGCGTTTTCCATGCCATGGCCGATACGCGCGTACGAGCAGGAGCTCCTGCGGAACCCGAATGCCCATTACTTGGTCCTACGGCCCCGCGAGGTCCGCACAGCGGTGCCTGCTCTTCCTCCACAACGGTTGCCGATCCTGGGTTACGGGGGCTTCTGGCTGGTGCCGGATGAGGCCCATGTCAGCACCATCGCCATCGATGCGCCATGGCGGGGCCGCGGCCTGGGGGAGCTGATGTTTCTGGCCCTGGTCGAGGAAGCCATCGCCCTGGGCGCCAACCTGATCACCTTGGAGGTCCGGGCCTCCAACTTCGTGGCCCAGAACCTCTATCGAAAGTTCGGGCTGGAGATCACGGGCCGCCGGCCGCGCTATTATCGGGATAACAATGAGGATGCCCTGCTGATGACGGTGGAGGGGGTGCGCTCCCCCGCTTATCGGGAGCGGCTGGAGGCGCTGAAGGCCCAGCTTTGGGCCCGGTTGCGATCCGCCGGTCCGATTCCCATCCACCGCTCCGGGACGAACTGAGAGGCGGTGGGCGGGAGCATTCCCCTTTCCCCCTAAGGGAAAACGGCACGGAAGGGCGGCGGGGCCATCTGACCTGAACCCCACACTTCAGCGAGGGATGGCCGATGAGGATCCGTGGCTGCATCTTCGATCTCGGTCATACTCTGATCGAGCTTCCAGCGAATCCGGAGGAATTACGTCAGGAAATGTTCGCCGCAGCGCTTGGGGCGTTACGCCGGCATGGCCTACGGATCGAAGAGACAGCCTTCGTGGACACCGTGGAACGCTGGATGGCCCGCCGGTATGGGCGCTGGCAGGAGGACTGGCGGGAATATCCGTTGGTGGAGACCTTCGCGCTCGCCCTCGATGAGATGGGCTACGCCGGGTTATCCGAGGAGGTTGTTCGGGAGGTGGTGCGGGCTTTCCTCGCCCCGCAAGAGGCCCGCTGGCAGCCTTTCCCGGATACCTTCTCGACGCTGGAGGCGCTTCAGCGCCGGGGCTGCCGGCTGGCCCTGCTCACCAACTCGGGCGATGTGGAGCACTCCTGGCGGCTGATCGATCGGTTCGGCCTACGCCGTTACTTCGATCCCATCGTGATCTCCGCCGCCGTCGGATGGCGGAAGCCACACCCCTCCCTCTTCTTAAGGATTGCGGAAGCGTGGGCGCTTCCCCCGCAGGCGATCGCGGTCGTTGGGGATCTGCTGGAGGCGGATATCCAGGGTGCTCATTTGGCCGGGATGCGCGGGATCTGGGCGGCGATGTCCGGCGACTCTCTGCCTCCCTCAAGCCCGATCCGACCGGACGCCGTGGTTCGCTCCTTGGGCGAGATCGTGGCCGTCCTGGATCGTTGGGAGGATGGCTCCGAACCATAGGCGATGTCCTTTACGCCGATTGGAAATCGGCCTTTGTAGGCGCTGCGCGCTGGATGTCGGCCTACGCCGACAGGTTTTTCGGTCGGCGTAGGCCGACCACTGGCCGAAGGCCTAAGGAGGACGATTTCAATCGACCATCACCACGGCGCAACAACGTAGACCCTGAGGAGGGATCCATCGGATGTGGCGGGGGTTGAGGATCTTCCTGGAGGCGATCAAATTCGAGCACACGGTTTTTGCGTTGCCCTTCGCCTACATCGGCATGCTGCTGGCGGCGAGGGGCTGGCCGCGCTGGGAACAGGTCTTCTGGATCACGGTGGCGATGGCGGCGGCCCGCACCCTGGCGATGAGCATGAACCGCCTGGCGGATCGCGAATACGATGCACGGAATCCCCGCACGGCGAATCGGCCGTTGCCCCGTGGCCTGCTTCGGCCGGAAACCCTCAAGCTGGCGGTGGGGATTTCAGGGATTGTGCTGGTGATCGCCGCCTGGGCGCTGAACCCGCTGTGCGTGGCGCTGCTTCCCGGCGCCCTGGTGTTTCTGATCGGCTATCATTACACCAAGCGTTTCACCTGGCTCAGCCACTGGATCCTGGGGTTCACGGATGGCCTGGCCCCCATGGGCGCCTGGATCGCCCTCCGCGGCTCGTTCTGGAAGCCGGAGGATCTGCCGGCCTGGGTCCTGGTCGCCGCCGTCACCCTCTGGATCGCCGGGTTCGATCTGATTTACGCCTGCCAGGATGTGGACTTCGACCGTCGGGAAGGGCTCCACAGCGTCCCGGCCCGCTTCGGGGTGCCGATGGCGCTCCGGTTGGCCCGCCTGAACCATCTGGGGATGCTTGCCCTCTTGATCGGCCTGGGCCTCGGGCTCCGGCTGGGATGGCCGTACTGGCTCGGCCTCGGTGCGGTGGCCGCCCTTTTACTGTATGAACATCGTCTGGTCTCGCCAAACGACCTCTCGCGGGTGGATGTAGCGTTTTTCAATGTGAACGCCTATATCAGCGTGCTGCTGTTCGCCGCCACATGGGGCGGGCTCGCCTGGGGGCGATAGCACGGAGAACCGTAACCCACAGGCCGTTCGACGTTCCAGCCGCTGGGTGGAAGACCAAAGCGCGCCCTCAGAGAGTGTCTGAGAAATATGCAGGAAGCCACGTCACGATT
>DATMAC010000347.1:0-3762 GCA_035573655.1 Thermoflexus sp.
CCCAAAAGATTTTTTCTCCCCCCTCCCCACGGCCCTTTGGGCCGTGGGGAGGGGGGATCAAGGGGGGTGGGGCCCCTCCCTACGGACAGGGTAGGTCGTTACCCCGAGCAAGTTTTCAGACACTCTCTTAGGGGAGCTCCCAGCCGAATGGGGTCAGGCTGAATCGTTATCAGTTGTCGAATTCGAACAAAAGGGAGATGATAACGGTAGATCGCCCAGCGAAGCGCCAATTTTCAAGGTTTGGAAGGGAGGTCCGATGCCGTTCGCTGATAAGCTGTTAACCTGTGAGAAATGCGGACGACCGTTTGTGTTCACGGTGACCGAGCAGCGGCGCATGGTGGAGGCGGGCCAGCCCTTGGTCGAGCCGACGATGTGCCCCAAGTGTCGTGCGGAGGCCGTCAAGCCGAGGCGGAAACTCGAGCCCGGACAAACTTACGAGGGCCGGGTGAAATGGTTTAACCCGGAGAAGGGTTATGGGTTCATCCGGTGCGAGGATGGCACCGAGATCTTCTTCCATCGAACAGGGATCGCACGTCCCGGGTTGGTCCTGGAGGCGGATCAGCCGGTCACATTTGAGGTGGAGCTCACCCCCAAGGGGCCTCAAGCCGTTCGGGTGACGCCGATCCCCGCGCCGGCATCACCTGTCTCGGAATCCGAACGCTCGGCCGGGTAGCTCGGCAGGCCGGAGATGGAGCGGGAACGCCTGTATCGCACGGAGGCGATCATCCTCCGGCGGTCCGACTTCGGGGAGGCGGATCGCCTGCTCACCATTCTGACGCCGGAGTTCGGGAAACTGCGCGTGTTGGCCAAGGGGGTCCGGAAGATCCGGAGCCGGAAGGCGGGCCATCTGGAGCGATTTATGCGAACTTCCTTGCTGCTCGCTCGGGGGCGGGAGCTGGATCTGATCAGCCAAGCGGAGGTGATCGCCTCCCATCCCCACCTCCGGGAGGATTTGGCCCGCAGCACGATGGCCCATTATGTGGCGGAGTTGGCGGAGATCTTCGCACCAGAGGGGGAGGAGAGCCGAGCCCTGTATCGATTGCTGGCCGAAACGCTGGATCGGCTGGATGCGGAAGCCGATCCCCAGCGGGCCCTTCGTTATTACGAGCTCCACCTTCTGGAGCTCGCGGGGTTCCGTCCCCAGGTGGAATTCTGCGTCGGATGTGGGGAGCCGCTTCGAGAGGAACGGGGGCCTTACGGCTTCGCTTCCGAGCGGGGAGGCGTTCTCTGCCCCCGGTGCGCCCCTCGGTTCCCAACGGCCTGCCCCCTGAGCCGCCGGGCCTTGAAGGGCATGCGCTTTATTCTCCGAAGCTCTTATCCGGCCTTCCGAGCGGCTCCATTCAGCCTGCCCACCCTGCAGGAGCTTGGCGAGGTGGTCGGGCGCTATCTCCTGACCATTATGGAGCGCCGCCCGCGTTCCCTGGCGTTCCTCAGCGAGCTCACCCGCGCCGTCCTGGAGGCCGGCCATCCCGGGGAGAGGGAGCCAGGTGGCGCTTGATGCGGCGACGCCGCTGGCAACTCCTCGGGCGATCCGGGCAGGGTTGCTTCGGCGTTTTTTGCTGTCCTCTTTCGCGTTAATTTAAAATGTAGGAGTTACGCAGTTCTGGCCTGCGACGGGAGGCGGAAGGGCCCCACCCCTCCTTCGTCCCCCCTCCCCACGGCCCTTTGGGTCGTGGGGAGGGGGGAGAAAAAATTTTTTTGGGGCGGAGCCGGGCGCCGAAGGCGCCCGGCTCCGCCCAAAAAACCCCAAGAAGCAATCAACGGCGTAACTCCTAATAATGAAGGGATCGCCATGGAATCCATCGTGGGCTGAAGGCGGATCCTGAGTGGAGGAGGCGTGCCATGGCGGTGCGGACGATCTACATGGATCACTCGGCCACCACCCCAGTGGATCCCCGGGTGCTGGAGGCGATGCTGCCTTATTTCACTGAGATCTATGGGAACTCGGCCTCCATCCACCGGGTCGGGCGGGCGGCGGCGAAGGCGCTGGAGGAAAGCCGTCGCACGGTATCGGCCATCCTGGGGTGTCATCCCACCGAGATCGTGTTCACCGGCTCGGGGACTGAAAGCGACAACCTGGCTTTGCGGGGGGTGGCCTTCGCCCAGCGCCGGGCTGGCCGGGGGAACCACATCATTGTGTCCTCGGTCGAACATCACGCCGTGCTGAACACCGCCCGGCAACTTGAGGAGGTTTTCGGTTTCGAGGTTACGTACTTGCCGGTCGATGAATACGGCATGGTGGATCCGGATGACGTCGGTCGGGCGATTCGAAAGGATACGATCCTGATCAGTGTGATGTACGCCAACAATGAGGTAGGGACGATCCAGCCTATCCCCGAGATCGCCCGCATCGCCCGCGCCAAGGGGATCCCGTTCCACACCGATGCGGTCCAGGCCGGCGGGATGTTGGATCTGGATGTCAACCGGTTGGGGGTGGATCTGCTCACCCTCTCCGCCCATAAATTCTATGGCCCGAAGGGGGTGGGATTGCTTTACATCCGCCAGGGGACGCCTTACCTCCCGGCCATCACCGGTGGAGGGCATGAGCGCGGCCGACGGGCGGGCACGGTGAACGTGGCCGGGATCGTCGGGCTGGCCACGGCCCTGCGCTTAGCTCAGGAGAGCCGCGAGAGCGAGAACGCCCGGCTGCGACGGCTGCGAGATCGGTTGATCCAGGGGATCCTGGAGCGGGTCCCTGAGGCCCGCCTCACCGGCCATCCAACCGAGCGCCTGCCGCACCACGCGAGCTTCAGCTTCAAGGGGATCAACGGGGAGGAGCTGCTTCTGGCCCTGGATGTCGAGGGGATCGCAGCCAGCACCGGCTCCGCGTGCACCAGCGGCCGTCCGGAGCCCTCGGAGGTGCTGCTGGCGATGGGCCTCCCTCATGAATGGGCCGTGGGCTCCCTCCGGCTCACCCTGGGGAAGTCGAACACAGAGGAGGACATCGACGTCGTCCTGGAGGTCCTCCCCCGAGCCGTCGCGCGGTTGCGGGCGATGCAGGCGGTGGAGGTACGATGAGGTCGCCCGCCGCGGCTTTCCTAAAAGAACCGGGAAGGAGCGCCTCTTCCCGAGTTGTTGGACACGGCTGAACGTGCTTTTAAGATGATCGCTGAGGCGCGCTCTCAAAACGGGATCCGAATTCGCCTGACGGAAGAGCGTTGGCTCCATATCCTTAGGGGGCATCCGGAGCTTGCCGCTTGGCAACAAGAGATCCTCCGAACGATCGAGCAACCGGAGCGAATTTTCGCCGGGAAATTAGGGGAATTGCTGGCCGTTCGGGAGATGGCCCCGGGAAAATGGCTTGTGGTGGTTTATCGGAACTTGAAAACGATGGTTTCATCATCACTGCGTTTCTGACTCGGAGAGTTCATGCGCTAAGGAAGGGGAGAAAAGAGATATGGCCATGAGGGAGATCGAAGCCTATCTTGAACTTCTGCCTTACATTCTAGAAATCCCCAAACAAACCATCTGGATTTCGTACGATCCAGAGGCAGATGTTCTGTATGTCAGCTTCGGCGATCCAGTCCCCGCAACGGATAGTGAGCTGACCGATGATGATATCATTATTCGATATCGTGAGAACCGCGTGATCGGTTATACGATCCTCCACG
Source organism: Thermoflexus sp. (assembly GCA_035573655.1). Classification (GTDB taxonomy): domain Bacteria; phylum Chloroflexota; class Anaerolineae; order Thermoflexales; family Thermoflexaceae; genus Thermoflexus. Next base: position 3,612 of record DATMAC010000347.1, read on the forward strand.
CGAGCCGACGCAGCCTCCTGCGGTCGGCACATCCGTGAACGGGGTTTCGTAACGATTCAGCCGTTCTCACACATCATCCGTTTTCTCTTGGGGGCTTTGAGAGGGTGTCTGAGACATATGCAGGAAACCATGTCACGATGCTGCCCTTCTC
>DATMAC010000348.1:0-3736 GCA_035573655.1 Thermoflexus sp.
AGATAGGGCTTGGGGGGATTCTTGGTCCAGGCCTCCAGTTCCTTTCGTTGACGTTCACTCAGCGTCAGCTTCTTGGCCGCCGGCATCGCACCCTCCCATCGTAGGTTTCCCTAATTGTCGGCATAATTTGTTAAAGTGCAACAGTGCCCGTCCTATGCGTCAGACAAAGAACGGGCTTCCACCCGCTGAACGGCGCGTGAAAGGCCCTCCAGGCCATCAGACGCCAGAGGAAATCGAAGACTCACAATGAATGTTCACAAGAAAAAACGGGCGCTAAAGCGCCCTACTACGAACAAAATCCCGTTCGTAGTAGGGCACTTCAGTGCCCGTCCTACCCGTCAGACAAAGAACAAGCCTTCCTGCCACCGGATGGCGCGTGAAAGGCCTTCCCGGCCATCAAACGCCAGAGGAAACCGAGAGCCTGTGGCGGATGTTCGCAAGAAAAGAATGGGCGCTATCGCAACTGGAAAAACGATTGCGGCAATCCACCGCAACGCTCCCACCCCCCTCCTCTCTCCCGCACGCCTTCAGCGGCGGGCGAGGGGAGGAGGTGGAATGAGGTTTGGGGGGACGAGGGGGAAAATTCCGCCCCAGGCGATGGCCCAAAATAATGCCGCAATAGCGCCCGTTCCAGCCCAACCCTAGGAAAAAATTTTCTCCTCACCTCCCCGCGGCCTTTCGGGCTGTGGGGAGGGAGGAGAAAGGTGAGAGGGATCATCGCGCCCCCGGTGCGTGGCTCAGCTCTCACCGTCCATCGGGCTTCTCGATGTTCGAACGATTCGTGGAATTTCGGTGCGGGATGGGCCGCTTACACGGCCCACCCCGCACGCAACGGAGCAAGCAAAGGAAAGGAGCAACTCCATGAACGGGGCAGCCCTTTTGATCGAAAGCCTCCAACAACACGGCGTCCACGTGATCTTCGGCCTGCCGGGAGACGAGGTCACCCTCTTCGAAGCCCTGCGCGCGAGCCCCATCCGCTTCATCACGGGGCGCCACGAACAGGCCGCCGCCTTCATGGCCGACGCCTACGGCCGGCTGACCCGCCGGCCCGGCGTCTGCTTCTCCACGTTGGGCCCAGGAGCGACCAACCTGGCGACCGGCCTCGCCAACGCGATGCTGGATCGCTCCCCGGTGGTGGCGCTCTCCGACCAGGTCCCCACCGACCAGATGCGCCCGGGGGTCCACCAATATGTGGACCTCGCTGCCTTCTTCCAGCCGATCACGAAGTGGAGCACTGTGATCCGCGACCCCGAGCTCATCCCTGCCGCCCTGCAATATGCCTTCCAGGTCGCACGCGCTGAGCGGCCGGGACCCGTCCACCTCAGCCTCCCGGTCAATGTGCTGGAGCGAGAATGTTTCCTCTTCCAGCTGGGCGGCGAGCTCCCCGGGCATCCCTCTCGCACGCACTCCGGTCCAGATCCCCGAGCGTTGCAGCAGGTCGCCGCCTGGTTGCGGGAGGCCCAGGCGCCGGTCCTGGTGGTGGGCAATCTCCCGCTGCGCGCCCAGGCGCAGGCTTCCCTGCGTCGCTTCGTGGAGGCCTATCAGATCCCCACCCTCACCACCTACATGGGCAAAGGAGCGTTGCCGGAGGATCACCCGCTGTGCTTGGGCGTCATCAGCCGACATGCCCGAGGGGAACTGATGGGGTTGTTCACCGCATGCGACCTGATCCTCACCATCGGCTACGACGAGGTGGAGGGCGTGAAGCCGAGCCTGTGGATGGTGGGGAACCACAAGCGAGTGGTGTGCGTGGACAGCGTCTTTGAGGCCGAGGGCGCCCTCCTCCACGCCGACGTCACCCTCGCCGGGGATGTGACCGCGATCCTGGAGGAGCTGGCCGCCTTGGCGCCTTCCGGTCGCCAGCCCTGGTTGGCCGTCTCCGCCGTTCGAGAGGCCATCCGAAAGGCCCTTCAGCAGCCCGTGGTGGACTCCGCCCCGCTCTCCCCCGCCGCCATCACCCGTACGCTGGCTCAGGTGCTTCCAGACCATGCGGTGCTCACCGTCGACGTCGGGCTGAATAAATACGCGATGGGTCTGACCTACCCGATTCGGGGCCGTCAACAGATCCTGTTCTCCAACGGGCTCTCGGCGATGGGGTTCGCCCTCCCCGCCGCCCTGGGGGCCCGGCTGGCCCGGCCGGAGGACCCGGTGGTGGCGGTGAGCGGCGATGGCGGCTTCTTAATGAACGTCCAGGAGCTGGAAACGAGCGTGCGCCACGGCCTTCCGGTGGTCGCCTTGGTGATGCGGGACAACGCCCTGGGGTTGATCCGCCGGATGCAGATCGCCCGCTTCGGAGAAGCCGTCGGCACCACGCTGGGGAACCCGGATCTCCCGACGCTCGCCGCGGCCTTCGGAGCGCGGGGGATCACCGTGGAGACCGCAGAGATGTTGGCCGATGTCTTGGTGGAAGCCCTTGCTTCCCACCAGACCTGGGTCATCGATGTCCCAACCTCCTATGAAGGGTGGCTCCAATGAAACCGAAATCCAAGATGAAACGCATCCTGCTCTTGGGGGCCGGGGGACCGCCGGGCATCAACGTGATCCGTTCATGGCGCGAGGCGCCAGAGCCGTTCTACATCGTCGGCACCGACATGAACCCCTTCCACCTGGAATGGGTGCCAGCGGATCGGGTCTATCTCGTGCCGCCGGTGAACCACCCGGAATACCTGGACGTGATCGTGGAGATCGTGGAACGGGAGGCGATCGACCTGATCCACGCTCAGCCGGATGTGGAGGTCCGGGTCTTATCCGAGCATCGGGAACGTTTCCCGGCCCGGGTGTTCCTTCCCCGGAAGGAAACCGTGCGGCTGCTCCAAGACAAGCAGGCCTCGGCCGAGCGCTGGCGTCAAGCGGGGATCCACACCTTCCCCACCGTGCCGGTCGACTCCGTGGAGGATCTGGAGCGGGCGGTCGAGATCATCGGGCTGCCCCTCTGGCTCCGAGCGCGGGAAGGCGCGGGGGCGCGCGGAGCGACCCTCGTGGAGCGGATCGAGACCGGGATCCACTGGATCGCCTACTGGCGATCCCGCGGTGTGGATTGGGCGTTCATCGCTCAACCCTACTTCTCGGGCCGGGAGTTCGCTTGGCAATCCCTGTGGAAAGATGGGAAGCTCATCGTCTCGCAAGGCCGCCAGCGCATCGAATACATCTACCCCCACCTGGCCCCCTCGGGCCGCACCGGGACCAGCGCGGTGACCGTGACGGTGCACGACGAGCGGGTGAACGAGGTGGCCACCCGTTGCGTGCTGGCGGTGGATCCGCAGGCCACCGGGGTGTTCAGCGTGGACCTGATGGAGGACGCGCATGGCAACCTCTTCCCCACGGAGATCAACGCGGGGCGCTTCTTCACCACCACGTATTTTTACACGCGGGCTGGCTGCAATATGCCGTACTACATGATCCGGCTGGCCTTCGATGAGCCCTTGCCGGATCTCCCACCCTACAACGCTCTGCCCGCCGGCCTCTACTGGATCCGCCACATCGATTGCCCCGCCGTCCTGGTGCCTCACGGCGCCCTGCGGGTCCAGCGGGAGCCCGGCGTGAGCTGGGTCAACGGATCGGAGCCGCTCCGGGAGATCGAGGCGATGTGGCGGACCCCCGCTTGATGTCCGTCGGGCGTTTTCACGAACCCGGTTGAACGAACTTGCCATCGTGTACATCCCATAGGGGTTACGCCGTTGGTTTTCTTCGGGGGATTTTGGGGCGGAGCCGCGCGCCTTCGGCGCGCGGCTCCGCC
>DATMAC010000349.1:0-6811 GCA_035573655.1 Thermoflexus sp.
TGGGGGCCGCCGAAGGCGGCCCCCAGCCCCGAGATTTTTTCTCTCCTTTTCCCCACCGCCCCAAGGGCTGTGGGAAGAGATATGGGGATATGAGCGCTACCGTGATGTGGAAAGCTCCTCAAGGATCGAGTAAAGCAACTCCAGGACCACGGTTTTCACGCTATCCCGTCGGGTGGCCACGCACGGCAACACCTTCGTCTGGCTGTCCAGACGCAGCGCAATGCGCAGATCCTCCGGATCCCATGCGTCCTCGAGATCCTGTTTGTTAGCGGCAACGACAAAGGGGGTTTGCGCGTAGCGGCGGAAGGTGTCGAGGATATTGCGGGCCTCTCGGAACGTCTCAGGTCTCGTGCTATCCACCATGACGATGAACCCCAACATCCCCTCGGCCAGGATCTCCCACATGAAATCGAACCGCCGTTGGCCGGGCGTGCCAAACAAATATAGCACCAGATCTTTATCGATCGTAATCCGCCCGAAGTCCATCGCCACCGTGGTCTGATCCTTGATCGCCCGCTCCGAGGCCGTGGAGATCCGTCGCTCGGTGGATACCACTTCGATCTCGCTGATCGTACGAATGAATTGGGTTTTCCCCGAGGCGAAGGGCCCGGTCACCACAATCTTCACCGCTTGCATAGGGCGGCTGTCCCTCCCGAGGGATCTTTGGATGGCACCAGGATGCTAAAGCCTGCGGAAGTAATTGATGAGCTTCTCCACCACCGAACGCGAGACCCCACCCCTAGGCCCTGGGACTGGCACGCCCGGCGGGGTTACAGGTGGCGGCGCTCCCAGCTCAATCAGGCCTGCCTGGAGAAGGCCATAGATAATGCGCCGGATTTGAACCTCGTCCATGTTCAGGCGGCGCATGATCTGCTCGATCGTGTTCCGGCCGTTCACTTGACTGATCACCCGCCATTCCTCTGGGCTCAGCTGCACCTTGCGAATGGCTTCCGGACGACTGGTCAACCGAACCGGGATGTCCAAATCGGGAAGCTCCTCCTTCAGGCGCTCCACCTCCCGAAGGCGTCGGACCCCTTCCATAATGATGTTCTCCAAATCGATGGGAACCGGGATGCGGTTCTGTAGCGCCTGAAGATCCGGCTCAAAGCGGAAAACACCCTCGTTCCAAGAAAACAAGCGATAGACCACATCCAGCATCTGGGCCCGCAGGCTGTTCAGGATGTCTTGCTGAGTGACATAACCCGCCTCAATCAGCTTGAGGCCCAGCACTTTATCGTCCTGAAGACGTGTCAGGTCGAACGCCTTCAGTTGCTCCGGCTGGAGCTTTCCGGCCCGGATCAGGGCCTCCGCCAAGCGTCCATCCTGACGATCCAGCGCGGCGTAAATCAGCTTGCCGTCCTTAAAGCATAGCCGGGCCGTGCCGTTTCGGCTCTCCACCGTCAATGTTCCCGTCTTCCGGGCCAGATGGATCAGGTTGAGCAGTTGGGTGGTATTGAAATCCCGGAGGTTCCCCTTCAGCGCCATTCAGACCCTCCCCAGCTCATTTCTCTGATTTAAGGAGGATGGATCGCCAAAGGCGACACCACCCACCCCCAAGTTCGCCACGCGCTTTTTTCATTCAACCGATCGCCCCTTCAGGATAACTACTCGAGGTCATGGCCTGCTCCGGACCCAGCACCATCTCCGCCAATTGTGGAAGGGCTTCGGCCACGTCCATGCGGATTCGGAGATCCGCGTACCGATCGGCTACTGTTGGAGAGAGGTTAATAATAATCAGGCGAGCACCGTGCTCCTTGGCCAGGATCGGCAAGTCCCCAGCGGGGGCGACCTCCAGCGAGGAGCCGGCGACCAGGAACACATCGGCCCGCCGGGCTTCCTGTTGTGCGGCCAGGAATGCGCGGACTGGCAATTGCTCCCCGAAGAGGATGATATCCGGCTTCAGCACACCTCCACACTGCTCACAACGCGGAATCGTCCCATCCTGCAGGAAGGCTTTCAGATAGGGATCCGCAGGAACTTTCCGATAGCATCGAATACAAGTAGCCTCCCGCAAGTGGCCGTGCACTTCGATGACGTTCCGGGAGCCCGCTTTCTGGTGGAGTTCATCGATGTTCTGGGTGATCAATACCTTCAGGATGCCTGCGGCTTCCAAGCGGGCCAGAGCGTAATGGGCCGGGTTCGGCTGGGCCTCCAAGATCCGACGGGCCAACGGGCGCACCCACTCGAAAAACGCCTCGGGACGGCGGGAGAAAGCCCAGATCGAGGCGACCTCCATCGGGTCGTAGATGCTCCATAACCCGGAGCCCTCGCTCCGAAAATCGGGGATCCCGGATGGCGTGCTGATCCCCGCCCCGGTCAGGGCGACCAGATAGCGCGAACGCCGAATGAGCTCAGCTGCACAGATCAACTCTTCACGCATTACACGGACTTCCTAGATCTTTTGAGGGCAAATGGACTACACCATTTGGTCTCCAACTTAACTTCGCTCTACAACTATAATACCGTCCATCGGGTCAGCAAAGCTGCAACGAGGGCCGCCCGCTGGGGGAGGGAATCGATGCGCACATGCTCCTCCAGGGCGTGAGCGCCGTTGCCGATCGCCCCTAAGCCATCCAGGGTCGGGATCCCCAGCGCCGCCGTGAAGTTCGCGTCGCTTCCCCCACCCGTTCCCCCCTCCGTGAGGGTCATGCCCAGCTCGGCGGCGATGGCACGAGCCCGTTCAAAGGTAGCGACCATCTGGGCGTTGCGCTCCATCGGCGGCCGGTTGAATCCACCCCGCACCTCCAAACGGGCCCCTTCGAGGACCGGCCGAAGGGCTCGAAAAGCCCTCTCGATCCGATCCATCTCCGCCCGCGTCGCCACCCGCACATCCACCACCATCTCCGCATATTCCGGCACCACGTTGGGACGGGTGCCGCCTCGGATCACGCCCACCGTCACCGTGGTGCCCCGGCGGATATCCGCCAGCCCGCGCAGGCGAAGGATCTGATACGCCAGTTCCTCAATGGCATTGATCCCGCGCTGGGGATCCGCCCCGGCGTGGGCGGACCGGCCGTAGGCGACCACGGTGAAATCCGCTACCCCTTTGCGAAATGTTTTCAGACTCCCGTCGGGGAGCGCTGGCTCCAGACAGAGCACCAGGTGACTGCGCCGGGCTTCCTCCTCGATCAGAGGACGGGAAGTCTCGCTGCCGGTCTCTTCATCGCTGGTGAAGAGCATGCGGATGCGATGGGGAGGCCGAACGCCCAGCGCCAGAAGCCCCCGCATGGCGCCCAGAAGGACAACGATCCCTCCCTTCATGTCGAAGACCCCTGGGCCATAGAGCCGGCCGTTCTCTTCACGGATCGGCATGCGAGCCAGCGTCCCCAGGGGCCACACCGTATCCAGGTGGCAAAGGGTGAGGATCTGGGTTGAAGCCTCCGGATCCCCCCAGGTGGCGATCCAATGGTCACCCACTGTCTCTTGAGGGATGCGCTCGACCCGGGCTCCAAGATCCCGCAGCTGATCCGCCACGAACTCCCCCAAACGGTCCACAGCCGCTTTCTCGGTGGTGGGGGACTCCCGAACAGTTAACTCGCGCAACAGCGCGACCAGCTCATCCTGAAGCCCGAGGAACGTCTCCATCCAGGCCGCTCGCGATGGATGCTCCATCCTCTTTCCCCCGGCAATGGTGTTGATCGGCGGGATGGCCGCCCATGGGGTCCAGGCCGTCCCCGGCAGCCCGCGATCCCTTTCCTCTATCTCATCGCTCTAAGAGCGTGTCTGAGAACTTGCTCTGGGTAACTACCTACCCTGTAAGCGGGGAAGGGTTCCACTTCCCCTAGATCCCCTTCCCCACGGCCCAAAGGGCCGTGGGGAAGGGGGATCGAACCCCGGATATCCGGATTGGCATAGCGTGCGAAGGGCAGAATCATGACGCGGCTTCCTGCATATTTCTCAGACACGCTCTAAATGAGCAGCTGCTCATACAGCCGCTCCAAAGTCAGGTCCGGAGAGACCGTCTCCTGGGAGCGGAGGGTCAACGCAGCTGCGGCCACACCCAAGCGAACTGCTTCCTCGACCGGAATGCCGTGGAGGAGGGCGAAGATCACCGCTGCCGTCAACGCATCCCCAGCCCCGGTGAAATCCACGATCTCTGTCCGCAGGGCGGGGATATGCCCGCTGAGATCCCCGGCCGCGTAGACCAGGCCCAGCTCCGCCATCGTGATAATGGCGATCTGAACCCCCAGCGCCGTGAGATAGCGGGCGGCGAAGAGCGCCTCATCCACGCTGGAAACCGGCAGCCCGGTTAAGGCCTCGGCTTCCGCTGTATTAGGAGTCACCAGATACAATTCGGAGAGAATGGGGCGGAGGCGCATCGCGAGGGTCGGCGAGGTCGGATCGGCCGCTACAGGGATGCCGGACCGGCGGGCGAGGCGAACGGCCATCCGCAACGCGGCGGGGGACAGATTGGCATCCAAGACCACCATGGACGCCCTTTCGAAGAGCGCCCGACAGGCTTGCAAGTAGCGCGGCGTGATGGATTCTAAGATCCCCATATCGTCCACTGCGACCACCAGGTTGCCTTGCTCATCCAAAACCGCCAGGTAAACCCCAGTTCGCCCTCCAGGGACCACCGTCACGTGGCTTACGTCCACACCAGGCGCCCGGGTCCGTTCCAGCACCCAGCGACCGGCTTCATCGTCGCCGAGGGCCGAGATCAGGATCACCGGATGGCCCAAGCGGGCCAAGTTCTCCGCGATGTTGCGGGCCACGCCCCCAACGCTCCGACGCACCTGACCGGGATTGGTGGCGCCCAGCCGGATCGCCCCCGACGCGTAACCCTTCAGATCCAAGCCAGCGGCCCCGATCACCAGGACCGGTCGCTCCTCCGGCCCCTCCTCCGCCTGCCACATCCGCCGTCGCCTCCTCTCCAGGTTCCCAGGGATTTGCTAAACCCTTTGGAAGTTCGATGTCGTGCGGGCTGCCTCGCACAGAAAACGCTTCTTCAATCCGGAAGCCCCCGCCGCAGGATCCGCAGCCAGTTTCCGCTCATCACCGCCTCGATGTCTGCCTCTGTAAAGCCCGCCTCTTGAAGCGCATGGGCGATCTTCGGGAGATCGGCCACCGTGTCGAACTCGGCCGGCGTCGCCTCCGCCCCGAAACCCCCATCGAAGTCGCTCCCGATCCCAACGTGGCGGGCATCTCCAACCCGCTGGCAGATGTAATCGATGGCCCGCACCACATCCCATACCGTCACCGCCTCCTTCGGATCCCCTCGCGTCCATCCCTTCTTCAGCATCCGGTTGCTGAGCACCACCCCGATCACCCCATCCCGCTCCGCCAAGGCACGGATCATCGCATCGGAGAGCTGGCGATCCCCAGGCACCAGGGCTTGGGGGTTCGAGTGGCTGGCGATCACTGGGCCTTCGTAACGATCAAGGGCTTCGAAGAAGCTCCGCTCGGCCATATGGCTGAGATCCAGGATGATGGGGAACTCCTGCATGGCCTTGAGGAGACGGCGCCCCTCATCCGTCAACGGCCCGGGCTCTCCGGTGCCGCCCGCGTAGCGAGTGGCCCCCCAGGCCAGGCCGATGATCCGCACGCCTCGCTCATACCAGACCTCCACCTCCTCCGGCCGGCGGATGGGATCCGCCCCCTCCATCAACCGGACGATCCCGATGCGCCGGGGGTCGACATCCGGCTCCGGGGGAGGATCCTTCCAGGTCTCCAGCACCGCTTCCAGATCCTTCCGGGTGTTGATGAGCTGGAACCGCGGTTGGGTCTCTACAAGGCGCTCGTAGTAATCCAGCTGGGCCATCCCCTCCGCATATGCTTCCTCCGGCGTGCGATAGGCCCGCTCCAAGGGGGAACGCGCTCGACGGCTGGGCATCACAAACACAGTCCCGAAAATCACCGCGACCCTGCCGGCCAGCCACTCCGGAAGGCCCAGCATGCAGCGCCCGTTCAAGCGAGGGATCTCCGTCCCTTCCTCCCGCTCCCGGTTGATATAAGCGGACTGGGTGTAATCCCGCCCGAACGATCGAGCGTTCCAGGCCAGATCCTCATGGGCATCCACAATGATCATGGCGTCCTTCGCTCCGTGAGCCCGTGAAGGGTATGGGTCCATGCACCTTCCTCGAATTGAAGGAAGCGCTCCCGCCAGGGCTCTGGGATCGGCACGGGGGTTCCCCGCGCGTAATCGTAGGCAACCTGGACGGAGCGCCCCATGGCCATGATCTGGCCGTTGTCGCGGCGCTCGATCTTATACAGGAAGATGAAACTCCGCTGGCGTACCTCAGCGACCCGGATCCACACCTGAATCGGCATCCCCATGGTGATGGGCGCTCGATACTGACAGGTCGCCTCCGCCACAATCATCCCGAACGGCTCCAAAGGAGGGGGCAATTGGGCCAGATGGCGAAGGTAATGGATGCGCGCTTGCTCAAAGTAAGTGAAATAGACCGCGTTGTTGACATGGCCCATCGCGTCCATATCCCGGAAGCGGACTTCGATGGGCACAGCGAGTTGGAACGGCAGATCGGGCGGGAACAGCTCCTCCCTCATGGCTCGACCTCGATGAAGCGAAGTTCGTCCGTGTCCAGATCCAGGATGCAAAACGAACGGCTCTCGTGGCGAACGCCCCCTAAGGCGCCTGGATTGATCACCCGGGTCCGTCCGATCCGTTCGTCCCGGCGCCGATGGGTGTGGCCATGGAAGACATAATCGAATTCCCCCGATGCGATCGCCTGCTGCAAGCGTTCCGCGTCATCACCATGGAGGATGAGGATGCGGCGGCCTGCCACCGTGGTGCTCATCTCATCGCTCAGGAAAGGCTGGCGGCCCAAGGCGACCACCGCGGGTTCCAGCG
>DATMAC010000350.1:0-13971 GCA_035573655.1 Thermoflexus sp.
CAGCCGCCCCACCCGCTCCTCCGTCCGCCGCTGCGCCTCCGCCAGGGCCGCCACCGCCTCCTCCAGCCGCCCCACCCGCTCCTCCGTCCGCCGCTGCGCCTCCGCCAGGGCCGCCACCGCCTCCTCCGTCCGCCGCTGCGCCTCCGCCAGGGCCGCAAACCGACGATCCGTCTCCGCCCGATAAGCTAAAAACTCCTGCCGATGGGCCGCAAACTCCTCATGATGCCGCCGCTGCGCCTCCGCCAAGGCGTCTACCTTAGCCGCTAGGGCTCGCATGATTTCCGGTAAAGCGAGGAGCTCCTCCGTCAGCACCAGCCGCCGCAATTCGGTTCGCCACTCGGGATGGGCTTCCAGAATCCGAATCAGATCGCGGAATTCTTTAACCGTGAATCCCATATGCATCTCCATATTGTTTTCATTCTCGCCATAATTATACTTGGTCTTCAGGCAAATTTGGATCGGTCTCTTTAGAGAGTAGTGGTCCAACCGCCGCCTGTTGAACAGGAAGCTGGCCCAACCAGGCCACATAGAGGCTCAATCGTTACGCCACCCGGCGCAATTCCACCGGCTGACCCGATTCGGTGAGGAGGAGTGGCATCGTTTGCCCTCGGATGGCCTCGGCGGTGACGATACAGCGACGGATCTGGGGATGAGAGGGGATCTCATACATGACATCCATCAACGTCCGCTCCAGGATCGACCGCAGGGCCCGCGCGCCCGTCCCCAGACGCAGAGCCTCCTCCGCGGCCGCCTCAATCGCATCCGGCGTGAAGATCAGCTCCACATTATCCAAGGCGAACAACCGCTGGAACTGCTTCACCAGGGCGTTGCGCGGCCGTGTGAGCACCGCCTTCAACGCCTCCTGATCCAGCGGGTCCACCGGGATCACCACCGGCAACCGTCCCACCAGCTCGGGAATCAGCCCGAACCGGACAAGATCATCCGGGGTGACCTGTTGCAACAGCTCGGCTTCGGAGAGCGTAACCCGCCCGCGGACTCTGGCCTCGCCCGGAAAGCCGAGGTGCCCCCGCAGCCTCAAGCGTTCCGCGATGATCTTGGGGAGCCCTTCAAAAGCGCCGCCACAGATGAAAAGGATGTGGGTGGTGTTGATCTGAATGAAATCCTGATGGGGATGCTTGCGGCCGCCCTGGGGCGGGACATTGGCAATCGTGCCCTCGATGATTTTCAGCAGGGCCTGCTGGACGCCCTCACCGGAGACATCGCGGGTGATGGAGGGGTTGTCCCCAGATTTGCGGGCGATCTTATCGATTTCATCGATGTAAACAATGCCTGTTTCCGCCCGCGCCAGATCGTAATCCGCAGCCTGGATCAGTCGCAGGAGGATGTTCTCCACATCCTCCCCCACATAACCTGCCTCTGTGAGCGAGGTCGCATCGGCGATGGCGAAGGGGACGTCGAGGAAACGGGCCAGGGTACGCGCTAGCAAGGTCTTCCCGCAACCCGTCGGGCCGATGAGGAGGATGTTGCTCTTCTCGATCTCCACATCGCCCCAGCGCCCCCCGCTAGCGATTCGCTTATAGTGATTGTAAACCGCCACCGATAGCACCCGCTTGGCCCGATCCTGACCCACCACATACTGGTCCAAATAGGCGTAGATCTCACGGGGGGAAGGGAGACGCCGGGGAAGAACTGGGGAGGAACAGGTTTCCCTGCCCTCCCCCTTGAGCATGCGGTAACTGGTTTCCACGCACTCTTCACAGATATAAACCTCGTCCGGGCCTGCCAGGAGCCGGCCCGTCTCGTCAGGGTCACGCCGGCAAAAGGAGCAACGCGGAGCCTCCCTGCGCGCGCGTTGCATCCCCTTACTCCTTGCGGCCGTCCGGCGTGGCAACCGCATGAGTCGGCAGCGGCGGGAGCTCCTTATGCGGCGGCGGCTTGAGGACTTCGTCGATGATCCCGTACTTCACCGCCTCCTCCGCCGACATGTAATAGTCGCGATCGAAGTCATCAGCGATGCGCTCCACCGGCTGGCCGGTGTGACGCGCCAGCAGCTCGAAGATCAGATTCTGCATCCGCATCAATTCCTTATACTGGATCTCGACATCCGGCGCGTAGCCGTGGGCGCCACCTCCCGCCGGATGCATGTGAATCGTCGCGTGCGGCAGGGCGAAGCGACGGCCCTTCGTCCCAGCGGCCAGGAGCACGGTGGCCATGCTCGCCGTCCAGCCCACCGCGATGGTGGAGATAGGGGCGCGCACCTGCTGCATCGTGTCGTAGATCGCCAGGCCGGGATAAATCAGCCCGCCGGGCGAGTTGATGTAAAGCCGGATCTCCTCCTCCGGGTCCTCCCGATCCAAGTAGAGCAACTGAGCCACTACCAGGTTGGCCACCTGGTCTGTGATCGGCGTCCCCAGGAAGATGATCCGCTCCTTGAGGAGCAGCGAGTAGATGTCGTAAACCCGCTCGCCGCGCCCCGTGTTCTCAATCACCATCGGGATCAGCATTTCCGGCAATCCTGCTCGGGCCATCGCCAGCCTCCTTTGCATGACAGAGAGATCGGACTGCTGCTTTGTTCCTCTAAGAGCACGAGCGTTGAAGTGCACTACTACGAACTCAGGCTTCGGCTTCTGGAGCCGGCGCCTCCTCCACCACCGGGGCGGCAGTCGCTTCCACCTCGCCCCGGGCGATGGCCACCAGGCGCTCCAGCGCCTGACGGGCCAACAGTCGGGATCGAATGGACGATGAGATCTCCGGCTGGAGCTGCTTCCAAGCTTCCTCAGAGACTTGGATGCGCTGACGCAGGGCCTTGGCCTCCTGCTCGACTGCCTCCTCTGAAACCGCGAGCCCCTCCTCCCGAGCCAACTGGTAGAGGACCAAGCCCCGGCGGATTCGTCGTTCGGCCTGAGGTCGAAACTCCTCCCGCAGCTCCTCCAGGGTCTGGTTCCGCTCCTTCAGATAGGCCTCGAGATTCCCTCCGCGCCGCTCGAGGGCGTTCTGGAGATCCCTCACCAGATCGTCGATCTCCTCTTCCAGCATCTGAGGCGGGAACTCCACCTCCGCTTGATCGACCAGCGCCTCGAGGGCGCGCTCGGCGTATTCGGCATCGTATTGACGGCGCTTATGAGCCGCCAGATCCTCCCGGATCTTCGCCTTCAGCTCTTCCAGGGTCTCGAAATCACCAACCGTCTGAGCCAGGGCATCATCCAGGTCCGGCAGCAAATATCGAGAGAGGCCGGTCAGGGTCGCCTCCACCTGCAGGACGCGGGCTTCATCTCCTGGCCAGGGCAGCTCGAAGGCCCGTGTTTCGTTCAACGCCATGCCAAGGATCCGCTCCTCTAATCCCGGTAGCGGCGGCTGCTCCTGGCCCAGCACAAACGATAACTCATCCTCCAGGACCGTTTTCCCTTCCGCGTCCGTCGCCCGCAAGGCCACCGTGACCATCATCCCCGCCTCTGCGACGCCCTCCGAAAGGGGCTCGATAATGGCGTTATCCCGCCGCAGCCGTTCCAGAACCTCCATCACTTCCTCTTCGGTTGGCTCCGGCGGCTCATAAGGCAGACGCAATGCGCGATAATCGCCCAGCCGGATCTCCGGTTTCAGTGGGACGATCACCCGGAAGGTTAAGGGTTCCGGATCGACCCGCTCCAGCCGACCCGGCCCATAGGGATCCAGGCCGGTCTGATCTAAGGCCTCTCGATAGACTTCCTGACTCAGGACCTCCAGGGCCTCCTCGAAGATCGCCTCCCGACCGAAGGTCCGGACCACGACCTCATACGGGGCTTTGCCCCGTCGGAAGCCCGGGATGTCGAATTGCTCGGCGAAGCGCCGGGCGACTTGGCGCATCGCCTTCTCCACACGCTCCGGATCCACCTCGATGGTCAGCGCTACCTGGCGCTGTGGAAGGGTTTCTGTCGTGATCCGCACAGGCTGTTTCCCTCCAGGATCGGAATCCCCAACCTATTCCCCGCTCCGGAAGTGATCCGCACGCTCACCAAGCCGTGGCTTCCCCGGGGTTTCGAATCTTCTAGTCGGTCACGTGGAATTATAACGAACCCATGGAAGCATTGCAACAAAAGACATCGATTCAGCGCTGATGGCGCCGAGTCTGCCTTCGTTTTGAGACAGTGGAGAGGCAAACAGCCTCACTCATAGTTCAAGAAGGGGAAATCCATCGGGTGGAGGCCGCCGGCGCGGCCTCCACCCGACGAGGAAGAATCAGGACGCGTTTAGAGCTTCTCGCACTGCCTGGAGGATCACCCCTTCCGCCACCAGGCGGTATACCCGCTCCATCCATGGTGCCATCACGGTATCCGCCGCCAGGAAAGGCACGTGGCAACGGAGGACCTCGTAAGCCGCTTGGGTCCCCTTGCCCAGCCGCATCGGGCGCCCGGCCTGCCGCCGGCGCAGATCGATCGCCTGACCCGCGGCGAACAGCTCCGCGGCCACCACCCGCTGCGTGTTGCGCAGCACCAACTCGGCGTGGCGTACCGCCGTCGCTCCCATACTGACGTGATCCTCCGTCCCCGCAGAAGAGGGGATGGTATCCACGCTGGCAGGATGGGCCAGCACCTTGTTCTCCGAAGCCAGCGCCGCCGCGGTATACTGCACCAGCATAAACCCCGAATGCAGACCTGGCTCCAGGGCCAGGAACGGTGGATAGCGCCCATCGTTCTCCGCCGGGTCCAGCAATCGGTTCAGACGCCGCTCGGAGATATTGGCCAGCTCCGCCAGCCCAATGGCGAGATAGTCCATCGCGAGCGCAATCAATTCCCCGTGGAAATTCCCGCCGGAAAGCACAACCGGCTCCTCCTCGCCTTCCTCCCAGAAGATCAACGGGTTGTCCGTAGCGCTGTTCAACTCGATCTCCAGAGCCCAACGCGCATAGGCGACCACATCCCGCACCGCTCCGTGTACCTGGGGCATGCAACGCAAGGAGTAGGCGTCCTGGACCCGCGAAGGGTGGCGGGGGTCGCTCAACAGCTCGCTTCCCTCTACCAGCTGTCGGAGGAAGGCGGCACAGTCCATCTGACGGGGATGCGGGCGAACCCGGTGCAAGCGTTCATCGAAAGGCACCGCCGATCCTTCCAGCGCCTCAAGGGTCATCGCGCCCACGATATCCGCGGTTTGCACCAAAACTTCTGCATCATAGGTGATCAGCGCCCCCAACCCGGCCATGAAGGCTGTTCCATTGATCAGGGCCAACCCCTCCTTGGCCTCCAGGCGCAAGGGTTGCAACCCCACGGCCGCCAGCGCCTCCGCCCCGGGCATCCGCCGGCCGCCCACGATCGCCTCCCCCAACCCGATCATCGGCAACGCCATATGGGCCAAAGGGGCCAGATCCCCGCTCGCCCCCAGGGATCCTTGCGCGGGGACTACCGGATGAACCCCCCGGTTCAACATCTCGATGAGCAGCTGAAGGACCTCCGGACGCACTCCCGAATGCCCTCGAGCCAGGGTGTTCAGTCGGGCCACCATCATCGCCCGGACCTGCTCCTCGGAGAGCTCCGGGCCCACGCCGACCGCATGGCTTTGCAGCAGGTTATGCTGGAGCAATGAAGATTGCTCTGGGGAAATGCGGATGTTCCGCAGGTGACCGAACCCGGTGGTCACGCCATAAACGACAGCGCCCTTCGCGAGCAGCCGCCCGACCGCTTCCCGGCTGCGTTGGACCCGTGCCCAAGCCGCGGGGGCCAGCGCCACTGGGCGTCGCTCCCGCGCCACGGCAACCACGTCCTCTAGGGTCAAATGCTCGCCGTCCAGCTCCAGGACGGACATTGGATCCTCCTCCGGGGGTGATCAAGGGCTCCACCCTCCAGTCTGTAACGCCTCCGACCCATCTGCAAGGGTCCCCGAGATGTCAAAGGCCGGAAGCGGATCACCAGACGAGCCATGGTGGAACGAGGCCCTGCGATGGCCATCAAGGCCATCAAGCATCGCTATAGCCTTTGGTCCGGTCCTGACCCTCCGAAAGATCGTTGATCGGAGTCGCGCCGTTTGAAGTCCATGAAAGAAGGCGGGGGAGGGGATCGGGATGCCAAAAGAGAGGAAGGACCCCTTGGCCGCTTGGATGAGGACCAGCTACGAGGGAGGGTCAACGGACCCATGCAGAGCGGTCTGATATAATTCACGACGAGAGATAGCGAAGGATTCGCTTCCAATGGGGAACCCAGGGCCAACCGCTGGAAGGACTGATATGAGTGAGGGAAACGGATCGTGAATGGGTTCTTCCGGATATCCAGTATGGATGTTCTGAATGGCTTTGCTTCTGGCAAGCCCGTGGATTATTTCACATAAATGCGGCGGATCATATCATCCGGTTCTGTGAAAGCCATCTTCCTGGATCAGGATGAGCTCCTCCGACGATTGCGGGAGGTGGCGGTTGAGGCGCTGGAAGCTTTTCCAGAACTCCAGGAGGTGCGGCTGATCGGTTCCCTGGCCGCCGGGACCGCCACCGGCACCAGTGATGTAGATTTGCTGCTCCAGGTGAAGGAGGTTTCTGGAAATCCTCTCGAAGCTCTGAAGCCCTATTTTTTCTTCTTCTCCCGCCGCTTGGAGATCGGCCTGGATCTTTTGCTGATAGGCCCTGAGCGCTCCCCCAGCCTGGAGAAGATGCTTCATGGAAGCATTGTGCTGGCCAAGCGAGGCGAGGCATAGGGGATTCGAGGCTGAAATGGGAGTTGCACCGTTGGAGTGCTCCTTCCAGATTTGATTTTTGATCTCGGTCCCTTGGGGTTTTGGGGGCCGAGCCGCGCGCCTTCGGCGTGGCTCGACCCAAAAGGCTCCCAGAAGGAAACCACGGATAGGCTGCGAAACAGGCATACGCCGGGACGACAACGCGTGGAGGGAATATGATGCCCCGCGCGATGATCGAGGTCAATCGGTTGGTCAAAAAGTATGGGGAGCGGGTGGCGGTCCATGCGGTGAGCTTCTGCATCCAGGAGGGAGAGGTCTTCGGATTGCTGGGGCCTAACGGAGCGGGTAAGACGACGCTCATCTCGATTCTCGCGACATTGCTCCCTCCGGATGAGGGGCAGGTCACCATTGCTGGCTACGATTTGGTGCGAGAGAGCCATCGGATCAAGCGGCTCATCGGCTTCGTCCCTCAGGAATTGGCCCTCTACCCCACCCTCAGCGCCTGGGACAATCTGGCCTTCTTCGGCCGCATCTACGGCCTGCGAGGGACGGCGCTCAAGGAACGCATCGCCGCTGTGCTGGATCTGGTGGGGTTACGCGATCGCGCCGGGGACGCCGTGCGCACCTTCTCCGGCGGGATGAAGCGCCGTCTGAACATCGCCGCCGGCCTTATCCACCAGCCACGGATCCTCCTCCTGGACGAGCCCACCGTTGGCGTAGACCCCCAATCGCGAAACTTCATCTTTGAGCACATCGAGCGACTGAAGGCGGAGGGGATGACCATCCTCTACACCACCCACTATATGGAAGAGGCGGAACGCCTCTGCGACCGCGTGGCGATTATGGACGAGGGGCACATCCTGGTCCTGGACACCCCCAAAGGGTTGATCGACCGGTTGGGTGGCGGGGTCATCTACGTTGGGTTGGCGTCGGATGCGATGGAGATGTTACTGCCCGCCATCCGTGCCCTGCCCCATGTGCAGACCGTTTCCCTTCAAGATCACCGGCTCAAGATCGAAACCCGCGAAGCCCGTGCCGCCACGTTGGAACTCATCGAACTGTGCAATGCCCATAATGTGCCCATCCTCTCCTTGGAGATTCTGGAGCCGAGCCTGGAGAGCGTCTTCCTGCACCTGACGGGCAAACGCTTGCGCGATTAGGGGGGCACGATGTGGAATCAAATCCTGGCCTTAACCTGGAAAGACCTCAAGATTTTCTTCAAGGATCCGGGGGCGGTAGCGCTGATATTTCTGCAGCCCTTCGTCTTCATCGTGGTGATGAGTTACGCCCTGGGCGGCATGTTCGGGCCCCGCAAGGACCAAATTCATCTTCTGGCCGTGAACCAGGATAGGGGGACGCATGCGACAGCCATCCTCCGGCAGCTGGATGAAATGGAGGCTTTTCAGGTGGAAACGACCTGGGACGGCCAGCCCCTAACCCAGGAGATGGCAGAGCGGCTGATCGCTGAAGGAAAACGCAACCTGGCCCTGGTCTTTCCGCCCGACTTCTCCGAAGCCCTGGAACAGAACTTAACCGCAACGGAGCGACATACCACCAGGGTGTTGGTCATCGTGGACCCGGCCACCTCCAGCCAGTTCGTTGAGCCGATCCTGGGAACCCTACGGGGCCTCTTGGAGCGGAGCATCTATAAGGCGATGACGCCGAAAGGATTGGATTTCCTCTTTGAGCAGCTGGCGCCCCACGTCCCAGCTGAGCAGCGCGAGATGTTTAAAGCTCGGGCTCAGGAGGCCCTATCCGGCGGCCTGTTGGGAGGCCGGGAACCCGTGGTCACGCTGGAGCGGACAACCCCGGCCGGGATGCGGGTCGAGAAGTACCCGGATGTCTTCCAACAGAATGTCCCTGGCTACACAATCTACGGCATCTTCTGGATCGTGACCCTGTTGGCCGGCTCGGTCCTTCAGGAAAAACGGGAGGGAACCTTCCGCCGGCTGTTGGTGGCCCCGATGAACCGGGCAATTATGTTGACCGGCAAATTGGTGCCATACTACATCATCAACTTGATCCAACTCGCAATCATGCTAGGAGCCTCCAGCCTGGTGTTCGGGATGAGCCTGGGCCGTTCGCCGGCCGGCCTGGTGGCCGTGAGCCTGGCGGCCGCGGCGACGGCCACCGGGCTGGGGGTGCTGGTCGCCGCCCTGGCCCGCACGGAGGCCCAAGTGGGCGGCCTCACAGTGTTGTTGCTGTTGACCATGTCCGCTCTGGGCGGCTGCTTCGTTCCGCGTTTCATTATGCCCCCATGGCTGAAGACGATTGGGCTCTTAACACCCCATGCCTGGGCGCTGGACGCCTACCAGGATCTGTTGGTGCGGGGATATGGGCTGCGGGAGGTGTTGCCTAAGGTGGGTGCTCTGGCCGCTTTCGCGGGAGTCTTCTTCGGGATCGGCGTGTGGCGGTTCCGCTTCGAATGAGCGTTCTGCCCAATGGCCCTATCCCCTTTCTCCTCCCCCACAGCCCTTTTGGGCCGCGGGGAGGGGGGCGGGACCGTCGGCCCGCACCATCTCTTTGGGGGCTGGGAGCCACCCATCTTCTCAACTGCATACCCCAAAACAAACGCGGATGAAGCACTGGAGTGTTGCGAAATCCTGGCAGTGCCCTATTCTCAACCTCAGTGATATAATCGAGGTAAGAATCCAAATGGCGTCGGTGGACTGAACCGGGGAGGCTCCGATGATCGAAGTGGTGATTGATAGCATTCGCGCCAGCCTGATGTCTCAGCACCGAGTGATCATCCTGCGAGAACGGGAGAGCGACCGCTACCTTCCCATCTGGATCGGACCTTACGAGGCGGAGGCCATTAACATCGAGCTGCAGCAAATCGAGGTCGCCCGCCCCCTGACCCACGATCTATTAAAGAACGTCATCACCGAGATGGGGGGGACGATCCTCTATGTAGTGGTGAACGACCTCCGTAACGACACCTTTTACGCCCGCATCGTGATCCAGATGGACTCCCGTCGCTTGGAGATCGACTCCCGACCCAGCGACGCCATCGCCCTTGCGGTCCGCGCCAGGGTGCCCATCTACGTGGATGAAGAGGTCATGGAGCGGGCGGGGGTCAACCCGCACGAGGAGGAGATCGAAAGCGAGAGCCTTGAAAGCCCCGAGGCCAAGCTGGAGGAATCCCCCTTCCGCGATCTCATCGAGTCCCTCGATTTGGACGATCTGGGGGAGGCTGGAGAGGAATAAAGGATCCGACCATTGCTGGGCTGGCGTGGATGGGTCCTATCGCAGGGTGGGTTTTCTTTGCTCTCTCGGATCCGCCTCATTCTCCTCAGCGCGGAATGGTGAACCCCTCCCCGATCCAGTGGCCAGCAACAGACTGGCCTTGGGATCTTATCCAGCATCTACCTGGCGGAGGGCCTTTCCTTGTCGCTTTTTCTCCTTTAGGGCCCTTTGTCCCTCCTTCTTTTCCACAGAAGAACCGAGCGCTAAAGCGCCCGGGCCACCCTCCTCCCTGTAGCCCTTTGGGCTGCAGGGAGGAGGAGAAAGGGGGAAGGAGCCATCGCTCCCTCCACCGAACATCCCCAAAATTTAGGCAGACAAAGGGCTGCTGCGACGAATCCGGAGGCGCCCAGCCAGCTTCCAAACCCCTACGAAAAAACCAACAAAGTGTCCACATCATTTTGTGGAAGCATCTCTCGGGGGGCGGCTCTCGGGCCGCCGTTTGGCGCTTCAAGGAGACCGCCATCGGTGTGTGGAGGAGCGCGCCCTCCGAAAAAGGGGATTAAAATGTTCGTTGGCGAAGAGGATCTGCATAAGCTCATGGGTCAAAGTCCTTTAGGAAGATAAACGGGCAACCTGGACAGGAGGCTGGTGAATGCCAGAGGTCGAGCTGATGGAAGGGGTCCCCCTCGCGCCCCATAACTTGGAGGCGGAAGAAGCCGTCTTAGGCGCTGTCCTCCTGGATCCCGAATTGATGCACACGCTGGCCACCATGCTGCGGCCGGACGATTTCTTCTTGGAGAAGCATCGCTGGATCTGGGAGGCTTATTTGGCCCTCCATGATCGCCGGGAGGCCATTGATCCGGTGACCGTGGCCGATGAGCTGGAGCGCCACGGACGTCTTCAAGAAATCGGCGGGCGAGGCTTCCTGATCGGCTTGGCCGCCCGCGTCCCCACCACCGTCCACGCGATGGATTACGCCCGTCTGGTGGAACGGGATTCGATCCGCCGGCGTCTTCTGGAGGCCGCCACGCAGATCGCCCGGATGGCCTACGAGGATTCCCAGAGCGATGTGGACGAATTGCTGGATCGCGCGGAGGGAGCCCTCTTTGCGGTGGCCCAGCGCCGTCTCATCCGGGATGTGCAATCCATCCGCGATCTTCTGCGCACGTATTACGAGCACATTGAATATCTTTACGAACATCGGGGAGAGCCCTTAGGGATCCCCACGGGTTTCCGCGATCTGGATCGACTGCTGGGGGGTCTGCAGCGCTCGGATCTGGTGATCGTGGCCGCCCGGCCCGGTGTGGGGAAAACTTCCCTCCTGCTCTCCTTCGCCCTGAACGCCGCCAAGCGCTACCGCCAGCGGGTGGCCATCTTCTCGCTGGAGATGTCCGCTGAACAGGTCGTCCATCGCCTGGTGGCCCAAGAAACCGGCATCGAAGGCCAACGGCTGCGTTTGGGGGAGTTGCGAGAGGACGAGTGGCCGCGGTTCGTCCACGCGGTGAGCGTGCTGTCCGAGTTGCCCATCTGGATCGATGACACGCCGGCGATCTCCGCCCTGCAGCTGCGGGCCAAGGCGCGTCGCCTTTATGCGGAACATGGGCTGGATCTGTTGATCGTGGACTATCTGCAACTGATGACCGCGGACATCCGAGCGGAGAACCGAGTACAGGAGATCTCCTACATCTCCCGGGCCCTGAAGAGCCTGGCCCGAGAGCTGAACATCCCGGTGGTGGCTGCCTCTCAGCTCTCCCGCGCCGTCGAGCAGCGTCACGATAAGCGGCCGATCCTGGCCGACCTCCGGGAGAGCGGCAGCATTGAGCAGGACTCCGATGTGGTGATCTTCATCTATCGGGACGAGATCTACAATCCGGACACGGATCGCAAGAATATCGCGGAGATCATCGTGGCGAAACATCGCAACGGCCCGATTGGGACCGTCGAACTGTACTTCCGTCCTTCCCAGGCCCAGTTCATCGATTTGCATAAGCAGGAGATCCGGCTGTGAGGGCTTCAAACGAAAAGAAAACGTTCTCCGGCTTCCCTTCAGGCAAGGCCCGTACGGTGCCGATCCCAGAAGCCTTCTTCACAGAGCTGCTCCCACAAATCGACCACCCGGGGGAGCTGCGGGTCACCCTCGCCTGCTTCTACCACTTGGCCCGCCGGAGCGGGCCGTTACGCTACGTCCGACGCTCCGAGCTGGAGATGGACCCTGCCCTGACAGCCGCGCTCTCCGCTGCGGAGATCCGGGAAGGCCTGAATCGAGCGGTGGCGCGGGGGACCCTCTTGCACGTCCGCGTGGAGGAGGATGGGCGGGCGGATGATCTCTATTTCCTCAACACCCCGCGGGGCCGCATGGCCTACGACGCGATCCGACGGGGCGCCCGTCCCGCTAGCCTGGACTTGGGGGAGTCCGCCGTGTTGGTGGCCGATCGCCCCAACCTTTTCGCGCTATATGAGCAGAACATCGGGCTTCTCACCCCCATGATCGCCCAGGAGCTGGAGGAGGCGGCCCAGGCCTACCCTGCGGAATGGATCGAAGAGGCCATCCGGATCGCTGTATCCCGCAACGTCCGCCGCTGGTCCTACGTCCGTCGGATCCTGGAACGCTGGGCCGCAGAAGGTCGGGAAACCGGAGGGATGGATGAAGCACATCGGCGACGTGTTGTCGAGTCGTGGAAAAAACTTCGGCGCTGAGCCAGAGCCCTCAGTGAAACCGGCGGGAGCGAAATCCGAAGGGGAAGAGCTCGCCTCTGCGGGCGCTCGGAGGCCGGAGCCGGAAGCCGGGGCCCCCGTTTGCCCTGTCTGTGGAGGGCTCGGATATATCACCTATGATGTGCCGCCGGGTCATCCGCTGTTCGGCCGGGCGGTGCCTTGCGCGTGTCAGGCGGAACGACAGGCCGTGGAGTTGCGCCGACGGCTACACGAGACCAGCTCTCTGCGGGTACTTCAGGATAAGCGGTTCGAGACCTTCCTCCCGGACGGATTGGGGCTTCCGCCGGAACAGGCTCGAAGCTTACGGCGGGCATGGGAGCGAGCCCGGGCGTTTGCGGAGCACCCGGAGGGATGGTTGGTGCTGCGCGGGGGGACTGGATGTGGGAAAACTCACCTTGCCGCGGCCATCGCCCATCGCCTTCTGGAACGCGGCGTGGCTGCTCTTTTCATTAACGTGCCGGATCTCCTCGACGAGCTGCGGGCGACTTTTCATCCGGAGGCCGAAAGCTCCTATGAGGAACGGTTCTGGGAACTGCGCGAGGCCCCGGTCTTGATCCTGGATGACCTGGGCGCCCAGCAGAGCACGCCCTGGGCCCAAGAGAAGCTGTTCCAACTCCTGGACTGGCGCTACAACGCTCGGCTCCCTACAGTGATCACAACAAACCTCTCCCTGGATGCCTTTGAACCCCGCCTGCGCTCCCGGCTTCAGGATCCGCGCCTGGTGGAAATCGTGGCCATCCTGGCCCCCGACTTCCGACGGGGTGGTCCCTCGGTCGGGCCGGACCTGAACCTCCTCCCGCTGCTCCGGGAGATGACCTTCGAAACTTTCCGGGATCGGCCAGAGCTCTCCCCCCGCGAGCGGGACAACCTGCGGGAGGCGATCCGGATGGCGCGGGCTTACGCCGAGGACCCCCACGGTTGGTTGGTCCTGGCCGGCCCTTACGGATCCGGCAAAACCCATCTGGCCGCCGCCATCGCCCACGTCGTCGCCGCTCGGGGAACCCCAACCCTCTTCGTGGGGGTTCCGGATCTCCTCGACTGGCTGCGGGCAGCCTTCCACCCGAGGAGCGATCAGCCCTACGACCGGCGCTTCGATGAGGTGAAGCTGGCGCCATTTCTGGTGCTGGACGATCTGGGGACGGAGAGCGCGACCCCCTGGGCGCGGGAGAAGCTCTATCAGCTGCTGAACTATCGCTATCTGGCCAGCACCCCGACCGTGATCACGACCGCGATCCCTTTAGAGCAGCTGGACGCGCGAATCGCCGCCCGCCTGAGCGATGAGGCACGGGTGACCGTGATCACCCTGGATCTCCCACCTTATCGTACCCCCCTCCGACGCCGTGAACCCCGCCGTGCGTCCTAAGCGTTGGCCGGTGGGCTGATTGTCCGTCGCTCGCCTCCCTCTCGATCTTCATGGTTATGGCCGCAAGCTGGGTTAAAATGCTCTATTGTGAAAAATTCGATTTAGGGTTTTTG
>DATMAC010000351.1:0-6759 GCA_035573655.1 Thermoflexus sp.
GGGCGAGCTGGGCGCCTTCGGCGCCCAGCTCGCCCCCAAATGCTTCGGATCCCCCGTCTCTTCTCCAAGAAATCCGTGTTCTCCAGTCCGATGAAAAGTCCCAGCAACGGCAGATCTCGGGCGAACTCCTCTCATAGGAAGCGGAGTGCGTTGATGGTTGAGCGGATGCGCTCCGCCTCCGAAACCGCCAGCGATCCCTCTCTAAGAAGGACGTAACCTTCCGGGCAGAAGTTCCCGATGGGCCAACAGGAAATCACGGACCCGCATCCGGGCCCGGCTCAGGCGCGACTTGACCGTCCCCACCGGCACCCGGAGGACCTCCGCGATCTCCTCGTAGGAGTAGCCTTCAATATCAGAGAGCACCAGGACCGCTCGTTGATCCTCCGGGAGGCACTGGATCGCCCGGTGGAGCAGATCGGCCAGCTCCTGGCGTTCCACATAAAACTCCGGCCCCTCCACCGGCGGGAGGGTCATCTCCACCTCGGGGCCCTGATCCACCACGAACAGCGCCTCCAGGGAGGACTGGGGACGACGCCGTCGCCGGCGAAGCTCGTCGTAACATGCGTTGGTGACGATGCGAGTGAGCCACGCCCGGAAGGACCCTCCTCGGAACTTACGGATCCCCCGAAAGGCGGCGATCAAGGCTTCCTGCATCGCATCCGCGGCCGAATCGTGATCGCCCATGATGTGATACGCGACGGTGTAAAGGCGATCTTGATATCGACGGACGAGCTCGTTGAACGCCTCCAGATCCCCGGATTGGGCTGCAGCGATCAGTTGGGCTTCTTCATGGGGAGATGTAGACACGGCCATAGGTAAGCGCAACTCGCTAATCCACGAAGCGATACTTGATCAGTGTCCAGAGAGCCTTCAGACCATCGCGGATCGGATGAATTTTCTTCCCCTCTTTGAACTCTCGGCCGTAGTAGGAAATAGGAACTTCGAAGATCCGATAGCCGCGCTTGAGGATCTTGGCCGTGATCTCCGGTTCGAATTCAAACCCCCGAGCGCGCAGCGGGATCCCCCGCACGACCTCCGCCCGGAAGACCTTATAGCCGGTTTCCATATCGCTCAGGATGGCGTCGTAGAGCAGATTGGTCACCAGCGTCAGGAACTTATTGCCGATCATATGCCAGAAGAGCATCGCTTTGCGCGGCCCCAGGAAGCGGGAGCCGTAAACCACTGCCGCCCGACCTTCCAGGATGGGGCGGATCAGCTGGGGGTAATCTCGGGGATCATATTCCAAATCGGCATCCTGAATCAACAAAATATCCCCCGTGGCGTGGGCGATACCGGTCCGCACCGCCGCCCCTTTCCCCATGTTCCGCTCGTGAAAGATCACCCGGATGTCTCCGTTCCGGGCTTCCTCTTGGAGGATCTCCCGCGTTCCATCGGTGGAACCATCGTCCACCACGATGATCTCGTCCGCCAGGCCCACCGCCCGGACCTGTCTGAGGATCTCCCGGATCGTGGCCCGCTCGTTATACACCGGAATGATCACTGAGAGCCGCATGCCGCCCCACCGAATCGAATGGATTTTACTGAGGAAACAGATCCGCCGGCTTTTTTATACCACAACATGCGCTTCTTATCGAACCCACATATCCCATCATAGAGACGAGGAGATAGCCCTCGGATAACGATTCAGGCCGGTCCCATTCGGCTAGGAGCGCTCGTGAGGAGGCGAAAGGGCTCCACTCCCCTTTCATCACCCTCCCCACGACCGTAGAAGCGGGCGCTAATGAAAAAGGATGAATTCCCTCATTGGGAGACCGAGCCGCGCGCCTCCGGCGCGCGGCTCGGCCCCAAAAGCCCCCAGGAAGAAACCGCCGATATCCGTATGGCCACAGCGCGTGAGAACGGCCGAATCGTTACGCCTTCGGAAGCTTGCTCGATCTCGGAACCCGCTCGCACATCCCTGGAAACCCTACATTCGCTGGACGAAAGACAGTTAAAATTCATTCGGAAGATCGGCCACAGGAGGAAACGTTCCCGTGCGCCTGGCGCTGATCACAGGTGAGTATCCGCCGCTCCCCGGCGGCGTGGGCGATTACACCCGCGAGCTGGCCCGGGCCCTTCAAGCCCGGGGGCATATCGTGGCCGTGTGGACCGATCGCCGCGGTGGAGAGGATGCAGGTTCCCCCGTTCCGGTCTTCCGCGTCATCCGTCGCTGGGATGCGAGAGCCTGGTTGGCCCTGGGGCGCTCCCTGCGGGCCTGGCGCCCGGATGGCGTGCTGCTCCAATATCAGGCGGCGGCCTACGGGCTGGGAGGGGCGATGAACCTGTGGCCGGCGATCGCCCGCTTGTGGCTGAGAACGACGCCGATCGTGGTCACTTTCCATGACTTGCGCGTTCCTTATTTGTTCCCTAAAGCGGGCCCGCTCCGGGAATGGAGCATCCGCTTCCTTGCCCGGAGCGCGGACGGGGTGATCGTCACCAACCACGAGGATGAAGCCACACTGCGCGCCGTGGGGATCCGCTCTCTCTGGCGCATCCCCATCGGGAGCAACATCCAGCCGCCCGCGGATCTCCCCAGGGCCGAGGAATCTCGGCGTCGCCTGAGTTTACCACTCGATCGCCCGCTGGTCGGCTTCTTCGGGTTCCTCCACCCATCGAAAGGTTTCGATGTGTTATTGGAGGCCATCGCCGCCCTCATCCGTGAGGGGGTGCCTTTAGGCCTGGTGCACATCGGGGGGACGGTGGCGCCCAGCGACCCCTCGCAGAACGATTACGCAGTCCGATGCCGCCGGCGGATCGTTGAGTTGGGATTACAGGAACATATATGGGAAACCGGTTATCGCCCGTCGGAGGAGATCTCCCTTTCGTTCACGGCTGTGGATCTCTGCGCATTGCCCTATCGAGATGGGGTCTCGTTCCGGCGGGGAACGCTGATGGCCGCCCTGGCCCACGGGCGCGCGGTGATCAGCACCATCCCCCGCGTGCCGATCCCGGAGCTCCGGGATGGAGAGAACATCCTGCTGGTTCCCCCCGAGGATTCAGTGGCCCTCGCGGCCGCCATCCGCAACGTTCTGAGAGACCCGACGTTGCGCGCTCGGCTCGAAACGGGCGCACGGGCGCTGGCAGAGCACTTCGCTTGGGAACGCATCGCCGCCCAGGTGGAGCAGGTTTTCGAAGCCCTGCACCTGGAGAAGTAATCGATGAGACGAGGATGGATCGGGCTCAACCTCGCGCTCCTCGGGTTGGCTTTCGGCCTGCGCGTCTATCGGCTGGGCGCGCCCAGCCTGTGGTATGACGAGGCCTTCAGCGTCCATCTGGCCCGCACTCAAGTGTGGCAGCCCCTGGAAGCCCATCCGCCGCTCTTTTATCTCGCTCTCCGGCTCTGGATGGCCCTCGCTGGGTCCTCCGAATTCGTCGTTCGCTTTCCCTCGGCGATGGCCGGGACGCTGACGGTCGCCCTGTTCGCCGCCACCGCCGCTCGCATCGGACGATCCCGGGTCGCTCAAGCAGTGGGGCTCACCCTGGCCGCTACCCTCCCCTTCTGGATCTGGGAATCGCGCGAGGCTCGGATGTACGCAGCCCTTGGACTCTGGACCGCCCTGGTTCTCTTTGGGATCGCTCGGGGCCATCCCCATCTCGTTTTCATCGCCGCTCTCGCTGGGATTTACACCCACTACGCGATGCTTTGGATGGTCTCTGGGATCCTGCTCCTCGGGCTTCGACGGCGGCCCCCCTGGATCCCCTGGGGGACCATCCTCGTGATCGGAGCGATCCCTGGGGCCATCCACGCCCTGTGGGTGGGGCGGACCCAGGGGGCGTTCTGGCCCGGAACCCTGGATGTTGGCCGGACGTTGTTGGAGCTCTGGCGGGCCCAGGGGCTGCAGATCCGCATGGCGGGGTTCCTCCCTCCACCGGGATCCCCTTGGAACCTCAGCGTGGCAGCCGGTGCAGTGGTAACAGGGCTTGGCCTGGGCCTGGGGATGCGGCATCCAGCCGCACGTTGCCTGTTCCTTCTGCTCGCTCTGCTCCCTTTGGCCGTCGGCTTGGGCCTTTTATATACGAGCCCTAAGTTCCATCCCCATTATTTTATCGGAGCGACCTTGGGGTTTTGGTTGATCGTGGCCATCGGTTGGGCAGCTGCCATCCGTCGGACCCACAAAGCGGCCTTCCTCGCCCTTCTGCTGTGGGGCCTCTGGGGCTTACCCGCTTGGAGCTGGATTTTGGGCCACCCCGAGCAGACCAAGGACGATTGGCGAAGCGCGGTGCAGACAGTGGAAGCCCGTCGGGGCCCCGGGGAAGCCGTGGTGTTGGTGAGCGGCTTCGCCCTCCCTGCCTATCAGGCCTACGCCCGAACCACCGCGCCGATCCCCTTGCCCGCCGATCCGGTGGTCGATGTGCGGCACGTACTGGATTACGAAGCGATCGCTGCCATCCTAAACTGGATGCTCGCGGGCACTCAGGGGGCTTGGCTGGTGCAATGGGGAGATGAGATCAACGATCCGGCCCAAGGGGTCGCCGCGGCCTTGGACTGGATCGGGGACGAGATCGAGACCTTCACGTTCGCTGGCGGGATCCGGGTTCGACATTTCATTTGGGGGGAATTCCGACCGCTGCCGGAGGCGCCGCCTGCGCTCTTCGGCTACCCCGGCCAACCCATTGGCTCCAACTTGATTTGGCTTGGCTATGGGCTCCCAGGAGGAACCCTTCCGGCAGACCGACCGGTGCCCGTGATCGCCGGATGGCAGACCACGGGACCCCTCCCAGCTGAATTGAAGGTGTCGCTTCGTCTGGAGCGAGAGGATGGCTTCTTATGGGGTCAGTGGGATGGGGCCCTGGGGGGCGAAACGTGGGATACCTCCCGCTGGCCGTGGCCGAGGGTCATCCTGGCGCGTTATGCCATGCAGGCACAGGTTGGTACCCCACCGGGCCGCTATCGGCCTCGCTTGGTGGTCTATCGGAGCGATCAAGTTTGGCTGGACGCGCTGCTGAATCCGGTGAACCTGGCTCCACCCCAGACGCCTTATCACGATCCGCGGTGGGAAGAACCGCCGCGGGCGCGATGGCCCGGGCTGGTGCTGACCCATATCGACCTCGAGGGAACACCTCGGGCATGCCAATCCCTCACCTTGGCCCTCTGGTGGCGAGTGGAAGGGCATCCGCCCTCCGCACAGCTGAGCTTTCGGATCGGCGGCGTTCGCAAGACCGAACCGTGGAACCCCGCTCAGCCGGAGATGGTGTGGGGACCTGGGGAACGGTGGCGGACGCGCCACGGACTGCCGATGCCGTGCGCGCCCGGCCGCTATCCGCTGGAGATCGCTCTGGGGGAAGGGGAGGAGGCTTTGTGGCAACCGGTGATGGTGATCGAGGTCGCGCCCTGAATGAATGGGGAAACTTCACCCGCCGATTTGGCTCATCACCCGGGCCATCGGGACGACGCCCTCTGGGAGGCCGTGGCCCCATGGTTTGCGCCAGATGGCGGCGCGGATCAGCGCCCTGAGCTCCTCATCGCTGGCGCCGGCCCGCAGAGGTTCGCGCAGATCCACCTCGTCATCCCGCAACAGGCACAGGCGAAGCCGACCCTCTGCCGTCAGGCGCACTCGATTGCACTGGGCACAGAAGGGCTCGGTGACTGGGCTGATGAACCCCACCGTTCCAACAGCCCCTCGAATGCGGTAGACCCGGGCTTCCCCGTCTAAGCGGCCATCGCCGACCGGCTCCAGCGGCCCGAATTCCTCCTCCAGGGTCCGGATCATCTCCGAGGTGGAGACGATCACCTGCTGGGCGAAGGGGGCCACATCGGCGAAGGGCATCACCTCAATGAAGCGAACCTGCCAGGGGCGAGCGATAGTCAGGGCGGCGAGGTCTACGATATCTTGATCGTTGTAACCCCGCACCACCACCGCGTTCAGTTTGATCGGGGTGAGCCCGGCGGCCTCCGCGGCCAAGATCCCTTCCCACACCTCCTCCAGTCGGCCCCAGCGGGTGATGCGGCGGAACTTCTCCGGATCCAACGTGTCGAGGCTGACATTCACCCGTTTAAGGCCTGCGCGGGCCAGAGGCTCGGCGAGGTCTTTCAAGCGCAGGCCGTTCGTGGTCATGGAGATCTCCCGGATCCCTGGGAGGGCGGCCATGCGAGCCACGATCTCCACCAGGTTCGGGCGGACGGTCGGTTCGCCACCGGTGAGGCGGATTTTATCGAACCCTAATTCCGCGAACAGGCGGGCCAGTCGGATCAATTCGTCATCGGTGAGGAGCTCTTCGCGGGGGAGAAAGACCATCTTCTCCGGCATGCAATACACACAGCGGAGATTGCAGCGATCCGTTAAGGAGATCCGCAGATAACGAATGTGTCGTCCAAATTGATCGATCACCATCCGGGCCCCCTTCGTCAGGGTCCAAAAGCCTCCCCCGACTCCCCGCCTCAGGTTCTTGGCCCCATCCGAACAGCCTGCGCCCCTGTTCCCTCGACCGCCCCTCCTTTCAGGGGCCCTCACGGGGATGAGGTCGAAGCTAGAGTTCCTGACTTTGTTGCCATTTTACCGCGATTGCCTGGGGCATGTCCAGAAATAAAAGATAACCACGGTGCCACGGCCTTTGGCCAAGCGGGGTTCGCTGGTGCTTCATCCATTTTGCGGATATGGAATGGTGAGGCTGTTGGCCCTCATCTCCCTGGATCTCCCCTCCCCACGGCCCTTTGCCGCGGGGAGCGGGGAAGAAAAATTCGGGGAGCCTTCGCCTCCCAAATTTGCTCTATTGCGAACATGAGGGAGTCCGTGAGGCTTCCGTGTGGGGCGGGCCGCT
>DATMAC010000352.1:0-8433 GCA_035573655.1 Thermoflexus sp.
GGAGAGAAGAACTGAAGTTGGGACACGAGTTGGGACATCGAGCGGGTAGGGTCCTCACCCCGCCTCCAGGGCTTTTCCATGTTTTGGGGGTTTCTGGGGCTGGGCCGGGGGCCTTCGGGCCCCCGGCCCAGCCCCAGAGAAATTTTGGGGAGGGGTCATCCCGCTCTTCACCGAGAAGGGGTAAGAAACCCCAGGAGAGAAGGCAGGAGGGGGAATCCCAAATGGATCGAAAGTTCGAGCTCGATCCCTATGCGCTCGCTGTCCGCCATGCGCCTGTTCTCATGCTGGATGTGGCCGAACCCTTCCGACCGGAGCGGGTAGGTTACGCCGTGCTGGAGCACAGCGATTTCTCCCCCACCTTCCCCCGCCGCTTGATGCTGGAGCCCCCTGTCCGTTATGTGATCGAATATGCGATCTGGTGGGACGCCGATATCGGCCACCTCTATGAGCTGGAGCATGTATGGGTGTATTTAAACGAGGCGGGCGAGGTGGTTCGTGTGGAGGCTTCCTGGCACGGGGAATATCGGGAGATGCGGGTGGATTCCTCGATCCCCCTGGAGGATGGGCGGCCCGTTCTTTATGTGGAGCCCGGGAAGCATGCCCTGGCGCCTGCCCCAAGTTGGCTGATGGAGCGGGCTTCCCAGACATTGAGGGAATGCACCCGCCTGGCCGGAGCGGGGGGGATCTGGCTCAACCCGCTCTATGGCTTTCCTTCGGTGAAGTCCCCGTGGGCGGATCGATTGGCGCGGACTTATCTGCGCCGCCGCGCGTTCACCCCCACTTGGCGCTTTGAGAAACGGTTTGAGATCTCTGGGGACCTTCTGGTCCCCTCCCGCCAACTTCTGGGGGAAATCCCCCGGTTGCTGGAGGCCCAACTGCGCACGCTGGAGAGGAGCATCCCGGAGGCGGAGCGGGAGGTTCTGATCATCGCCCATCGCGGCGCCTCCCGGGAGGCCCCGCCCAATTCCCTCTTCGCCTTGAAGCGGGCCACTGAGCAAGGGGCCGATATGGTGGAAGTCGATGTGCGGGTGACCGCGGACGGCGTTCCGGTCCTCGTCCACGATCCCGAAGTCTGTCTCGGGGGCCAAGCCGCAGCCGTCGATCGATGTCCTCTCCTGGAAATCCGAGCCGATCCGGAGGGGGGACAGATTCCCACCCTCGGGGAAGCCCTCGAGCTGGCTCGGACCTTGGGCTTAGGGGTTTATCTGGATCTGAAAGTTCGGGAGGCCGTCGAGCCGGCCGCGTTAGCGGTGCAGCAGGCGAAGATGCTCCCTTTCGTCATCTTCGGGGCGCGGGATCCCGAGATCTTACACGCCGTTCGTCGCGTCCTCCCCTGGGCCTACACAGCGATTATGTGGGAGGAAGTGGAACAAGATCCGATTGCACTCGCTCAGGCGAGCGGGGCGGCCTACGTTCATCCATGCTGGGAGCTTCGGGAGCCTCATCCCGAGGAACGATTGACGCGCTCCTGGGTGGAGCGGGTCCACGCCCATCGCTTGGGTGTCATCACCTGGCATGAGGAGCGCCCCGAGGCGCTCCGAAAGCTGTGGTCGGCAGGCGTCGATGGAATGATGACAGACCTGCCCGGGCTCGCGCGGAGTTATCTATCCCATCGAGACGTGTAAATCTCTATGTTCCTCTCGATAGAAGCGTTAACCGAGGGATTGTCCCCCTATGGGTTCAAGCCGATCGAAGGCTCCCTGCGGAGGATCCCAGGGGGTGGGGCGGTGTTCGCGGCCCGAAGGAAGAACGAGCGGGCGGTCGGGTGGATCGGGGAGCCCGTCCCGTTGACAAGCTCACCTGTTATAGGGCCGCTGACGGTGGATGGGCATCCGGTGCGCCTGTATCCCTGGGACTGGGCCACTTATCAGGCGCTGCGGGGGATCCTCCCGTTGGCCCCGCGCCGCTGCGACCGGTCGGCCTCCTTCGGCGCGGGGGATCGGCTGGGGATGGCGACGGCCGCCCAGATCGCCGCCCTGCGGCGCTATCCGGTCTTCCCGATCCTCGCCCAGCAGTCCCCCCGGGAGCTGGCCCGCACCCGCCGGGATTTCCGGGATGTGCTGCTCGCGGCCGCCTGGGGGGTCCTGGAGGCCGGTTATACGGACGCGTTCGGGGCCGACGCGGATCATCTCCAGGATGAAGGCCAGCTGCGCGCGGCGGCCGAGGCCGGGTATTCCCTCTATACGTTCGATCTGCGCCGGGCCCTGGCCCGGGGCCCCCGGCCACCGGAGGCGCTATCCCCCATCGCGCGGTCGGTGATCGCGGAGCTCGCCGGCCGCCGCGTCTCCTATCCGGGGGGCGTCTATGAGCTGGAGGAAGGGCGCCTGGTGGCGGCCGCCTGCCTCTACGAGGAGGCGCTGGGGGAGGTGATCCGCGGGGCGGAGATCTTGCGGGCGATGGGGGTGGAGGCCGATCTCGAGGTCTCCGTGGACGAAACGGATGAGGAGACTTCCCCCGAGGCGCACGGCTTCGTGGTCCGCTACCTCCAGCGCCACGGGATCGCCCTCTGGAGCCTGGCGCCACGGTTCCCGGGGATCTTCGAGAAGGCCGTCGATTACGAGGGGGATCTGGAGCGCCTCATGCGGGCCATCGCGATCCATCACGCGCTGGCCCGGTCCCTCGGAGGGCATCGGCTCAGCCTGCACTCGGGGAGCGAGAAGTTCCGGATCTTCCGGGCCTTTGGGGAGCTCACCGGTGGTCGCTTCCATATCAAAACCTCCGGGACCACCTGGCTGCAGGCGGTGCGGGTGGTCGCGCGCCGTCGGCCGGATCTGTTCGCCGCGCTCTACGCGCTGGCCTGCGCCGCTCTGGAGGAGAGCCGCCGCGATTACCCCATCGCCCTGCGCCGGGAGGACCTGCCGCCGGAGCTCCCGGCCGATCCGGAGGCGGCCCTGGCCCACCGGGCGATCCGTCAGCTTTTCCATATCTCTTATGGGGTGCTGCTGGATCGCTACGGGCCGGCGATCCGGGAGGTTCTGATCGAGCACGAAACCGAACATATGGCGGCGGTGGCGGCGAACTTGGAACGCCATCTGGGGATCTTGTTCGGGGATGCTGCGGCATGGGGATGACATCGACGCGCCCACGGATCGCGATTGTCAACTCCAGCAGCTTCGGCCGCTATTTCCCGGAGCACATCGATCGGCTGGCCGCGCTGGGCGAGGTGCAGCAGTTCATCTTCCCCTCCAACATCGAAGGCCGCGCCCTGGCGGAGGCGTTGCAGGGCTTCCCGATCCTCATCGTCAGCGTGAGCCCGCGCTTCGGCCCGGAGTTCTTCACCTGGAAGGATGAGACCTGGTTGATCGCCCGCCATGGCATCGGGGTGGACAACATCCACCTGCCCTCGGCGACCGCCCACGGGGTCTTGGTCACCCGGGTGACCCCGTGGATGGAGCGGGACGCGGTGGCGGAGATGACCGTGGCGCTGCTGCTGACGCTCCTCCGGCGCATCCCGGAGGCTGCGACGGCGGTGCGGGAGGGGCGCTGGGCGGAGCGGGCGGCCTTCGTGGGGTGGGAGCTCCGGGGCAAGACGGTGGGTCTGATCGGTTTCGGCAACATCGGGAGCCGGGTGGGGGAGATCCTCGCCCGCGGGTTCCACGCCCGGGTCCTGGCCTTCGACCCGGGCGTGTCGCCGGAGGCCGTGCGGGAGGCGGGGGCGGAGCCGGTGGATCTGGAGACTTTGCTCCGCGAGGCCGATGTGATCTCCCTCCACGCGGCCCTCACCGAGGAGAACTTCCATATGCTCTCCCACGAGGAGTTCGCGAAGATGAAGCCCGGGGTGCTCCTGGTGAACACCGCCCGGGGGGAGCTCATCGATGAGGCCGCGCTCCTTGCCGCCCTGGCCTCCGGCCGCGTGGCCGGGGCCGCCCTGGATGTGGTGGAGGGGGAGCCCATCGGCCCGGATCATCCTCTCTTGCGTTTCCCGAATGTGCTGGTTGTACCCCACATCGCGGCTTACACCCACGAAACGCTTCGCCGGATGGGCGAGAAGGTGATCACCGATGTGGAGCGGGTGTTACGGGGCGAGGTCCCCGATGACGTGGTGAACCCGGAGGTTCTTCCGCACGCCCGGGTGTTCCACAGGCGATCCGGGAGTTAGGGCGTTGGTAACGATTCAGCCCGGTCCCATTCCGTTCGGAGCGCTTGTCAGAAAGCGGAAGGGCCCCACCCCCCTTTATCCTCTCTCTCCACGGCCATGGAAACGGGCGCTATTGCAACTGGAAAAATGATTTGGGCCATCCACCGCGGCTTTCTCCCCCCGTTTCTGGGGGGAGAAGAGGGGCAAGGAGGATGAGAGGAGCAAATTCCGCCTCAGGCGATTGCCCAAATCATTGGTTCAGTCGCAACAGTACCCGTCCCACGCATCAGACAGAGAACGGGCCTCCACCCGCCGAACGGCGCGCGAAAGGCCCTCCCGGTTATCACACGCCAGAGGAAACCGAAGGCCCGTAATGGGTGTCCAAGAAAGAAACAGGCGCTAAAGTGCCCTACTACGAACAAAATCCTGTTCGTAGTAGGGCACTTCAGTGCCCGTCCTATGCGTCAGACAAAGAACAAGCTTTCACTTGCCGAATGGCGCGTGAAAGGCCTTCCAGGCCATCAGACGTCAGAGGGAACCGAGAGCCTGTGACGGATGTTCGCAAGAAAAAACGGGCGCTTTTGCAACTGGAAAAACGAGTTGGGCAATCCCCTGCGACGCCTCCTCATCCCGTTTCTGGGGGGAGAAGAGAGGCAAAGTCCGCCCCAGGCGATTGCCCAAATAATTTGGTTAAGCCGCAAAAGCGCCCTATCACAAACAGGGGGATGGAAAAATCGTTTAGAGGCAGCGCCGCGCGCCGAAGGCGCGCGGCTCAGCTCCTAAAGCCCCCAGGAGGAA
Organism: Thermoflexus sp.; assembly: GCA_035573655.1. Taxonomy (GTDB): domain Bacteria; phylum Chloroflexota; class Anaerolineae; order Thermoflexales; family Thermoflexaceae; genus Thermoflexus. The sequence continues at coordinate 4,877 of DATMAC010000352.1, forward strand.
ATCACCGATATCTGTATGGGCATGGCCTGAGAACGGAGGTGAAATGCAGATCCTGGCGGTGGACATCGGCACGACGCACCTGAAGGCGGGCCGGCTGGGGTTGGATGGGCAACTCCTCCGCGTGGCCACCCGGGAGCTGCCGATCGTCCGGGACGAATCCGGTCGGGCGGAGCACGATCCGGAGGTCCTACGGGATCGGTTGGTGGATGCGGTGCGAGAGGTGGTGGGCGAGGAGGCGGCCGCGGTCCGCTGGCTGGTTCTCTCCGCCTATCAACTCAGCCTGCTGCCGGTGGACGGGGCGGGGCGGCCTTTGATGGGGCTGATGACGCTCCTGGATACGCGGCCGCAGGAGACCTTCCCCGGGCTGCTGGCCCGGATGGATGCGGAGGCGATCTACCGGCGCACCGGTTGCCCGCCGCTGTTCCAGTATCCGCTGGCCAAGCTCGAATGGCTCCGAGTTCGCCGGCCGGAGCTCTTCCGGGAAGCCCGCTGGTTCCTGGGGGCGAAGGACTATCTGCTCCTCTGGCTCTTGGGGAAGCCCTACACTGAGCCTTCGCTGGCCACGGCCACCCAGATGATGGATGTGCGGGCGCTCCGTTGGGATCCGGAGATCCTTGGGCTGGTGGAGCTGACGGAGGACCGGTTGCCGGAGGTGGTCCCCCCGGAAACGGGTTTGGGCCGGTTGCGCCCGGAGGCGGCGGCGGCCTTGGGCCTCCGGCCCGAGGTGGAGGTGATCGCCGGGGTGTATGATGGAGGGGCGGTGGGGATCGGGCTGGGGGCAACGGCGCCGGGGATCGGGGCGGTGAACCTGGGGACCACCGCGATGGTCCGCTTGATCGCCGACCATCCGGTGTTGGATTCCCCTTCGAGGATGCGCCTGCAGACGTATTATCTGGCGGGGCGACGATGGTTCCCAGGCGGCGCGATCAACAATGCGGGGGGCGTCCTGCGTTGGTTGCGGGACGGCCTGCTAGGGCTGGGATATCCGGAGCAGGACGCCTTGGCGGAGGCGGTGGGGCGTCCCACCGAGCTGCTCTTCCTGCCGTTCCTCACCGGCGAACGCTACCCGGGGATCAGCCACCTGGCGTCGGGGGTGATCTTCGGCCTGCAGGCCCATCACGGGCGTGGACATCTGGTCCGGGCGGCGATGGAGGGGGTGGCCTTTGCGCTGCGGCTGATCCTGGAGGCGATGCGGGAGAACGGCCTTTCCCCTGGGCGCCTGCGCGTGGGGGGCGGGGGCGCCCGCTCCGCCCTCTGGATGCGGATCCTGGCCTCGATCCTCCGGACGCCCTTGGAGGTCCCGGAGTGCCCGGAGCCGGCGCTGATCGGGAGCGCGGCCCTGGCCCGGGTCGCCCTCGGCGCCGCCCCGGATCTATCGGCGGCGGTCCCGGAGGCACCCCTGCGGGTCTACGAGCCGGTGGCGGATTGGGTTCCGCTCTACGAGCGGCAGTTCGAGCGCTTCCAGGCCCTGTTGATGGATCTGGAGGCAGCATTCCGTCGCCACCGGGAGTCCGCGGAGGTTGCGAGCAGCTGATCGCTTCGCTCTCTTTCTACCTACCCGATGCAAGTGGGGAAGCTGGGGTTCGGACGTAAGTTGGGACAAGGGGTTCCTCCCCCCTCCTCGGTGAAGAGCGGGATGACCCCTTTCTCCCCCCTCCCCGTGGCCCTTCGGGCCGCGGGGAGGGGGGAGAAAAATTTTTTCTGGGGCTGGGCCGAAGGCCCCCGGCCCAGCCCCAGAAAACCCCAAATGAAAACGGACGTGGATCGCAACGCAGCTCTTGGAGGCAGGAGGAGGACTTCACTCGCTCGGTGTCCCAACTTCAGGGGAAGGGCCCCACCTTCCTTATCTTCTCCCTCCCCACAGCCCTTTGGGCCGTGGGGAGGGAGGAGAAAAAAATATTCGGGGGGCGACCTGGGCGCCGAAGGCGCCCAGCTCGCCCCTAAACCCCCGTATGGGGATAAATTTAAGGAGTTTAATCCTTGGGAGTTATCCCCTTGCGATCTGAGGTGAGCGGACCATGCGCAACAGCGGCGAGATCGGGATCATCGGTTTGGCGGTGATGGGTCAGAACCTGGCCCTCAACTTCGCGCGCAAAGGATTCCGGGTGTGCGTCTACAACCGGACCTCGGAGCGCACGGAAGCGTTCATGCGGGATCGGGTGCGAGGGGAGCCGATCGTTCCCGCTTACACCCTGGAGGAATTCGTGCGCTGCCTGGAGCGCCCCCGTCGGATCTTGTTGATGGTCCAGGCCGGGCCGGCGGTGGATCAGGTGATCGAGGCGCTGCTTCCCTTCCTGGAGCCCGGGGATTTGATGATGGACGGGGGCAACTCCCATTACGCCGACACCGAGCGGCGCATGCAGGCGCTGGCCGCCCGGGGGATCCGCTTCCTGGGGGTGGGGATCAGCGGGGGGGAGAAAGGTGCTTTGCTCGGTCCCTCGATCATGCCCGGGGGATCCCCCGAGGCCTATGCGATGGTCGAGGGGATGCTCACCCGCATCGCGGCCCGGAGCGAGGAGGGCCCGTGCTGCGCGTACATGGGCCGCGGCGGGGCAGGCCATTACGTGAAGATGGTGCATAACGCCATCGAATACGCCTTCATGCAGGGCATCGCTGAAGCTTACGATTTCATGAAAACCGCGTTGGGAATGTCACCCGAGGCCGCTGCCGAGGTTTTCGAGCGCTGGAACGAGGGGACGTTGAACGCCTTCCTCACGGAGCTGGCTGCCCGTGTGCTGCGGCACCGCGATCCGGAGACGGGGGAGCCGCTGGTCGAGCGCATCCTGGACAAAGCGGAGCAGAAAGGGACCGGGCGGTGGGCGGCCCAAAGTGCCCTGGAGCTGGGTGTCCCGACCCCCACGCTGACCGCCGCGGTGATCGCGCGCACCCTCTCGCACTTCAAGGCGGACCGGGAGCGGATCGGCGCGGCGTTCCCGTGGCCCGACCGCCGTCAGGAGTTCTCCCCAGGGACCCTCGCCGATTTGGAAGCCGCGCTGAACCTGGTCGTCCTGGTCTCGTTTTCCCAGGGGCTGTGGCTGCTCCACGAGGCCTCGCGAGCTTACGACTACGGGGTGGATCGCGCGGAGGTCCTGAGGGTCTGGCGGGCCGGTTGCATCATCCGCGCCCGCTGGTTGGGGTTCCTGCGGGAGGTGATCCGGGAGGATCCGGAGGATCCCCATTTGCTGTTCCATGCGCGCTTCCGCGCGGAGGTGCAAAGCCGGCTGCCGGCGGCGGGGCGGATCTTGGGTCTGGCGTTCGAGGCCGGGATTCCGATGCCGGCGCTGAGCACGGCGGTGGACTACGTGCTCTCCATGCGCCGTTCCCGTTTGCCCGCCAATCTGATCCAGGCCCAACGGGACGCCTTTGGGGCCCACACGTATGAACGCGTGGATCGACCCGGCGTTTTCCACACCGAGTGGGAGGAGGAAGGGGTTTGATCCTCTGGGGGGTTGGGGCAAGCTGGACGCCGACGGCGCGCAACGCAGCTCCCAGAAGCCTCCAGGAGGACACTGCCCATATTCATTTAGGGGTTTTGGGGGCGGAGCCGGACGCCTTCG
>DATMAC010000353.1:0-8251 GCA_035573655.1 Thermoflexus sp.
CGCTCGCGTGGCGAAGGGGACCGGCACGCCTCCCGCCAGCGTCACCTCCGGCGCATAGGAGACAAAGCACGGCTGGGGGATGATCACCTCATCCCCTGGGTCCAGGATGGCGTTGACAGCGAGGTAGAGGGCCTCGGAGACCCCCACGGTGATCAGGAGCTCGGACTCCGGATCGTAAGAAACGCCGTAGAGGCGATAAAGATGCTCGGCGAGGGCCTCCCGCAGCTCGAGCAAGCCGGAGTTGCTGGTGTAGTGCGTCTCTCCCCGCAGCAACGATTCCACGCCGGCCCTGAGGATCGGCTCGGGGGTTACGAAATCGGGCTCGCCGATGCTCAGGCTGATGACGTCCTTCATCGTCGCCGCGATATCGAAGAAGCGGCGGATACCGGAGGGTGGAATGGAAGCCACACGCTGAGCGATAAAGTTACGCATTGTCATTCTCTCCAAAGGGAGAATGATCAGGAAACCCAGCCTGCTGCCCGGCGCTCTCATTATAACCTGGAGGGTTTCACCCTACGGAGCAGGTGTGGTAGGGGCACCCACAAGGGGTGCCCCTACAAAAGGCGTGCATACCAAATTGTAGGGGCAGGCCTTGTGCCTGCCCCTGGATTATGGTAAGGGCAACCCACAAGGGGCGCCCCCACAAAAGGCGCGAACGCTAATCGTAGGGGCAAGCCTGGCGCCTGACCTTAAGACTCCAGCGCCTCCCGCACCACCGCCCGGAACTCCGCGAGGATCATCGCGGTGGCCCCCCAAATCGCATGGTTCCCTAATCGGAACACCGGGATGCGCCATCGCGCACCGTATAGCTCCCGCTCCTCCTCATCCTGATGCCGGGGATCCAACAGCCAGGAGATGGATGCCTCCAAAACCTCCGCCACCTCGATCGGTGCAGGGCGAAACACCGGCCGTATGGGAAGATAGCCGACCACAGGATGCACCAGAAAGCCACTGGGAGGGACAAAGACCGAGGTCAGGAACCCCAGGATATCCACCCGATCCCCCAGAGGTCCCAGCTCCTCCTCCGTCTCCCGCAGGGCCGCCTCCACCGGGGATTCCCCCGGCTCGCACGCCCCTCCGGGAAGCGAGATCTGGCCTTTATGGTGCACGACGTGAAGGGTTCGCAACGTAAGTGGAAAGGCCAGATCCGGACCGTTGGGATAGAGCAGGAGCAATACAGCCGCATCCCGACTTCGCGCCAGCCAACCGTTCCCTTGCGCGAGCAGCGCCCGCCGGTAAGGGGGAGCCATCTCCCACTGCGCGGAGGGACCGGGAAGCGGCCGGGCCAGCCGTTCCCGGAGCCGATAAATGATCTCTTCATGGGAAAAAGGCACGCGCTCTGTGGCAGACATCACCGATCACCACCTATGCTTTCCCCCAGGTGATCGCTTCCTCCAGAAGGGCCACCACTTGATCGTCGGAGACCTGTTCGAATTGTTCATAGAAAGCGCCGACGGCCCAGAAGAGCGCCGGGGTGTAAAGCACAACCACCGCGTCGGCCTCCGCCTCAATCCGTGGGAGCATCTCCGGCGGGGCCACCGGCGCGGCGACGATCAACCGACCGGCTCCCCGGTTCCGCAACGAACGCAGGCTGACCCGCATCGTCGCCCCCGTCGCGATTCCATCATCCACCACCACCACGGTCCGTCCCTCCACCGGGAGAGGCGGACGGGTGCCACGGAAGATCGCCGACCGCCGTCGTAATTCTTCCCGCTGGCGGCGGATCTCTTCCTCAATGTAAGTGGGGGGGACCTCCAGTTCGGCCACCGCGAGGGTGTCAATCCAGAGGGTTCCATCCTCCGCTACGGCGCCGATCGCCAGCTCCGGGTTGCCTGGAGCGCCGAGCTTATGGGCCAGGACCACATCCAGGGGCGCTTGGAGGGCGCAGGCGACCTCATAGGCGACCACCACGCCTCCCCGGGGGATTCCCAGCACCACCACACGGCCGGCCTGAGCCTCCGGTTTCAGATCCCGTAGCGCCTCAGCCAGTCGCTGTCCCGCTTCCCTTCGATCTCGGAACCGCATTCGAGCTTCCTCCTTCCAGCATGCAGGACCCGACGGGAGCTCCGATCCAGTGAGGAGTTGGGCAGAACGAAGGGCTCTGAACCCCGGAAGGTTTTTCCTCCCTCCCCGTTGCCCGAATGGCTATGGACACCCCCCATCACCATCTTAACGCAGGTTGCTTTCGAAGGAGAGGGAGCTTCAGGTGGACTGAGCTCTTCAATGCCCAGCCGACCGCCCGTAGATCCCTGCTCCCCTCGGGGCCGCTTTGCCGGTGCTCCTCCCAACGCCTCAACCCTACCCTTCCCTTTCTCCCATGCAGCGGGGGGATGATCGAGCCCACGCGGTCGGCTCCTGAAATCCGCAATGGAGCCGGAGCCATGAGATTTCTCCCGAACTTACTGAAGATATACTAAAATTATGCGTGCTTGACAGCACCAGGTGATCCCCCTAAGATGGGCCTGAGGGCATGCCTGAAAACGAAAGGCCAATCTCAAACCCGGGAGGTCTTCCATGAAGCGCCTTGGGCTTCTGATCGCGATCGGCACCTTGATCCTCGGCCTTACGCTGAGCGCGTGTGCACCCCAGAAGCCTCCGTTAGGGAGCGAGCAAAACCCTCTGGTGATGGTCTTCGTGCCCTCCGGAGAGTCCGAGGAGATCAAACGGGGCGGGGAGCAGCTCGCCCAGCTGTTGGGCCAGAAGTTAAACATGAAAGTCACTCTCAACCTGGCCAGCAGTTACGCCGCTGCGGTGGAAGCCATGGGGGCCGGCCAGGCTCAAATCGGCTGGCTGAACACCCTAAGCTATCTCCTCGCCCATGAGAAATACGGCGTGGAGGTGATCCTGGCCACCGTGCGGTTCAACCAGACGTACTACACCGGCCAGATCATCGTGCGCGCCGACTCCGGCATCAAGAGCATCGCCGATCTCAAGGGCAAGGTTATGTGCTGGGTGGATCCGCTCTCCACCTCCGGCTACCTGATGCCCCGCATCCTCATCAAGGCCAACGGGGTGGATCCCGACAAGGATTTCGCCAAGACGGTGAATGCGGGATCGCACCCGAACGTGGTGAAGGCGGTCTACAACGGGGACTGCGATGCGGGGGCAACTTATGTGGACGCCCGGGGCACCGTGGAGAAGGATCTCCCGGATGTGAAGGAGAAAGTGGTGGTCCTGGCGACCACGGCGAAGATCCCGAACGACAACGTCAGCGTGGTGAAGGATCTCCCTCAGGAGCTGAAGGAGAAGATCCGGCAGGCGTTGCTGGAGATCGCCCAATCGGAGGAGGGACAGAAAGCCCTGAACACGGTCTATCAGATCGAAGGGCTGCAGCCCGTGGACGACTCCTTCTACGATGAGTTCCGGGCCCAGCTGAGCGCCTCCGGGTATAAGCTGGAGGACCTGGTGAAGCCTGCGAAGTGAGCGATGACATAGGGGGCGGCAAGGCCGCCCCCTATGTCCGGGGAAGAGCAGCGCGGCTTCAGGGTGGGAAAAGAGGCTTTGCCTGCCTCGCGTGGTGGCCTCCAGCGCGTAAGGTAGATGTGGGAGTTTGAAGGCGAGCTGGGTGCCTTTGGCGCCCAGCTCGCCTTCAAAATATTTTGGGAGGCCGTGGGAAGGGGGGATAAAGGGAGGTGGGCCGCTCCATCTTTTCTTGTGGGCTCCGAACGGCGTAACGCCTAACCTCAGGGGAGCCAAGCGGTAACAACCCAGATCTATGAGGGTGGCTTCTCATGCCACTGATCGTGGATCGCTTGACCAAAATCTACCCGGATGGAACGCGGGCACTCCACGAGGTCAGCTTTACGGTTGAGGATGGAGAGTTCGTGGCCATCATCGGGCTCAGCGGAGCGGGGAAGAGCACCCTGCTGCGCTGCATCAACCGCCTGATCGAACCCACCTCCGGGCGGGTGATCTGGAACGGGATCGATATCACCGCCGCCCCGCCGAGGGAGCTTCGGAAGATCCGCCGTCAAATCGGCATGATCTTCCAGCAGTTCAATCTGGTCAAGCGGGCGAGCGTCCTGACGAATGTCCTAAGCGGCCGCTTAGGATATGTCAATCCCTGGCTGAGCCTCTTGGGTTACTTCCCGCCTTCCGAAGTGCAGCGCGCGATGCGCGCCCTGGAGCGGGTGGGCTTAGCCGATCTGGCCGATAAGCGCGCGGATGAGCTCTCCGGCGGTCAACAGCAACGGGTCGGCATCGCCCGGGCATTGATGCAGGAACCGCGCCTCCTGCTGGCCGACGAGCCGGTCGCCAGCCTGGACCCAGTCCTCGCCCATTCGATCCTCCGCTACATCGAGGAGCTGAACCGCAAGGACGGCGTCACAGTGCTTTGCAGCCTCCACTTCCTGGATCTCGTTCACCGCTATGCCACCCGGGTGATCGGATTGAAAGACGGGATCAAGGTTTTCGACGGGCGGCCGGACGAGATCGATGACCGCCGCTTCAAAGAGATCTACGGGCAGGAGGCGGAACGCATTGGCGGGTGAACGTCGCCTCTCGCGTGGCTACATGATTGTTCCCGGGTTAGCCTATTACGCTCTAGGCCTACGCACCTTGGCCGGGGTCTGGTTGGGGGTTTCCTTCGTGCTGATCGGCCTCGCCGAGTGGCGGGGCCACCTCTGGTTGTGGATCGCGGCGGGGTTGTGGTGGATCGGAACGATCTACGATGCGTGGCGACGGGTGCACGGCCGCCGACCTCGCATGTGGCCTGCCGCCCTGATCGCCCTCGCGGCGATTTATGGAGTGGGCTGGGAGGTCACGGAGATCAACCTCCTCGCTCCGTTTGAGCGCTTCGATAAAATGCGGCCTTACCTTATTGCCCTCACCCAACCGGATCTCGTGACCTACCCGATGGAGCGGCAGGTGCTTCGGATCCCCGTGGCAGTCCCCTGCACCCGACCCCCTTCTCCGAAGGAGATCCAGGCGGAGGCGCGGGTCTGGCTTTCCGTGGACTGCGCCCAGGCAGGAGATCCGCTGACCCTCCGCGGGGAAGGCTTCCCGGCTGGCGCTCCGGTGGAATTGTGGTGGGTGAACCCCATCGGGGAGCGTCAGCGGATCCTGCGGGAAGGACGTCCCCTCGCATTGCAAGCGGATCCCTCGGGCCAGCTTCACGCCACGTTCATCGCTCCCCGTGCGGTTCCGTTAGGGTTCGAGCCGCCCCCTGGCCAATCCCAGACCCACATTCTGGAAGTCCACATCGTGCGGGCGGTGGGAGGGCCGCAGCCCAGCGAGGCCTTGCTGGAGGTCGCGGAGAAAATGGGGGAGACTGTGGCCATCGCGTTGCTGGCTACGACGTTCGCCGTGTTGATCGCCGCCCCCCTCTCCTTCCTGGCTGCCCGTAACTTAATGGGAGGCTCTCCACTGACCCGGATGATCTACTACGCGATGCGGGGGTTCTTCAACGTCACCCGCTCGGTGGAGCCCTTGATCTTCGGGATCGTGTTCGTGGTGTGGGTGGGGCTGGGATCCTTCGCCGGGATGTTGGCTTTGATGATCCACTCCATCGCCGCGCTGGGAAAGCTCTTCTCCGAAGTCGTTGAACACATCGATCCGGGCCCCGTGGAGGCGCTGACCGCAACAGGAGCCAACCGCCTTCAGGTGATCCGTTATGCAATCGTCCCCCAGGTGGTGCCGGAGTTCGTCTCTTTCGCAGTGTATCGCTGGGACATCAATGTTCGGATGTCGACGATCATCGGCTTCGTGGGAGGCGGGGGGATCGGGTTCCGGCTGAGCGAGTGGATCCGTCTGAGCGCTTATCGACAGGTGGCCACCGCGGTGATCGGTATCGCCTTGGTGGTGATGGCGCTGGATTACGTGAGCGCCCAGGTACGGCGTCGGATTGTGTGACGCGGCATGCGGGATGGGGTATCCCTCCCAAATCGGCATAGGCCTTCGATCGCTGATCCGTGAATCATCCGGGTGAGAGGATTCGAACGGGAATGCATCGCTACCGAACGTGGCTGCGGATCATCGGGGTCTTGCTCGCCATCGGGGTTTACGCTTGGTCCTGGCGCGTGGTGGGCATCGATCCGAGGAAGCTGGTGGAGCCTCAAGCGGCCCAGCGCGCCCGGGAGATCTTTACGGCTTTCCTCACCCCAGAGATCCTGGTTCCGGAGCGCGGGACCCAGCGGGTGGAGGCGGCGGTGCGGGTGCCCTGCGAATCCGGGAACGCCCCTGGGATCATCAAGGTGGGAGAAGGCCCCCAGCTGTTCCTGCCCCCCTGCGCTTCGCCTGGGACGAAGATCCGGATTCGAGGGGAAGGATTCCGCCCTCACAGCGAGCTGCTGGTGCGCTGGATCTTCGCGCCGAGCCCGCAACTGCCGTTGGGCGGTGAACTGTTGGCCGGGCGGACCCAGACGGATGCGGCCGGCCGCTTCGAGCTGGAAGTGGAGATCCGACCGCTCCTCGCCCAGGAGGGCGGCGCCCGTTTACAAGCGGAGGCCCGTTGGGAGGGGCGCTGGCGGATCAGCCCGGCGTTGATCCAGACCCTGGAGCTGATGGTGCAAACGATCTTCCTGGCGTTGATGGCGACCACCCTGGCCACAGGGATCGCTGCGCCCTTGTCGTTTCTGGCCGCTCGCAACATCACCGCCCGGGGCCCCGTCGGCGTGGCCATTTACTACGCCGTCCGCACCGTCTTTAATGTCGTCCGCTCCATCGAACCCTTGGTTGTGGCGGCGATCTTCGCCACCTGGGTGGGCTTCGGGCCCTTCGCTGGGGTGCTGGCCCTGACCGTGGCCACGGTGGTGAACCTGGGCAAGCTCTTCTCGGAAGTCATCGAGACCATCGACCCAGGGCCGGTGGAAGCCCTCACCGCCACCGGGGCGAACACCCTACAGGTGATCCGTTATGCGGTGATCCCCCAGATCACATTGCCGTTCCTGGCTTTTATCATCTATCACTGGGACATTAACATCCGGATCTCCACGGTGGTGGGGTTTGTGGGCGGGGGAGGGATCGGATATCAGCTGAAGTTATGGATCGATCAAACGGATTATCATAAGGCGGGGACGGCGGTGTGGGCCATCGTGGCCGTGGTCTCGGCGATGGATTATGTGAGCGCACGGCTGCGTGAAGCCATCCGCTAAAGGAACGATTCAGCCTGGTTCCGTTCGGAGCGCTCATAAGGAGGCAAGGAGGCGGAAGGGCCCCACCCCCCTGCACCCTGCATCCCCCCTCCCCACGGCCCTGATGAAAAGGTTGAGCCGCGCGTCTTCGGCGCGCGGCTCAACCTCCAAAGCCCCCAGTTGGATCAAATTTCTCTGAGGGGTGGGTCGTGTACGCGGCCCACCTCTCAGAGAAATTCCACAAATCGAAAGCTCATCATGACGAGTTGGGGTGACCTCGGCCGTTGTTTGCAACAGAGCAGTCTTGGCTCCTTGTGGGATTGGGAAGATGGGGGGATGCCCCTACCCCACTCCATCGCTACACCAACTTTCCCCTCGGTGCCCCGAACTTAGCGACTGGGGCGAGCGAAGTAACTTAAGGCGAGGCGGATTTTCTCCTCCAGCGGCAGGTTGGGATCCGGCGGCACATGGGCCAGAGCGGCCTGGGCCTCAACGACGCTGTATCCCAGCGCGGTGAGGGCCGCGATGATCTCGGTGTCGTCCGCCCGGGGGATGGGAACCCCAGGGGCCGGGACCGCGCCGATGCGATCTTTCAGATGAAGGATGATCGCCCGCGCGGTCTTCGGGCCGATGCCAGGCACCCGACGGAGGATGTCCACTTGTTCCTGAGCGATGGCCGCCCGCAGGGTGGGAGCGGAGAGGCCCAGCAGCGCGAGGGCCGCTCGGGGCCCGACCCCGTTGACAGTGAGCAGCTGTTCGAAGAGCTCCCGTTCATCCTCATCGGCAAATCCGTATAAAGTGAAGACAAGCCCATGGCCCTCCATGCGAGCAATTAAGGTCGTGTGCAGGGTGATCGGCTCCCCGATGCGGGCCATGGCCAGAACCGTTGGGGGGACGTAGACTTGGATCACCCAGCCGCTCAAATTCACCCGGATCCAGTCTTTCCCGATGGCCTCTACGATTCCCCGCACCTGAACCAGCATGCGCTCCTTTCCAAGCGAATCTGGAGGTGAGAGACTCTACGTCGGTTTCGCGTGCGACAGCTCTGAGTGCTTCATCCAGATTTGAAGATAAAGATATGGGCCGATGGCCCCACCCCCTTTTTCTCCCCCTCCCCACGGCCCTTGGGGCCGTGGGGAGGGGGAGAAAAAATCCTTTAGGGGCTGGGGGCCGCCTTCGGC
>DATMAC010000354.1:0-3109 GCA_035573655.1 Thermoflexus sp.
AAACCCCCAATGGATGAGGCAGTAGCTTGCCCAACTTGCCAACGTTAGCACTCTGAAAAGCCCTGCCTCCAACGTCGTCGATTTGCCCTCTGACCCAAGCCGTAGGATGATCCTGTTGGGGAGGGGCCAGGATCCGGATCGAGGTCCATATCCCGGTTCGGAGCGGCACCTTCCATGTCGATCGTCCATTCCTATCCGGTGCTTTTGGACGGTTCCCGTCTGATCGTCGAAGCCTGCGTGCGGGCGGGGGCGGATGTTTATGTCGGATACCCGATCTCCCCGGCGAACCTGATCTTCACCTACGCCAGCCGGCGTTTCCCGGTCGCTTTGCCGGCCCCCGATGAGATCACCGCCCTGCAATGGATGGCCGGCCTCTCCGCCGCGGGGTATCTCCCGGTGACGGCCACCTCGTTCCCCGGCTTCGCCCTCATGGTGGAGTCAATCAACATGGCCTACATGATGGAACTTCCCATGTTGATCATCCTCGTCCAGCGGCTCGGGCCCTCCACGGGGACCGCGACCGCCGGCGCCCAGGGGGATCTGTTGTTGTTGGACGGGCTGATCTCGGGGGGGTACCCGCTTCCGGTTCTCTGCATCTCGGATCTGGAAGATTGCTGGGCCCTGCCGCCGATCGCCCTGCGGACCGCGGTGGCGCTGCGCACGCCGGTGGTGCTCCTGAGCTCCAAAGAGATGGTGATGACCCAGGCCAGTTTCGATCGGTCCCGGCTGCCGGAGATCGAGCCGGTGCCCCGCGCGCGCTACGCCGGCCCAGGCCCTTACCGCTCTTACGATGCCGGCGAAGGATTGGTCCCTCCGTTTTTGCCCGTCGGGGACGATAACCACTTGGTGCGGTTGAACGCCTCCACCCACGATCGCTCGGGCCTTCTTCAGCATACCAGCGAGGAGGCAATGGCCAACACCCGCCGTCTGGGGGAGAAGGTGGAGGCGCTGACGCCGGTGCTCTATCATCTCGATGAGCCAGAAGGGGCCCAGGCCTTGGTGGTGAGCTACGACGTCACCAGCGGGGCGGCCCGGGAGGCGGTCTTCACCCTCCGGGCCCAGGGGATCCCGGTCTCCCTCCTCCTTGTCCGCACGCTCCTGCCGGTTCCGGCGATCTATTACGAGGTGATCGATCGCTACCCGCGCGTGGTGATCGCGGAGGAGAACGCCCAGGGCCAGCTGGCCCGGCTGCTGTTCGGCCGGCGGGTTCCGGCGAAGATCCGGACCGTCGGCGCCGTTGGTCGCATGGTGCGCCCCGAGGAGATCGTTCGGGAGGTGCTGGCCCCATGAGCGCGTTCCTGACCACCTCGGAGCTGCCCTTTTGCAAGGGCTGCGGGCATCACCATGTGGTCCGCAGCACCGTGAAGGCCCTGGAGGGGATCGGGGTGAAGCCCCTGGATGTGATCCTGGTGACCGACATCGGCTGCCACGGGATCGTGGATGGCCATTTCGCGACGCATACCGTTCACGGCCTTCACGGACGCTCCGTGGCGCTGGCCGCGGGGATCGCGATGGGGCTTCCCCCTGGCAAGAAGGTCATCGTCTATATCGGGGATGGCGGGGCGACGATCGGCATGCAACACATCCTGGAAGCGGCGCGGATGAATGTGGATCTGACGGTGGTGGTGCACAACAACATGCTGTACGGGATGACCGGGGGGCAGCCCAGCAGCTTGACCCCGCGCGGCTTCCGCACGGCGATCACCCCCCAGGGGACCTCCCTGCCGCCGCACGATTTGTGCCGGCTGGTCCATGACGCCGGCGCCCCCTTCGTCGCCCGCGTCCTCGGGGTGGGGGATTTCTCGGAGATCCTTCGCCAGGCCCTGGAAACCGAGGGCTTCGCCTTGGTGGAGGTCCTGGAGCTCTGCACCAGTTATGGGGTGAAGTGGAACCCTCAGCTTCGGTTAAAGGCCCTGGCCGAGGAGGCCGGATACCCCCTCGGGGTATGGACCCACCCACCCCGCCCGGTTTTCCGTTTGCCGGCGCGGGCGGAGGGGCCCCGGCGGGGGGAAGGGTTGTTGGATCTTCCCCCGGTGGAGGTTCGGTTCGCCTCCCCGTTGGAAGGGCGCTGGGCGCTGATCCTGAGCGGCTCGGCGGGGGAGGGGATCCAGCAGGCGGCGGAGATCCTGGCGCGGGCCGCGATGGCCGCCGGCCTTTACGCAACGAAAAAGGGAAGCTATCCCGTCACCGTGGGGGTTGGCTTTTCCACCGCGGAAGTGATCCTTTCGCGCTCCCCGATTTTTTATCATGGCGTCGAGGAGCCGGACGCCGTGGTGATCACATCCATGGATGGGTTGCGGAATCAGCAGGATCGGATCCGCGCGCTGCAGAAAGGGGTGCTCTGGATCGACGCCTCGTTGCCGGTTCCGGAGACCGGGGCGGAGGTGCGGATCCGGGATTTCCGAGGACGTGCGGGGGCGCGGCACGCGGCCCTTTACGCCTTATGGACGGTGCTCTGGGAGACCGGGGTCCTGCCTCCGGCGGCGTTGTTGGAGGCCGTGCGGGAGAGCTCCCTGGCCGACCGGGTTCCGATGGAGATCTTCGCCGTCCCGCAACCGTAACCGGTTGCATGGGTGGGTGGACCTCCTCCGGGAGGCGCCCCCAAGGGCATCGGGAATCGCTCCCTGGGGGGTGGGCTTTCTGTCCTTCCCATACATATGGAACGCCTGCTTCCCTCTAATGCTCCTCTAATAGAACCCACGTAGAATGAAAGGCGATCCCGGCGTAGGGGGAGTCTGTGCCGCTGATCTGCCGGAACTGCGGGATCGAGATCGAGTGGCAGCCGGTCATTGTGGATCGCCAGCCCTATTGCTGTCTGGGGTGCGCCCAAGGAGGGCCATGCCAGTGCGACTATGCCCGGCTGCCCTCTCCCGCGGCGCCGGCGACGCTGGCCCAGCGGAGGCCTCCCCAGGCCGTCGAGGTGTTGAGCCAGCGGCCAGCCCCCCTGGTCGAGATGGCTCATCCATCCAAGGAGGAGGCCATCAATCCTGTGGAGGAGGTTTCCGATGGCGAAGAAGGGACGGATCGTCGGCATTGACCTGGGGACGACCAACTCGGTGATCGCCGTGATGGAGGGTGGGGAGCCCAAGGTGATCCCTGTGGCCGAGGG
>DATMAC010000355.1:0-9772 GCA_035573655.1 Thermoflexus sp.
TGGCCCCACCTCCCTTTATCCCCCTCCCCACGGCCCTTTGGGCCGTGGGGAGGGGGGCGAGCCGGGCGCCTTCGGCGCCGGCTCGCCCCCAAATCCCTAAGGGGCCCAAACCCAATCTGGAAGGAGCACTACGTTGCGAAATGGCACCGGGTCTATCTGTGTTAAAATGTAGAGCGCATCTCGGTGAGGAGGGCGCTATGGCTGAAACCGGGCAGCGCAAACCATCCAAAGAGGAACAGGTCCGGCTTCATGCCATCGTCCATGGGATTGTGCAGGGGGTGAACTTTCGGTATTACACCCGGTTGCGGGCGGAAGCCTTGGGTTTGAGCGGGTGGGTGGCGAACCGCTCCGATGGCACTGTGGAAGTGGTGGCGGAAGGCCCACGATCGGCCGTGGAGACGCTGCTTGATTTTCTACAAAAAGGTCCACCGGCAGCCCGCGTGGATTATGTGGAAACTTACTGGGAGAGGCCTACCGGTGAATTCCGGGGATTTCGTATCCGCTACGAGGTGGACTGAAGCACAACTGCAGCGCCTGGCCTGGGCTACGCTGCTGCTCTCTTTTACCATCTGCGTGGGGCTTGCCATCCTGGTCCCATGGCAGATCTTAACTTATCTTCGCACTTCTCATATCGGCGTCCAGACCCGCGTCGTGGCCTTGTCGGGAATCCTCCGCCTGGAGCATCCGGATCGAGAGCCATTGGCGATCACACCCGGAAATCCCTATTCGAGACTGATGGAAAGCGACCTTCTGATCACCGATGCGCAATCCCAGGGGCTGGTGATTTTCTCCGAGCCGCATCCTTCGGCACCCCAGGATCTTGCCGCGGTCCAGATCTATCCCAACACCCAGGTGGAAGTGCGGCGGGCCCGTTACCCCCGCTTTGGGATCAGCCCGGAGCCGGCCCGTCTCACGCTGTATGTTCGCAGCGGCCGAGCTCGGGTGATCCGTCTGGAAGGCCGCCGGCCTCTGGAACTGACGATCCAGACCCCCCACGGGCAGGCCGAGGTCATCTCGGGGACCCTGGCCATAGAAGTGCAGAACGACCGGACGGATTTCACTGTGCGCTCCGGCGAAGCACGCGTGGGGACCTCGGACCAGATTCGGACGTTGAGGAGCGATCAACGGGCGCGGATTGCGTTGAACGGTCGGGTGGAGAGCCCCCTGGAAGCAGGTCGGAATTTGCTGCCGGACCTTTTCCAGATGCCACTGCCGGAACGGAGCGTGGATGAGCCCATACCGCCCAACCAGTGGGCCATTTTCACATTCGTGAAACAACCCGGGGAGAGCCCTGGGACAGTCGCTCAAACCTCGGAAGCCGGTCGTCGGGCCCTGGCGATCTCCCGCTCCGGGTTTGATCACGCTCAAACGGGGATCTTTCTCGTCCTCAATCAGGATGTGCGGGATTTCCGATCGCTTCAGCTGCACATCACCCTCAAGATCCTCTTCCAGGACGTTGCTGTGTGCGGCGTGGTTGGAACGGAGTGTCCCCTAATGATCCGATTGGAATACAAGGACATCCACGGCGTCGATCGCCAATGGCTTCAGGGCTTTTACGCCCTTGGTGAGGTCACACCCCAAACCCCAGAGAGCTGCCTTCCCCAGATCTGCCCGCCTCCGTATAACGTCCACCTCCGAGTCCCCCTGGGTGAATGGTATACCTTTGATTCGGGGAATCTCATGGAAGCACTGCAAGCTATCGGCGCTCCTCCGGCCACCCTGACCCGCCTGCGCGTTTATGCCTCGGGTCACAGTTATTCGGTGATGATCTCGGAGCTGGAGCTGATCGGTGAGGAGTGACCACGGAGCGCTCACCGGCCGGATCGACCTCCGGTGAAGATAACAAGGGGGAGTATCCGTGGCGAACCCGTACGATCGCGCGAAGCTTCAGAAGCCTAAAGACCTTCGATCTTGATAACACCCCGACGCCCTAGATCTTCCAGATCCGCTGGCGGAAGCCCTAAACTTTGGAGAACTTCCAGGGTGTGCTCCCCCAGGCGAGGTGGCGGGCCGGAGGCGGCGAGCCGTTGCTTATCGATCGTAAACGGCAAGCTCGAGGCTTCGCTCTGGAAAGCGGGGGCCAGGTGGGCCAGCGCTCGGATCGCCTCCTCCGGCTCCAGCACTGGTTCCAAACATGCATCCAGCTTTTCGCGCAGCTTTTCCCACTCCTGACGGGTTCGGCCCTGAAACAACGCAGCCACTTCGGGGATCAGGTCCGGATCAAAGGCCCGGGGAATCCACTCCGGGTGACCGACCGCCTCACAGAAGGCCTGCCAGAAGGCGGGCTCTAACGCGGCCAACGCCACTGCGCCGCCATCCGCTGTGAGATAGACCCGGTAACACGGGAGGGCCCCGTTCAATGGCATCCCCTCCCGTGCGGCTGGAATCCCCGCCTGATGGGCCAGCCAGAAGGGCTGCATCCAGGTGACCACGACTTCAAAGATGGAGGCATCCAGGATGAGCCCGCGGCCGGTCCGCTCGCGATAGAAGAGGCCAGCCAACACAGCGATCAGCAGCGCCATCGCCCCACCGAAATCGGCCACCGGCACAGCGGGTGGGACCGGTGGGCCTTCTCGAGGTCCGTTCAACCCCAGAAACCCCGCCAGTGCCAGATAGTTCAGATCATGCCCCGCTCGCTCCCGCCAACGGCTCCCCGCCCCATAACCGGTGAGGGAGGCGTAAATCAAGCGGGGTTGACGCGCGAAGAGGATGTCGGGAGTCAAGCCCAGCCGGGCCATCACACCAGGCCGGAAGCCCTCTACCACCACATCGGCGGATTGCACCAACCGGAGGAAGATCTCGCGGCCCTCCGGATGTTTTAGATCGATGGCCACGCTCTTCTTGCCCCGGTTCACCGCCGCAAACCACGCGCCGACGCCCTCTACAAAGGGAGGCATCTCGCGAAGCCAATCCCCTCCCCTTGGAGGTTCCACTCGGATCACCTCCGCGCCCATGGCGACCAGCCATTGGGTGGCGAAAGGACCCGGCAACAATCGGGTTAAATCCAGCACCCGAATTCCGGACAGGAGCATGGCTTTAGACCCTCCGCGCTCTACCGAAACAGGTCATGGGCTCGTTCCCGGACCAGCTCGCGAGCGGAGCTCTCCCGCGGGGTAAAGGAAAGACCCCGGATCAGCACGGCGGGGACGCCTTCGTCCGCCTGGCCCAACAGCAAGGTCGCCGCTGAAGCCAATAGATCCCCCAAGGCGACCTCTGTGTGCTGCAGCGTATATCCGAACAGATCCTTGCGCCCTCGCCAGTCCTCCAACGCCGGCAGGCCGCTGACCCCAATCGCCACCCCGATTACCCCTTTCCGATGCGCCCGGCCGTGGCTATCCGCGATCACCACCCCGATATCCACTCCGAACCGCTGCCGTATTCCCTCCCGGATCCGACGGGCGGAACGATCGGGGTCCTCCGGCAGGCGGAGCACGACCTCCTCGCCCTCCGGAGCCACATTAGAGCGGTCCACGCCGGCGTTGGCACAGACGAACCCCAGGCGATGTTCAACGATAATCAACCCCGGCCGCGCCCGGAGCACCTCAGCGGTGTCCCATAGGATGACCTCCAACAGACGGGGATCCTTGCCGGTGATCTGGGCTAGCTCCAGCGCGCGCGGAGAAGGATTCACTTCGGAGAGTCGCACGAAGTGGCCCTCCGCCTTCGAAACGATCTTCTGCGCGACCACCAGCACATCCCCCTCCCGCGGTCCACCCCATGGGTCCAGCGCTTCCGCCAGCAGCGCGACCAGATCGTCGCCGGGTTGAACGATCGGCAAGCCTTCCAGAGGAAACAGCGTGATCGGTTTCATGGCCCTTAACTCGCATCCTGATGGAGAGCCTGCTGCACCAGCATTCAAGAAGTTTGACATATCCACAAAACGAAGAAGGATGAAGCGCTACAGGAATGCCTTAGCGCCCGTTTGTTTGGACTGGCTTCTATTTCTTCCTCGGGATGCCAGTGATCCGGATCCCTACGCTGCGGGTTTTGTAGCGTATGTTCAGTCCGATCAACACCGCCGTCAGTCCTTCCACAATTGAGGCGTTCGCCAGAGGGCCGGCGTCGTAAGCGGTGAACCCGATGGCCTCCGCCAGGGCGATGACCTGCGCCTTCGCCTCGCGGTGATCCCCCACCACTAACACATCGCATTCCGGGGTTTCGTCCAGATTATGTAAGTGCAGATAAGAAATGTTATGAAAAGCTCCCACTACAGGGGTTTCAGAGCCCAGGATTCGCTGGGCCTCCGCAGTCGCAGAACCATCCGGTGGTGGAGCATAGCGACGGGGATTGTTCGGGTCCAGGGGGACAACGATATCGATGACCAGTTTGTGGGCGAGCGTATCTCGAAGCGTCTGAAGGAGCGCTGCGTGGCCCTCATAGGGGACCGCGATCACCACCACCGTACCCCATGCCGCGGCCTCCGCGTTCGAAAGGCCCACAAGCTCCGCGGAAGGAGCCAACGGGCGTAGGCGCTCCACCGTATGGCGGGCTCGTTCAGGATCACGGGAGCCGATGGCGATCGGATAGCCAGCCCGGGCCCAGCGCAGCGCCAGTCCGGAGCCCTCCTTCCCGGTCCCCCCCAAGATGGCAATGCGTGGATAAGCAGTCATAGATGTTCCTCCACCGGGTAGCGGATTGAAGTCTTCCGTATATAATATTTGCTTGACACTCCATGCGCACATCTTTCCCTGGGGCTTTGATTCGTCTATGGAGCTTGTGGGATCTTCGGGAATGGAATGAGAGCAATGCGTCCCTCCTCTTTCGAACTGGACTTTGGACAAACGCATCCATTTCCTCTACGATGGGAGATTTCAGGGTGGGTGGGGCCAGCGGTCTTCCCGATCGCATATCGCGCCCCTTGATCTCCACCCGGTTTGCGAACACACTCAAAACCGGAGGCGCAGGGATGGCGCGAGACAAGGATATGGAAGACCTGGAAGCATTCTTCCGACGTCTGGAATCCGATCCAGAGTCGATCGATCCGGAGGCGCTGGTCGGAGCGTTCCGGACGATCCGCCGCTGGATGTTGATCTCCTCGGTTCGCCTCGAGGTGCTGGAGGAACGGATCGCTGAGTTGGAGGCAGCCCGCCGCGCATTGGAGGAGCGAATGGCCCAGTTAGAAGCGGCCATGGAGGCTCTCCAGCGACGTTATGAGGAAAGCGAGGCCTTGCTTCGGCAGATCTTGACCCATAATCTTTGGTGGGACTTCGCACGGGGTGTTATGCCTCTGTTCTCTTCGAATTAGCGCGGCACGCTAAAGCTTATGGCTCCTCGCCCAGGCCTGGCCACGCCCGCATGATTTCACCTCCTAGGGGCTTTGGGGGCGGAGCAGCGCGCCGCTTCTTCGTCATGGGCTCCGAACGGCGTTACTCCTATGCGCAATACAGTTTCTGCGCTCGAAGGCTGCAATACAGTTCCTAGAATCTCTCGCATCGCGAGAGCGCCATGCTTCATTTTCGCAAGGCGAAGCTTAACAAAGCACAGTCGTAACGCTTCAGCCGTTCCCACGCAGCACCGATACGGATATCGGCGGTTTCCGCCTGAGGGCTTTTGGGGCTGAGCCGCGCGCCTTCGGCGCGCGGCTCAGCCCCAAACATTTTTCATCCCCTCCCCATGGCCCGAAGGGCTATGGGGAGGGGATGAAGAGCTGAATCGTTACGCACATTCTAAGGATGCACATAGAGCATTAAGGGATACTCCCACTCTTGCGTAATCCCCGATGGGGTTTGAACGGGAAGGTGTTCCATGGATGGCCACAAGTACCATCCCATTCGAACCCGATAACGTCCCGGAGGGAGCGGAGGGAAATCAACCTTCAGAGGTACATTCGTTCCTTCAGGCCACATAGATGTCAACTGGAATAGATCTCGCTGGGCCACCAGCTGCCCTGCTTCATTCTGAAGATGAACGAAAAACGTGTAATTCCTATCCAAGGGCCTCAAGATCTGCCAGTCCAGCCATAACTCGAATGGATGCCCGGCGGGCACAGCTGTTAACCATTCCATCCCGTTCAGGCGGATCAGCCCCCCGAAGGACACTGCCGAAGAGAGCGGTGGGATGGGTCGAGGGATAATGATCAGATAGGGCAAGTCCACTCCATCCCCCTGGCCATTCCCTGTCTGCCATCGCCGATTCGCTGACCCACTATATAGCCCCACACGGATCCGATAGGGTCCCGGTTGGATGTCTGAAGGAATGAATAATATATGCTCATCTCGATAGTGTTTTTCCGGATCCCACCGTCTTGTGGGGATGTTCCCCGGGTGAGTGTGATCGCTCTGAAAGGCCTGATGGGTGGGAAACGGACGATCCGCTGGGATCCCATGGACGTAAACATGGGCATCTTCGTTCAGCTCCCTTAAAGCACGCCACCACAGGGTCAAGCGCACAAAGCCCCCCGGAGCCACGATCCACCGATCGATCTGATAGCCCACTAGCCGAATTCGATTCTCGAAATCGGTCTGGATGGAGCGATCCGCTCCTGGTGGACGATCGAGCGGCACCCGAGTGATCGCCCATAAGCGGTAAGGAAGCTGAAGGCCGATGACCAGCAGAAACATGAGAAGAGACCAGGCGAACCCCTGGTGGGGCTCATCTTTTGGCCATGTGATCTCTCCACGGCGAGATGAAAGGAAAGAGCGACGGCGCTGCTGTCGGAACACTCCCCATAATGGCCATCCCAGCCAGAGCCCTAAGGCGCTCCCATCAAAGAGATACCAGAGCCATCGACCAAGGAAGCGAAGACGGACGTGGTGAACACCGGCAGGGATCTCCGCCCAAAGCCATCCGGTCCGGGCCTCTATCCACATCGGTGCGGGTTTGCCATCTACGGTCACAAGCCAGCCTGGGTATCCCATGACCCAGAAGCGAATCGGGATGGAATGCCCCGTGCGAATTTCCCAGCTTTGATCCAACGGCCTCTGTAGTAGGGTGCGAACATCCGCTTCGGGGGGAAGGGTCGACCAATCCAGGCGGGAAGGTTCCTCGCCTTGCTCATACGCTTGGAGCAGTTCGGCGGGTGGCTCAGGCCATCCTTCCACCCACTTGGGGAACAGCTCACCTGTAGCGGTAAGGCCCGGGTATGCCTGCTCCCGTTCATAGCGATGCAAACTCTGTATAGTCGCCTGGGCCAATGAAGCGCGGGACCCACCGTCGTAAATCAGTCCCAGAACACTTAGGATTAAAATGAGGGAAGTGGCGAACGCCGCCGGCCAGCGGTAAGCATGCCTGACTGTTTCGACGGAGAAGCCGATAAGAATAGCAACGATCAGGCCGAGCGGGCCTAGCCAGCGCCATGGGAATTGAAAGTAACGTAGAAAGGGCAAGGACATCCAAAGGGATTGAGAAACAGGCAACATCAGGAAGATCAGCGCCAACCCCACGGCCCAGCCCCACAAAGCCTCTATCCGCCGAATCTTACGGCGAACAGGGCGGATGTAGATCAGCGAAGGAAGAGCGAGCAAGACCTGATGCAAGCCAATGGTCAGGATAAGCGGTCGATTTCCCCAGCGATCATCCCGAAGGGGCGGCATGCTTATCAGTTGAGGCAGGTTCAGGAAATGGCGGGTGACCTCATAAACGCCAGCGCTGGCACGCTCTAAATGGACCATGGAGCTTTCCAGAATGGATGGTCCTAGATAAGGCAAGGCCATGCCCAAGCCGATGACGAAGGCCATCAGCGCTTTCTTCCAGTGCTGTCGATGCGACCTTTTTGCTAAAACCAAGAGGGAGAAATAGCCAAAGGCAAGTAGATATCCCATTAGCGCGGAGAGATTATGACTGAGGCCTAGAAGTGCAACAGCAACCGCCAACAGCCACCTGGCATAAAATTTGCCACATCGTAGCACCTGATCTATACCGAGCCAGAGCCATGGCATGATCGTGATCGCCAGGTATTGAGGATAGTTGGTCTGTTGTAGTTGAAAGGGCATATAGGCAAAGGCAAGGCCAGCCGTCATCGCTGCGGGCTGGCTTAATTTCCACCTCCTGACAAGCAAATAGACCCCCGAGCTTCCTCCCAGGGTAGCGATCATCAGCGTGAGTTTCATGGCCTGCTCGATGGAGAGGCCAAGCCCCAAGGAAAGAGAGGCAACGATCCATGGGAACAGGGGCGCATGGAAGATGAACAGGGGATAACCGGCTCCGCCAGCCAAATCCGGAGCCCATCGCGGATAGAGGATACCCGCTTGCCACATCCGTGCCATTTCCAGAGCGCGATAACCATGGAGAAGCGCATCGCCATCCCTGGGCCAGCCAGGTTGGTTGAGCCCTCCCCACCAGATTAAGATCCCGATCGCCATCCAGAGGATTCCATGCTCCAGGGGCTTTTTCATATCCGATACATTGAACGAGAGGATTCGCCGCATGTCCGGTTTTCGGTGGACTATGCCCTCAGGGGAATGGCCCGCGCTCGCTGAGAGCCGATGGATCGCCCGACTCAATCGGCTTCACGTTCAAGGTCCACAGCGAGCGCCGCCTGGGTTTCCAGCACAGCCGCCCGGAAATCCGCGAAGCGGCCTTCCAAAATGGCCTTTCGCATGTCCTCCATAAACCGGAACAACGTGTAAAGGTTATGGAGAGTGGTCAGATGCATCGCCAGGGGCTCTCCGACGTTAAATAAATGCCGCAGGTAAGCTCGAGAGAACCGTCGGCAGGTGGGGCATCCACACGCTTCATCGATCGGGCGTGGATCCTCGGCGTACACCGCATTGCGCAGGTTCAGACGCCCCGTCTTCGTGATGGCCGTCCCATGGCGGGCCACTCGAGTGGGCATCACGCAATCGAAGAGATCCACCCCACGGGCCACCGCTTCCACAAAATCCGTTATGGTCCCTACCCCCATCAAATAACGCGGTTTCTCCTCTGGAAGCAGGGCATCCATCAGCTCCAGGGTACGATAGGTCAAGGGCTTGGGCTCGCCGACCGAAAGCCCGCCGATCGCATACCCGGGGAAATCCAAGCTGACCAAGAAGCGAGCGCTCCGGGTTCGCAGATCTTCAAAGACCCCACCCTGCACGATGCCGAAGAGGGCCTGATCCGTTCGGGTATGGGCGGCCCGGCATCGCTCGGCCCAACGATGGGTGCGCTCCAGCGCCTTCACGTTGTACTCATAATCCATCGGCGGGGGGCACTCATCCAAGCACATGATCAGATCCGCCCCCAGGTTCTCCTGGATACGGATGGCCTTCTCAGGGGTGAACCGATGGAGGGAACCATCCAGATGGGAGCGGAAAGTGACACCATCGTCATCCACCTCCCGCAGCCCCTGAAGGCTGAAGATCTGGAAGCCGCCGCTGTCCGTGAGGATGGGGCCCTTCCATCCCATGAACTTGTGCAGGCCGCCCAGACGGGCAATCCGCTCATCGCCAGGCCGCAGATACAGATGATACGTGTTGGCCAGAATCAAATGGGCCCCCAGCGCCTCCAGATCCCAAGCCGGCACGGTTTTCACCGCCCCCTGGGTGCCCACCGGGGCGAAACACGGCGTAGGGATACGCCCGTGGGGCGTATCCAAGAAGCCCGCTCGTGCCCGTCCATCCCGGGCAACTAGAGTGAACTGGAAGCCTTTGATGTTCATCCTCGATGTCCCCCCCGAGTAGGGATACGCAAACCGTAACGATTCAGCCCGGTTCCATTCCGTTTGGAGCTCCCGTAAGGAGCGGAAGGGAGCCACTCCCTTTCATCCCTCCTCCCCACGGCCTGAAAGGCCGTGGGGAGGAGGGATGAAAAATCGTTTGGGGGCTGAGCCGCGCGCCTTCGGCGCGCGGCTCAG
>DATMAC010000356.1:0-8237 GCA_035573655.1 Thermoflexus sp.
CCGGATCGCCGGGCAGCTTGTCCACCGGCCAGGGCTCCCCGGTGATCGGGCTCTCATCCACGGTGAGCGTCCCTTGGACGACCCGGCCGTCGATTGGGATCCGTTCGCCGGGCCGAACCCGAACCCGGTCGCCGACCTGGAGCCGGTCGACCGGGACCACCTCTTCGGTTCCCTGGGGGGTGAGACGGTGCGCCGTTGGTGGGATGAGGCTCAAAAGCCGCCGGACCGACTGCGAGGCCCGGACGTGGACGCTGACGGAGGCGTAACCTCCGATCAGATGGAAGGCCAACACGAAAACCGCCGCCCCGAAAAACTCCCCGGCCGGAAACACGGGGTTCCACAGGCCAACCAACCCGCCGCCCAGGCCGGCCAGGGCCGAGGCCGAGACCAACACGTCCTGGTTGAGGATCCCCCGGCGGATGGACTGCCAGGCGTTGCGGAAGATGATGAACCGGGCCGGCCCAAAGGTTGCGTAGAGGGCCAGGGTGGCCATCGCCAGCATCCCGACCGGGGTCGGCCCCCGAAGATAGGCGGCCAGCATCACCGCTGAAGCCAGGCCGATCAGGACGCCGGCCTGAAGGGCCTTCCGGCGGGCTTGAGCCAGCTCCCGCTCCTGGGCGGCGAGCATCCCTGCCTCATCCGGCTCCCGAGGCTCAAAGCCCAGGGTGTCGAGGACCTGCCGGATCTCCTCCGCGGCGACCCGCTGGGGGTCGTAGTCGACCAGGACCTCCTCGTGGGGGATGCTCACGTTCACGAAGGCCACGCCGGCCAGGCGGCCCAGGGCTTTCTCAACCGTGCGGGCGCAGAGCGAGCAGTGCATCCCGCCGAGCTTAAGGTGAAGCCTGCGAAGCGCCACAGCGACCTCCTTCCTGTTTCAGGCCTGACGTTTCGTCAACTGGGATGCGGCGTGCAGCCGCAGCGAGCGCTCGCGCAACCCCGTGTCGGATGTCAGGACGTTCATTGCATCCTGGGCCCGCGATTGCCCATGGATATCCACCGACCGGGTCAGGACCGGGGGACGTCGGCGACATTGGGGTCGGGCGCGCGCTGAACTATGCGCTCGGCGATAGCTTTCAGATTCTACAGCTTCCAGCCGACTGAAAGGTCAAGAGGCTGCGCCGCGCTGACGGCCGCTGAGCCTGCTCGGCGGCCGCAATATAAGCTCGGGCACCTCCTTCGGTGATCCCCTCCCACCGCGTTCCGACAGATTGGAATCCCGAGGAAGGATGTCCTCCGATGCGACCGCCTCCGGTTCTCACGGGCCCCGTGGGGTCTCCGAACGGCCCTCCGCGTCTCGTTCGAAGGCCAGCACGCACTTGACACAATATGCGTTTTGTGCTTTCATGAAGCAAAATTAAACGTTTAACATCAAAGTCCGAAGGCTAATCATGGCCACCTTACGGGATGTGGCCCGGCGGGCAGGGGTCTCCATCGCTACGGTCTCGTACGTGCTGAACGGCACGCGCCCGGTCAGCCCTGAGGTGGAGGCGCGGGTGTGGGAGGCCGTCGCCGCCTTGCAGTATCGTCCGAACCGAATCGCCCGAGGCCTCCGGCGCAAGCGGACCCACGTACTGGGCCTGATCGTCCCCGACAGTGCCAACCCCTTCTTCGCCGAGATCGCCCGCGGGTTGGAGGATCTCAGCTTCGCCCACGATTACAGCCTGATCCTGTGTAACTCCGATGGGGATCCTGCCAAGGAGCAGCGGTATCTAGGGGTCTTGATCGAGCAACAGGTGGATGGGATCGCGCTGGTCTCCGCCAGCGCGACGCCGGCCCATCTCGCAATCCTCCAGCAGCGCGGGATCCCCTTCGTGGTGGTCGATCGGGAACTCTCGGGCCTAGAGGTCGACTGCGTGCTGGCAGACAACTTCCAGGGAGGTTACTTAGCGACCCGGCACCTGTTAGAGCGCGGTCACCGCCGGATCGCGTGCATCACTGGACCCTCGGATCTGACCCCGAGCGCCGATCGGGTGCGTGGATACAAGCAGGCGATGGCCGAGGCGGGCATTGCGCCGCTGGCGGATTGGGTGCGCCGGGGGGATTTCCGGGCCGAGAGCGGGTATCAGGCCGCACGGTTCTTCCTGCAGCTCCCCCCCTCGATTCGCCCGACGGCGATCTTCGCTTGCAACGATCTGATGGCGATTGGGGCGATGCGTGCGATCGGGGAAGCGGGCCTGTCGATCCCCGAAGACATCGCCTTGGTTGGCTTTGACGACATCGTCTTGGCCGCCTACGTGATCCCTCCGTTGACCACCGTGGCCCAGCCGACGTACGAGATGGGGCGGGTGGCGGGGGAGTTGCTCCTCCGCCGGATTCAGGACCGCAACCATCCGCCCGCTCGCCACATTCTGCCGGTCCAACTGGTCGTCCGCCGCTCAACCTAAGTCGAGGAGGCTTCGATGAAGAAGCGCGGGTTACTGAACGCTCCATTGAGCCGGGTGGTGGCCGAGATGGGCCATGGGGATCTTTTAGTGATCGCCGATGCCGGGTTGCCGATCCCCCCATCGGTGCCACGGATCGACTTGGCGGTCCGCCCTGGGCTTCCCCCTTTTCTCGATGTCTTAGATGCGGTCCTCGAGGAGCTCCATGTCGAGAAAGCCATCATCGCGACGGAAATGATAGAGCGCAGTCCGGCCATGTACTCCGCGGTGCAGCAGCGGCTGGGCTCCATTACGATCGAGCAGGTGCCTCACGAGGATTTTAAGGCGATGACCGCTAGCGCCCGCGCGGTGGTTCGGACCGGAGAGTGCACTCCCTACGCGAATGTGATCCTGGTGTCCGGCGTTATCTTCTAAGGCGGGGATGAAATGCTGCTGATCCCGCTTTCAAGGACCACTTTCTGAGGCATGAAGGAATGGATCGTCCTTCAGTGAAACAGGGGAAGGGGCTGGGACAACCGATAGGAATCGCGCTGGGATTGAACGTATTGGAGGCCCGGGAGCGGTGGGCCCGCTTGGGTTTGGCCCTCACGTTCCTCGGCCTGTGTATCGTGCTCAGCCTGCTCTCCCCGCGGTTTCTGACGCCGGGCAATCTGATGAACGTGGTCCGTCAGACCTCCGTCAACGGGATCATCGCGGTGGGGATGACGATGGTGATTCTCACGGGAGGCATTGACCTCTCGGTGGGCTCTGTCTTGGCGTTCACTGGGGTGGTGGCGGCCAGCTTGGTGACGGGCGGGTATCCCCCGATCCTTGCGATGGTCAGCGCGCTGCTCTTGGGATCCCTGCTGGGGGCCTGGAACGGGGTGGCGATCGCCTATCTGCGAATCCCGCCGTTCATTGCCACCTTGGGGATGATGACCATCGCGCGAGGGCTGGCCCTCAGTTACACCCAAGGACGCCCGATCACAGGCTTCCCGGAATCCTTCCGCTGGCTGGGGGCGGGATGGGTCGGGCCTCTCCCAGTGCCCGTCCTTCTCATGGCCCTGGTGTTCGGGCTGGGCGGGGCTCTGCTGAGCTACACGGTCTTCGGGGAACATCTGCGCGCGATCGGCAGCAACCCAACCGCGGCGCGGGCCGCGGGGATCCCAACCCATCGATATCTGGTGCTTACCTATGGATGGAGCGGGTTCCTGGCGGCCCTGGCGGGGCTGATCTTGATCGGTCGCTTGGATTCGGCGCCGCCGACCCTTGGGCTTGGATACGAGTTCGACGCCATCGCGGCGGTCGTGATCGGCGGGACTCCTCTGACCGGCGGGGAAGGCTGGTTGGGGGGCACCCTGATCGGCGCTTTGATCATTGGGGTGCTGAACAACGGGATCAATTTGCTCAACATCCCGTCCTTTTATGAGCAGGTGTTCAAAGGGGGAGTGATCGCCGCAGCGCTCTTGTTGCATCGAGCGCTACGGCGTGAATGACGGGAGCTCAAAACCCAAGAAAGGAGGAGAAGCGATGTGGATCCGTCGGCATCTACCGCTTTTGCTCGTCTTGGCTGTAGTCGCCGGCGCGTGCGCTCCGGCCACGCCTGCCGCGCCGGGGGCCACAGCGACGCCCGCGGCCGCCCAGCCGCAGGAGATCGTTCTGGGACTGTCCCTTTCCACCCTTAACAACCCATTCTTCGTCACCTTGAAGGAAGGCGCAGAGAAGGCCGCAGCCCAGTACGGTGTGAAGCTCATCGTTGTCGACGCGCAGGACGACCCAGCCAAGGAGGCCGCCAACATCGAGGATCTGATCCAGAAGAAGGTCTCCGCCCTCCTGATCAATCCCACTGACACCAAGGCGGTGGTCCCCAGCATCCAGAAAGCCAACCAGGCAGGGATCCCTGTCTTCACCGTGGACCGCGCGGCGGAGGGTGGGGAGATTGTCTCCCACATCGCCTCGGACAACGTCGCTGGGGGACGGATGGCGGCCGAGTTTCTCTGCCAGGCCCTGAAGGGCAAGGGCAAGGTGGTGGAGCTGGAGGGGATCCCCGGCACCTCCGCCGCTCGGGATCGTGGGAAAGGATTCAACGATTACCTGAAGGAGAAGTGCCCAGGCCTGGAGGTGATCGCCCGCCAGCCCGCCGACTTCAACCGCGCCAAAGGGCTGCAGGTTTTTGAGAACATCCTCCAGGCCCAGCCGCAGATCGACGGGGTCTTCGCCCACAACGACGAAATGGTCCTGGGGGCAATCCAGGCCGCTGAGGCCGCCGGACGCACCGGGATCATCTTTGTGGGCTTCGATGCCATCGATGACGCCGTCAAGGCGGTGAAGGAGGGCAAGCTGGCTGCGACGGTGGCCCAGCAGCCGGCGGAGATGGGCCGCCTCGCCGTGGAGATGGCGGTCAAGTATCTGCGGGGCGAGAAAGTGGAGAAATTCATCCCCGTCCCGCTCTCCTTGGTGACCAAGGAGACAGTTAAATAGTGGAAGGAGGGGGCGGGCTTTCCACAGGCCCGCCCCCTTACCCAGGATTCCCTGGCGTGTTGCCGCGCGAGGAGGCAACGGATGACAGAGCCGCTGCTCCGGGCGGAGGGGATCTCCAAAGCCTTCCCGGGGGTGCAGGCGTTGGACCGGGTGACTTTGGAGATCTTCCCGGGGGAGATCCACGGGCTGGTGGGGGAGAACGGCGCCGGCAAGAGCACGCTGATCCGGATTCTGGCAGGGGCCATCCCACGGGATGCTGGCCGGATCCTCTGGCAGGGGCAGCCGGTGGAGATCGCCGATCCTCGGCATGCCCGCCAGATGGGGATCGCGGTCATTCATCAAGAGCTCAGCCTGCTTCCGAACCTCACGGTGGCCGAGAATCTTTTCCTGGGGCGGGAGCCTCGAACCCGGTGGGGCGGGTTAAATCGTCGGGCGATGGAAGCTGAAGCGCGGCGGATCTTGAGGGGCCTGGATCTGGACCTAGATGTACGGGCCCTAGCTGGAAGTCTGCCTTTCGCCCAACGGCAAATGTTGGAGATCGCTCGCGCCCTCTCCGAGAACGCCCGCCTGCTGATCATGGATGAGCCGACCTCTGCCCTCAGCGAGCGGGAGATCCATCGTCTGTTTCAATTGCTGCGGGACTTGAAAGGCCGTGGGGTGGCGATCCTGTTCATCTCCCATCGCCTGGAGGAAGTCTTTCAAATCGCTGACCGAATCACGGTGTTGCGGGATGGACGACAGATTGGGACCTTCCCCATTGCGGAGGTCACACCCTCAGCTGTTGTGCGCATGATGGTTGGCCGGGAGATGCGGGAGATGTTCGCCAAAACGGCCACCCCGGGCACGGAGGTCCTTCTGGAAGTGCGAGGGTTGACCCGGGAAGGTGTGTTCCATGAGGTGTCGTTCGAGGTCCGTAGGGGGGAGATTGTGGGCCTGGCCGGGCTGGTCGGGGCGGGGCGGACGGAGGTGGCCCGTGCGCTCTTCGGATTGGATCCCGTCGACCGTGGGGAGATCCGAATTGAGGGGCGGCGGGTCCGCATCCGTTCCCCCATCGAGGCGATCCAGCAGGGGATCGCGTTCATCCCGGAGGATCGCAAGGCCCAAGCCCTGTTCCTGAGCATGGCGCTGCGCTCGAACATCGCGATCTCCGCCCTTCCCCGGATCGCTCCATTCGGCCTGCTCTCGAGGAAGCTCGTAGACGCGACCGTCATCCCCTACATCCGCCATCTGGATATCCGGCCGCCACGCCCTGGGATGCTGGTACGCCATCTGTCGGGGGGGAACCAGCAGAAAGCGGTGCTCGCTCGATGGCTGGTTCTCCAGCCAAAAATCTTGATTATGGATGAGCCTACGCGAGGCATCGATGTGGGGGCCAAGGCGGAGATCCACGCGCTTATGGACCGCTTGGCTCGGGAAGGCAAAGCGATCCTGATGATCTCTTCGGAACTCCCGGAGATTTTGGGGATCAGCGACCGCATCCTCGTGATGCGAGAGGGACGGATCGTTGGGGAGCTGAGCCGGGCCCAAGCCACGGCGGACCGCATTCTGGCGCTGGCGATGGGAGGGAGGCATGCCCCAGCGGCGTGAACTCCTCGCGCGATGGAGCGGGATGCTGATCCTGATGGCCCTCTGGCTGGCCTTAGCCCTCATGACCCCCCGCTTCCTCACGCCATCGAACGTGCTGAACGTGGCCCTTCAATCTTCCATCCTCGCTGTGGTGGCGCTGGGCATGACGCTGACCATCATCAGCGGGGGGATCGATCTCTCCGTTGGATCTGTGGTGGCCTTCACCGGGGCGTTGTCGGCCGGGTTGATCGTTCGGAACGGCTGGCCGGTGGGCGGAGCAATCGCCGCCGGCTTAGCGGCCGGGTTGGCCCTTGGGCTCCTGAACGGGCTCCTGGTGACCCGCGGCCGGCTGCCCCCCTTCATCGCCACGCTTTCCACGATGGCCATCGCCCGTGGGCTGACCCTGGTCTACACGCGCGGCTATCCGATCTCCGGCCTACCGGAAGCTTTCACCTTCCTGGGCACTGGCAACGCCTTTGGGATCCCCATGCCCGTCATCGTGATGGTCGGGGTCGCGCTAGGGATGAGTGGGCTGCTGAACCGCACGCCATGGGGGCTCCATCTATACGCAGTCGGGGGCGGAGAGGATTTGGCCTGGCTCACGGGCGTCCGGGTACGGTTCGTCAAAGGGCTGGTGTATGGATTGAGCGGCCTCCTGGCTGGCCTAGGCGGGGTGTTGCTGACGGCCCGACTCTGGTCGGCTCAGCCCAACGTCGGTGTTGGCCTGGAGCTCGAAGCGATCACCGCCTCTGTTCTCGGCGGCGCCAGCCTCAGCGGCGGTTACGGGAGCGTGAGCGGCACCCTGATCGGAGCGCTGGTAATGGGGACAGTGAGCAATGGCCTGAACCTGCTCGAGGTCCCCTCTTACCATCAGCAGATTGTCAAGGGGCTCGTCTTCATCCTCGCAGTGGGGCTGGACCGATGGCTCAAAGCGGGCCGTCGATCCGCCCCGGTGATCTTGCCGCGTCGGAGGGAAGCTGGATGAGCGTTCTGGTTTTGGGAAGCATCAATATGGATCTGGTGGCGGTGGCGCCGCGATTTCCCCGACCGGGTGAGACCTTGCGCGGCCAACGCTTCTTCACCGCCGCGGGGGGCAAGGGGGCCAACCAGGCAGTGGCCGCCGCCCGCTTGGGGGCCCCGACCCGGATGGTCGGCCGGGTGGGGAATGATGTGTTCGGCCCTGCCTTGCGACAGGCGCTCATGGAGGCGGGGGTGGAGGTGAGCGGCGTGGAGGTCGATCCGGAGACCAGCTCGGGGATTGCGCTGATTGTGGTAGAGGAGAGCGGTCAGAACGCGATCGTGGTGATCCCGGGGGCCAACGGCCGGGTGGGAGAGGCGGAGCTGGCTCGGCTGGAGCGATGGCTGCCCGAGGCCCGTGTTCTGTTGCTTCAGCTGGAGATTCCACTGGAGGTGGTGGTCCAGGCGGCGGAGCGGGCAGCCCGGGCCGGCGTGTCAGTCATCCTGAACCCGGCGCCGGCAATGGAGTTGCCTGAGGAGATCTATCGATGGTGCACTTGGTTGACACCGAACGAGGTAGAAGCAGAGAGCCTGGTGGGATTCCCGTTGCGGGAGGATCGAGCGATTGAGGAGGCAGCGCGGGTTCTGGTGGGGAAGGGGTGCGCTCACGTGGTGATCACGCTGGGGGAGCGTGGATGCGTCTATGCGGATCGGGGCGGGGTGCGGTGGGTGCCTGCCTATTCGGTGCCCGTGGTGGACACCGTAGCGGCGGGAGATGCCTTTAACGGCGCGCTGGCAGTGGCGCTGTGGGAAGGGCGATCCGTGGAGGAGGCGCTGCGCTGGGCCAACGCGGCGGGGGCGATCAGCGTGACC
>DATMAC010000357.1:0-3191 GCA_035573655.1 Thermoflexus sp.
GAGGAATATATCGCCGAGCGAGCGCTGAACCGCCGCATCTTCGGGGGGGTACGTGTTCCTCCACTACCTGAAGACCGACGGCGTGCGGTTATTGCCGAGCTGCTCCCGATCTTGCGGGGAGCAGTGAGCCAAATGCGTCGCCACATCCTGCGTTACGATGATAGCCCGGAGGTGTTGGACTTCGTCGGCAGCGAGCGAGCGCGCGAGGTCGCTCTCGTTGGCTCTGCGTGCCCGGATCATCTTGTTCATACGAAGCATTGGCCGTTGTTTATCGAATGGGACGGTTCCAGCGTGGAGGAACTGAAGGCCCGTCTGCGCCAGGAGGTTGAGCGGTACCGCGAAGCTTATGTCCGCTATTTTGAGGAGAATCGTGGCCCTCAAGACACCATGATGGACCCCGCTCCTCGCATCATCCTGATCCCAGGGCTAGGGATGATTGCCACGGGGAAGGATGCTTTCATGGCTGGGGTGGCTCGGGATCTCTACCATCGGGCGATCGCGGTGATGCGAGGGGCAACTGCGTTAGATCGCTTTGTCTCCTTAACGCCTGCGGAGGCCTTCGCGGTGGAGTACTGGCCTCTGGAGCTCTATAAGCTGACGCTGCGGCCACCGGAGCGGGAGCTGGCCGGACGTGTGGTGGTGATCACCGGGGGGGCTTCAGGGATCGGCCGGGCAACTGCCTATCGGATGGCCCAAGAGGGGGCTCATGTGGTGATTCTGGACATCAACCAAGAGGGCGCGGAAGCGGTAGCCGCCGACCTGATCGCTCGATACGGAGAAGGTCGGGGGATGGCCATCTCGTGCGACGTCACCTCAGAGGAGCAAGTCGTTGAAGCGTTCCGCCGGGTGATCCTGGCTTATGGCGGGGTCGATATTGTCGTCAACAACGCGGGAATCGCCCATGCCGCTCCAATCACCGAGACTTCCATCGCTGATTGGGATCGCCTCTACCGCGTGCTCGTGCAGGGCTACTTCCTGATCGCCCGGGAGGCCTTCCGGATTTGGAAGGTTCAGGGGATCGGGGGCAGTATGGTGATCGTGGCCTCGAAGAACGCCTTGGCAGCCGGAAAGAACGCAGCCGCCTATAGCTCAGCGAAGGCGGCAGAGGTGCATCTCGCGCGGTGCCTAGCCGAGGAGGGCGGCGAGATCGGTGTGCGGGTCAATGTGGTCTGCCCGGATGCTGTGATCCGTGGCTCCAGCATCTGGGACTCGCGCTGGCGGGAGGAGCGGGCTCGCACTTATGGTATCCCTCCGGACCAGCTGGAGGAATATTACCGCCAACGCACGACGCTGAAGGTCAACGTTTACCCGGAGGATGTGGCAGAGGCCATCCTCTTCTTCGCCTCTGACCGCTCGGCCAAGACCACCGGGGGCATCCTCACGGTAGACGGCGGGGTTCCCACTGCCTATGTGCGCTGAACGCGATCTTAGACGGAGGCATCTTATGATCCGGATCGTAGCCGTCGATATTGGAGCGGAAAGCGGGCGAGTTGTGCTGGGTACCTTCGATGGGCAGCGCCTGTCCGTGCAAGAGGTTCACCGCTTCCCAAACATCCCCGTTCAGGTCCACGGCACCCTTTATTGGGATATCCTACGCCTCTTTCAAGAGGTGAAGGAAGGACTGACCCGAGCTGCTCGGATCGGGGGTGGGGCGATCGCCTCGGTGGGCGTGGACACGTGGGGGGTGGACTTTGCTTTGCTGGACCGTGAGGGACGGTTGGTGGGAAATCCGGTTCATTACCGCGACCGACGGACCGAGGGGATGATGGAAGCGGTCTTCCAGCGAATTCCGCCGGAGGAGATTTACAACCGAACTGGCATCCAGTTTATGCCTATCAATACTCTTTACCAGCTCTTTTCGATGGTCGTGCGGAAGGATCCTCAACTGGAAATCGCCCATGTTTTCCTGACCATCCCAGATCTCTTCCACTATTGGCTGAGTGGGGCAGTGATCTGTGAGTTCACCAATGCCACGACTACACAATGTTACGATCCGATTCGAAAGGATTGGGCGTGGGACCTGTTGGAACGTCTGGGGATCCCTATGCGCATCTTCCCCGAGATCCGGCCGCCTGGAACCATGTTGGGACGGATCATGCCTGGGGTGGCCGAGGAGACAGGGCTGATGCAGGCTTGGGTGGTGGCTCCAGCCAGCCACGATACTGGATCCGCTGTGGCGGCGGTCCCCTTTGAGCATCCCGACGCGGCTTACGTTAGCTCGGGCACTTGGTCCTTGGTTGGAGTGGAGGTGCAGAAGCCAATCATCACCGAGGAAGCTCGTGCATACAACTTCACGAATGAGGGAGGAGTGGCAGGCACATTCCGTCTATTGAAGAACGTGATGGGGCTGTGGCTGCTGCAAGAGTGCCGACGCACATGGGCGAAGCAGGCTGGGAAATCCATAACCGGAGAAGCTGGGGTTCCATCTACGTTCCCATCAGCCCGGGAATATGAGGCCCTGATCCGCCGGGCGGAGGTAGCCCCGCCGCTTCGGTTTCTGATCGACCCTGACGATCCGCGCTTTCTGCCCCCAGGGGATATGCCGACGCGGATCCAGGCGTTCTGCCGGGAGACCGGCCAGCCGGTCCCCGAGGAGCCGGGGGAGATCGTTCGTTGCATCCTGGAGAGCCTGGCCTTGAAATATCGCTGGGTGATCGAGCGCTTGGAGCGTCTCCTGGGCCGCCCGATCCCAGCGATCCATATCGTGGGGGGCGGATCCCGCAATACCCTCCTCTGCCAGTGGACCGCTGACGCAACCGGACGTCCGGTCCTGGCAGGCCCGGCGGAAGCCACAGCGATCGGCAACGTGATGGTGCAGGCGATGGCGCTGGGACATGTAGGCAATCTGGAGGAAGCGCGGGAGGTGATCCGCCGATCTTTCTCTCCCACGATCTATACTCCCCGCCCGGAGACTGCGTCCATGTGGGCAGATGCCTATGATCGCTTTGTCTCCCGGATCCTTTCCCCATGAGAATAAGCTCCGATTTTGATTGCTCCCACTGCGTTCGCTCGCGAGGACATGAGTTTAAGGGCTGCCTGTAGGGCCTCTCAACGAGGATGAAGGAGCGCTCAAGCCTTGATCCCCAATTCAGCGTATTTGCGAGTGTCACGAGCGATTCGGATGATCATTAGACTTGTTGCATAATTCGGTGGAGGGTTCCCTTTTTTGGGGCTGGGAAGGCCGCCGAAGG
>DATMAC010000358.1:0-2998 GCA_035573655.1 Thermoflexus sp.
CGCCCGTAGCTCAGCCTGGATAGAGCGTTGCCCTGCGGAGGCAAAGGTCGCAGGTTCAAATCCTGCCGGGCGCGCCATGGGACCCCAGCAGGGGCCGCCGATCGGCGGCCCCTGCTGGTTTCTGGGCGGGAAACCTTGGATGCTCACAGGGAGCTCCGATGATCCTGGCCGCTTATCGGGAATGGGCGACGGAGCGGGTTCGAGAGGCCCTTCGGGACCTAGGCCTCCCGGAGCCTCCAGCGCTGGAATGGCGCGATCTCCCCTTCGCCTATACGTGGGGCATGGCCACCCCGGTGGCGATGCAGCTGGCCGCCCAAGAGAAGAAAACCCGCCCCGATCTCGACGTCCCGGCCCGGGCTCAGGAGATCGCCCAGCGCTTGGCCGCGCGCTTGGGGGAGGCCCTGGAGGGGGATCCACGCTTCCAGCGGGTGGAGGCGGTGCGGGGTTACCTCAACCTGTACTTCAACTCCTCTCACGTCGCCCGCTCGGTGATCGAGACCGTCCTCCGCGAAGGCCCGGCGTATGGCCGGGGAGCTCCGAAGGGCGAGCGGGTGATGGTGGAATTCTCCCAGCCCAACACCCACAAAGCGTTCCACATCGGCCACCTCCGCAACGCCGTCCTCGGCGATGCCCTCGCCCGCATCTTGGACTTCGCCGGCTTCCAGGTGATTCGCGCTACGTACCCTGGGGATATCGGCGCCCACGTGATCAAGGCGCTGTGGGCGTACCTCCGGTTCCATCGGGGGGAAGAACCGGCGGAACGGCGTGGGGCATGGCTCGGCCAAATCTACGCGGAGGCGGAAGCCCGTCTGGAGGAGGCGGAGGCCTATCGCCGCGAGGTGGTTCGCTTCCTGTTGGGCGCCTTCCGGGAGGAGGGGGTCACGCCCTGGGTGCGGGAGTTCTTGCTGAACCGTCTCTCGGAGGCCCTGGCCGCCCACGCCGCTTCCGGCCCCATCGGCCAGAAGGACGCCGCGGCCCTGATCCGGGCGATGGCCCTGGGGGAGCTCCCGGATCTGGAGGCCATCGTCGACAAAGACTGGTTGTGGTCGCTCTGGGAGGCGATGGGGCGATGGCTGGAGGAGTTGGCGGAAAAAGCCCGGGGCCGACGAGGGAAGGGCGGGGAGGCCGATCGCCAGGCGGTCGCGGCCTTGCGGGACCGATATCTTGCGATCGGCCATCGCCAAGAAGAGTGGAACTACGAGAAGGAGATCCGGGCGCTGTTCGCCCGCTGGGAGGCACGCGACCCTGAGCTGATGGAGCTGTGGCGACGGACCCGCGAGTGGAGCCTGGAGGAGTTCCGCCGCATTTACGAGGAGCTGGACATCACCTTTGACGTCTGGTTCTTCGAGAGCGAGGTGGAGGAGGAGGGCAAACGGATTGTCGAGGAATTGATCCAGAAGGGCATCGCCACAGACCTGCGCCCCCACGGCCCGGTGGTGGTGGAGATCGATCGGTTGCTGGGCCAGGAGGGGAAGGAGGAATATCGCACCATCGCCATCCTGCGCAGCGATGGAACCACGCTGTATTCCACGAAGGATCTCGCCCTGGCCAAGCGGAAATTCGAGCAATACCATATCGACCGCTCGATCTACGTCGTCGACGTGCGCCAATCGCTTTACTTCAAGCAGATCTTCAAGATCCTCGAGCTGTGGGGCTTCCCGCAGGCCAGCAAGTGTTATCACCTCGCTTACGAGATGGTCACCCTGCCGGGCGGGAAGATGTCCTCGCGGGCGGGGACGGTGGTGCTCTATGAGGACTTCGCCGCCGAGGCCCGGGAGCGCGCCCGCCGCATCGTGGAAGAGAAGAACCCGGATCTTCCCCCCGATCAGAAGGCCCGCATCGCGGAGGCGGTGGCGAAGGGGGTGATGAAATACAGCATGTTGAGTGTGGACAACAACAAGGTCATCGTCTTCGATTGGGACGCCGCCCTGAACCTGGAGGGGCAGACCGGTCCTTATCTCCAGTATGCCCATGCTCGGGCCTGTCGCATCCTGGAGAAGGCGGAGACCTCGGTGAGGTTGGAGGGCGATCGCCTGTTTGAGGACCTCACGCCTCAGGAGGTGGCGCTGATCGAGGCCATTGCGGCTTTCCCCGATGTGGTTCAGGCGGCGGCGGAGCGTTACAAGCCCCTCCTCATCGCCAACTACGTCTTCGATCTGGCGAAGGCCTTCAACGAGTTCTATCGGGACTGTCCGGTGCTGACGGCGCCTTCCCCCATTCGGGAGGGCCGGCTCGCCCTCGTCGCCGCCGCCCGCCAGACGATGGCGAACGCCCTGAACCTCCTCGGGATCCCTGCTCCGGAGGTTCTCTGACCCTTGCGCCGAGGAGCGGCGCCCGTTCCGTGCTTGATAGAGGTTACACGGTTGATTTCCTCAGGGGGTTTTGGGGGCGGCGTCCTTCCGCCTCCCCCCCGCGGGCCCCGAACGGCGTAACTCCTACCCGATATAGAAACGGGGAGAGGCCGCTCCATTGCGTTAAAATTTAACTGAAGCCCTGAGCTTTCAGGGTCGTGGAAGCGGTCCGAGGTGGTCTCCATATTCCAAAAGCCGTTAAGGCCTCGCTCAGATCGGGAGGTGGGCAATGGCCGTGACGACGTTCAGCGAGGCGGAGCGGAAGGTCTTGGTCTACTTGCGGGATCACCGAGGCTATCACAGCCCCTACACCATTGCCCGCGACCTGGCGATGAACCCCCGCGACGTCATCCGCATCCTGGAGGATCTCGCCGCGCGGGGGCTGGTGCGCCAGAGCCTGGCCAATCCCGTTTACGGCATCACGGATCAAGGCCGCGCGGCGATCGGAGAGAGTTAAGGTATAGGGGACAGCAGGGGCTCCCTGGATGATCGCTGGCGGCGCGGAAAGCGGGAGCGTTGAGTCAGGGAGATGGGCGAGGCGCTCTTCGCTCATCTAAAGGGAGGGGATCTTTTGGCGTTTTGCAGCCCGGAAGGATCCCAATGATCTTAGCGGCTGGGGCCGGGCGTTTCAATGCCCGGCCCCAGCC
>DATMAC010000359.1:0-5488 GCA_035573655.1 Thermoflexus sp.
GCTTTCAAGCGGAGCGCTCCAGCCAGATGGTCACCGGACCATCGTTATGGATCTCCACCAGCATATGGGCCCCGAAAACCCCCATCTGGACCGGGATGCCCTCGGCGCGGAGGGTTTCGGCAAAGCGTTCGATCAAGGGACGAGCATGCTCGGGTGGAGCAGCATGGATGAAACTGGGGCGTCGTCCCTCATAAGGATCCGCATACAGGGTGAATTGGGAGACCACCAGCGCCTCCCCCCCGATTTCCTTCAACGAGCGATTCATTTTCCCAGCCTCGTCCTCGAAGATCCGCATGTGAGCCACCTTCCGAGCCAGCCAGTCCGCTTCCGCCGGCGTGTCTGTGTGGGTGACCCCCACCAGCAGCACCACCCCGGGTCCGATACGGGCGATGGTTTCACCTCCCACATGCACTGCCCCTTGACGAACGCGTTGGACCAGGACACGCATTGCGTTCTCTCCTACCAGGGTTGTCCTAAGGTAGGAATCACGCGGTTGATTTTCTCCTGGGGGCTTTGGGGGCGGAGCCGCGCGCCTTCGGCCGTTCCACCCCCCTCTCGTGGGCTCCGAACTGCGTAACTCCTACCAGGTAGGATACGAGAGCGGCCGCCTAACGACGTCCAAATGGAAAGGCCCCCACGCTGGCCAAAGCGATCAGGATCAGGATCAGCGAGAAGCTGTAGGCGATCAACATCCCGCGGGCACGGATCGGGTTTTCCCGCTCCCGAAAGGCTGCGGCCGCATGCGCGGCCCCGGCCGCCAGCAGGCCCCAGACCGGGTGGATCACCTGAACGGGAGTGAGCGGCCCACCACTGAGCCGCTGGGCCAGCCAGAGCAGGATCCCCAGGGCGACCTGAACATCCAGAAGCACCGGGTAGAAGCGAACGGCACGTTCCAACCCGGCCGAGAGTTGGCCTCCCCGAGAGGCCCGGATCAGCCCATAGAGGGCCCCAATGGCTCCCAGGAGAACGACCCAACGCCATACGCTGTGAAGGATCAGCAACACCCCCATCCATATCCTCCGCGACCGTGATGATAGAATGGATGGCCGCAAAGCGGTCATAACCCACGGGCTGAGCGCTTTCCATGTTTTGAATTTTGGGGTTTTCGGGGACTGGGCCGGTGACCAGGTCCGGACACCGAAGTGCCCCGCTCTAAATGGCCCCCAAAGAATCTCTGCTCCCATAGGGTGGGAATCGAGATGTTTTTGGAAGAAGCAGGCCGCCCACAGCCTTCTGCCTGCTTCCTGGAAAAAATAACGTGATAACCCTCTATAATATTAGTGGAGCCCCTACTGGAGGAGGAGATATGCGTTCTTATTTCTTCGCCCGGCTTCTGATCGGATTATCCATGCTGGTTCTCGCGTGTGCACGTCCGCCTTCACCGACTCCGTCCCCCACCCCGCCGACTGCTCCCCCTCAACCAACGCCGACCATCCGGCCGGATCTTCCGCTTCCCCCTGACGCGTTTAACCTCGATGTGACCGCAGCCCGCATCGCCTTCGATACACGGTTGAGCGTTCAAGAGCTGGTGGAATTCTATAACACCCGAATGAGGGAGCACGGCTGGCAGGTGCTGGGAGCCCCTGCCCAGTATGGAGAAGTGGGCAATTTACTCTTCCAGAAAGAAGGGGTTGTGGTCAATATCCAATATCAGCATAACGACCTGACTCAGACCACCTCCGTACAGATCACCCTACCGTGAAGAAGCCTTGACGCTATTCGAGGAGCGCGGGATGCGCCTTCGGCGCATCCCATCCGACCTCCTGAGGTTCCATGGGGTCTCCAAAAGATCGTTACCCTTTGGCGCCCCAGACAAACGAGGTGGGGGAAGGGCAAAATGATTCACCCTTCCCCCACCTCGTCAGCCCGCCTGGTGGAACAGTTCACATCACCTCAACGGTCATCTCCTCGTGGACAATCTCCGCGAAGCGATCCAGATCGAGGATGTTCAGACGCATTTGTTCTGGGCCCTCCCCTTCATCCGGGGGCTCCAGGACGATATCGGCTACATCCTCCAGCAACGCCCGTTTGGTGGCAATACCCAGACGCCCGCGCAGTTGCTCCGGCGTGAGCTCCGGGTAATAGGCGGCCAAGGTATCGAAGTCGATGGCCGCTGCCGCCAGATCTTCGAGGAAAAGCTGCTTGGCGAGAACATCCGCCGCGTAGCGCTCCAGCGGGTTGCTCCGCCGGCGTCCCCGTCGTCCTTTCTGAAAAGATTCTTCCGCCATCGTTCATTTTCCCTGTAGGGAATCCTCTTCACGAGTATACGCAATCTGCGGGCGTTCGACAAGACGTGCCCCCAGGGCGACCCAATCCGCATCCACCCAACGCCCGCAAACGGTGAGGCCAGCAGCCGCCAGCGCCTCCCGAACAGACTCCTCCTGCTCCCCACACAGGAACCCGGAGACGATGACCCAACCGCCTGGCCGTAGCAGGGTGCTCCATCCCTGTTCACAAAACCGTCGGATCACCGGGGCCAGGATGTTGGCCAGGATCCCATCGAAACGCTCCCCACGGGCGAGGGCCTCCGAGAGGGAACCCTGGGTGACCTCCACGCGGTCCGACACCCCGTTCCGCCGCACATTCTCCTTCGCTACCCGAACCGCGACTGCATCGATATCCAACGCCCACACCCACCCCGCCCCCCGGCGGGCCGCGGCGATCGCCAAGATCCCAGACCCCGTCCCTAAGTCGAGAACCCGGTCCCCCGGCCGGAGCCATTCGGCCAACGCCTGCAGGCAAAGCCGGGTGGTGGGATGGGTGCCCGTCCCGAAGGCCATCCCCGGATCCAGCTCGATCAACAGCTCCCCAGGCCGCAACTCCGCCCGGCGCCATGTCGGCTGGATCACAAAGGGGCCCACCCGGAGCACATCATAATGGGCCTTCCAGGCCTCCGACCATTCTTCCTCCTCAAGCATCCGGAAGCGGGGCGGTGGAAACGGAAGGATCTGACGGAGATGCCAAAGCCCCTCCTC
Organism: Thermoflexus sp.; assembly: GCA_035573655.1. Taxonomy (GTDB): domain Bacteria; phylum Chloroflexota; class Anaerolineae; order Thermoflexales; family Thermoflexaceae; genus Thermoflexus. The sequence goes on from DATMAC010000359.1 coordinate 2,976, forward strand.
GATGCGCTGCCGGGCATCCTCCCAGCCTGGGGTCATCGGCAGATAGGCGAGGACGGTAAGGGTGTCGCGCGGAAGGGGAGGGCGTTCCCAATCGGCCTCATCGGCCGGAACCGGACCGTAATCAAAGGCCACGCCATGAGGGACATAACGGGAAAGCACCTCCGCGATCGCCTCGGCGGCCTCCGCCGGCGCTGTGACGGCGATCTCCAGCCACCGTATTCCGCTTCCGCCCATGTCCTTCAGCACTTCGCTTAATTTTCCTTAAGGCTAATCTTCCGGCCCCGCAAGTTTCTCATCCTCATTCCCCAAAGAGCTCCTTCAGCCGCTCCAGGAACCCTTTCTCCGGCTTCTGCACCCCACCCCCCGGCAGCGTGCGCGCCAGCTCTTGGAAGAGCCGCCGCTGTTCCGCCGTCAGACGGGTGGGGATCTCCACCTGGACCACCACCAGCAGATCCCCTCGTCCAGCCCGGCGCAGGTGAGGAATGCCCCGGCCCCTCAGCCGGATCACGTGGCCCGGTTGGGTCCCTGGCGGGATCTCCACCGTTTCCTCGCCCTCTAACGTAGGCACCCGAATCCGATCCCCCAGGGCCGCCTGAGCGACGTTAACCGTGACCTGGACGATCAGGTCATCCCCCCGGCGGCGGAAGTATGGGTGGGGTTGGACCTTGACCTGAACGTAGAGATTGCCGGGAGGGCCGCCGTTCTCCCCTGGCTCCCCTTCACCGGGGAGCCGAATCTGCGTCCCATCGTCCACCCCCGCCGGGATGCGCACCGCAATCCGCCGGCGGGTGAGCACCCGCCCCTCACCCCCGCACTCCCGGCACGGGGTCGCGATCACCTCGCCGGTCCCCTGGCACGTCGGACAGGTGGTGACTTGAACGAAGGAACCCAGGAAGGATTGGCTGACCCGCCGCACCTCCCCCAGGCCCCCGCAGGTGGGGCAACGGGTGGGCCCCGTTCCAGGCTCTGCGCCGGACCCGCGACAACGCGGGCACGGTTCGTTGCGCATGACCTCGATGTCCTTCTCCGCCCCCAGGGCAGCCTCTTCGAAGGTCAGCGTCACCTCGGTCTGGAGGTCTGCCCCCCGCCGGGGCGCCCGACGCGTCCGAACCCGCGGTCCAAAGCCGAAGAGATCTTCAAACAGGTCGGCGAACAGATCCGTAAAATCCGTCGGCTCCGGGCGGATCCCTCGGCCCTCCAATCCGGCGTGGCCATACATGTCATAGATCCGCCGCTTCTCCTCATCCGAGAGAACGGCATAGGCCTCGTTGATCTCCTTGAACTTCTCCTCGGCGTCCGGCGACTTGTTCACATCCGGATGATACTGACGGGCCAGCCGGCGGTAGGCCTGTTTGATCTCTTCTAAGGTGGCGTTGCGCGGGACCCCTAGGATCTCATAGTAGTCTTTGCGGAAGGTGCTCATCGGACCTCACGACCGTTCGCTTTTGGGGCTGGTGGGGTTCCGGAGGGGCATGCCGCTTACACAGCCCGCCCCTCACAGGACATTTTCCTGAGTTACGTGCGAGCCCAAAACCCAGCGCTCGCTATCCCTGCGTTCCCTCATCTGTCCCCCCGGCCGAAGGTTGGGGGGCGGGCTCCACCTTCCGGGCCACCTTCACCAGGGTGGGGCGCAGGACGCGATCGCCGAGTTTATAGCCTTTCTGCAGTTCCTCCACGATCTGCCCATCCTCGAAACCTTCCACCGGCTCATAGAGCACCGCCTCGTGCAGCATGGGGTCGAAGGGATCGCCGGGCTTCACCTCGATCGGCCGTACGCCCTCCGACTCCAAGGCCAGCTGCAACTTGCGATGGATCAGGACGATCCCCTCCACCCACGTCAGGTGACGCAGGTTGTCCGGCAGGGTCTGCAGGGCGCGCTCGAAATCATCCATGATCGGCAGCAGCTTGCGGATGAAGAGAGCGGTCGCCTCGGCAGCGAACTGGGCCCGCTCCGCCTCCACCCGCTTGCGGTAATTCGCGAAGGCCGCCCGCTCGCGCTGCCAGCCTTCCAAATATTCTTGGGCCTGAGCCCGGGCTTCCTCGAGCTCCTTTTTCAAAGCCTCCAGCTGTTCGGCCAGGGAAACTTCGGCCTCCGCCACAGTGACCTCCTCCTGAGGCACGGGCGAGGCCGCTTCCTCGCTTCCAGGTTCCGGTTGCAAGATCCCTTGCTCCTCCACGGTTTCACCTCCATCGCCTCGCAATTCGCAGGGCTTTTCAGTAATGATGCCGTTCGGATTCAGCGGATGGCTCCACTTCTGGATCCCTCCCCACGAGAGCGCTCTGATTAAAAAAGCCCTGAGCAATCCGCCTCCGGACTTGATCGGTCACCGATCCGTAAAGCCAGGAGTACCCTCACATATATTCATTTTATCCCGGCATGGGTTGGACGAGGAGCTCTTCCCTCTCGCCGCCGGGGCTTTTCAAAGTTCCAACAAAGACGGCATCACCGTGGGGAAGGGGATGGCCCCTCCCCTGCGGCCTAATGAGATTGGGGTCTGGGGGCTGGGCCGGGG
>DATMAC010000360.1:0-10255 GCA_035573655.1 Thermoflexus sp.
CGTGAGCGTGACCCGCCACGGCCAAGCGGTTTGGGGCAGTTGCAGGAAAAGCCACACCCGATCCCCTTCCGGCATGCCCAAGATCTCCACGGCACCGGATCCAGGTCGGGTGCTTTCTTTGAGGAAGTAAAGAGTCCCAGCCGGGGTCCTTACGGCCTCTTGAAAACGATCCCGAAACAGTGCCCAGCGCGCCGTGAAGGCCCTCTGTTCCTCTTCATCCCATCCCTCCGTGCGCACGACGATGGCCTTCACGCCCAGATCCGCGAAGAAAGCCAGGCTTTCGCGGGAGGGAAATACCAACAGCCGGTCTGCGACCTCCCAGAACAACGGGGGGAAGAAGCCGCTGTAGCCAATGGGCGTGGGCTGCCCTCGATACAGGGTAGCGAATTGCGCATGCGTTAGACGCCGCATGGTTTCAGGGTCCGAAAGGATGTCTAACGTTCGGATGGTTGGGAACTCCAGGAACGGTTGCGGCAGAGCCGAACCGGCCAGGCGCCGATCCAAATCCGGGATGGGGCGAGGGGCCGGATGACGAGGGAAAGGCCCCCGGTAAGCTTCCAAGATCCCCAGCGCCAGGGCGAGGGCAAAGGCCCAACCGCGAAGCGCCCGCCGCGGACGCCACGCATGCCATCCCAGGCCAGCTAATACAGAGAGACCCAGTTGCGCCAGCACGAAGATACGCGCGGGCACGCGAATCGCCTGGAATCCGGGAAAGAACTGCCAGAGGAGCAGATACGGCATCGCTGGAAATAACGGCGGATCCTCGAGACGCAAGCGCGGCGCTGGGCCCATCGCGAACACGGTCCCCAGCACCGCCAGCAGCGCGAACGGCCTCCGCCATGGGGAACGGCTGTGCCAAATCCCGTAGACCGCTAAAGCCAGCGGAACGATCCCAGGAAAGAGCGTCTCCACGTGGACATAACGATGGATCTCCCGAAAAGGCGGGAGCGTGGCGTAAAGATGGCGGTGGGGCACGAGCAGGAAGCTCAGGAGGCCAAAAAGAGCTTGCTCGCCCAACCCCCGCGCACCCACCCAGCGGCGGGCCTCCAAATAGGGCCAGGCGACAGGGAGGTAGAGCGCCCCTGTAAGGAGGATGGCGAAGACCGCTTTGCCGAGGATAGCCGGGCGCCGGGCCTGGGGATGACGGATGGCTTGTTCCACGCCGATCCCCAGAAGGCCCACGGCTAAAAACAGCCCGTGATACAAAGAGATCAAGAACTGGCCCAAAGACGCCAAGACCAAACCCACCAGATCCCGAATGCTTCCGGTCCGCAGCAGCCGCAGAAGGAACAGCACAGCCAGTGGGATCCCGAAGTTCAGCAGCACCTGAAGCTGGGGCGACGGACCAAACCGCAGCGTCATCGAGCCGAACAGCAAACCACTCAACACAGCGGCCATCCGATCGCCGGTCAGCCACAGAACCAGCGCATACGTGCCGATGGCGGAGAGGGCGAAAGCGGAAAGGAACAGGAGGTTATAGGCCAGCACCGGATTGCCGGTGAGCCAAACGATGGGGGCGACCAGCAGAGCAGCCCCAAGCAGATGCTCCGAGAAATACAACGTGTAAGGATAGGGGTAAAAATTGGGCGCGTGGGGAAGCTGCGCCGGGCGCAGCAGGTGAGCGGCATCCCATCCCAAGGTCCAGGCGTTCAGGACCGCATCCCCCTCGTTTTCCAGATGGGAAGAGGGGGTGAGGACCACAGGCCAGGTCAAGAGGATGGAAAGAACGGCGAAGAGCAACAAGGCAGGCCCGTGGCGCTGGATCCCCTCAACGAATCTCGAGCTCCAGCAAATCCACCACTTCCCCATGATCCGAGGGCTCCCGCTTGCCTGTCGTTTCTTCGTAGAGGCCGATCCGGAGCTTATAGCGGCCCGGCGGCAAATCCAGAAGGAAACCATAGCGATCCAAGATCGGCTCGCCGGAGCGCCACCTGGCCGTTTCCACCCACCCATCTTGAGGCAGGCGATCCTGCTGTAACAGAGGGGGTTGATCGGGAGCGCCGATATGTACGAACACCTTGGAGGGTGCCGGGGAGGAGGCCGCAGCCCGCCAGACCAGGATCACCCGCAGGGGCGCTCCGCGCTGTAAGCTTAACACCCCTTCACCCCCTTGCGGCCTCGGCGACATCTCCCCCTGGAGCGCGGCCTGGATGAGCTCAACCCCGTTCGCCCAGCGGACCGGCCCCGCTATCGCATACCAGGCGCCACGCGGACTCAGATAGAGCATCAGCCGCATCCAATCCTCATAATCCCGCTCAGTCACCTTATAGGCCTGTTCCAATAGATAGCGCTCAATTCCCGGCTCGGACTCTTCCCAACGGTTCCATGGCCGCATCAGCCAGACTCGCGGGTGACGAGCCAACAGGCGGTCGATCAGCGCTCGCTGAGGCTGTGGAAGGGGAGAGGAAGCAGAAAAGATCCCGTACCAATCGATGGGCGCCCGCAACCAGTTCAGGAAGTAATCCGCGAAATATGGGTACGTCATCAACAACACATCCCCCGCTTGCGCCTCCCGGTTGAGATCCTCAATCATCGGGCGGAGGAAGCGCGCGTTCTCATGAAAATCGTAACGGGGGTCATCGGCGATCAGGCGCAGCGAGCCTGCCGCGGCCAAGAATCCTCCTCCAGCCAGCGCCCCGATCAGAGCCAGGCGTCTTCCGGAAAGCGATGCCGGCATCCGCTGGAGGGCCCAAAGGGCACCTATGGCGCATGCCCCCATCCCAAACCCAACAAGAACCGGAGGCCAGATCAGCTGGAACTCCGATGCAGATCGGATCCACGCGGGGGCTGGATCGCTCAAGCGGAGAAACCGCCAGTTTCCCAGGATGGGGTTATATGCCGGATTCCAGGCCACTTGCTCCATTGCCCGGGGATAATCTTGAAGCACCTGATACAGCGTCCGATCCAGTTCCCCTTCAAATATCCGAGGATCCACCAGGACTCCGGCAAACTGCGGAAAAACGGACAGCAGCGCAACGCCCAGCATGAGGAAAAAGCCACGGGGGGACCGCCAACTCAGGAGGGTTTCCACCGCAGGGGCAGCCGCCAGCATGACAACCGGAACGATTGGAACCATATACCGCGGCCCCCAGCTTAATCCTCCCCACCAAACGATCTGACGGCTGTAGCCGATGAGATGCAGAGCGGCGAAGATGAGGATCCCCCCGGCCAGAGCAGGATGCCTTCGAAACAGCCCCCAGATCCCTGCCACCGCCAGGAGCAGAGCAGGCGAATAAGGGAATAGGCCTTTCCCGGGGCTGATCGTCAACGCAAGAGCTCGCCGGACGATATACTCGGGGCTCGAGAGGACCAGCTCGGGCCTCTGGGAGTATTCGACAACGTTTCGGGCAAATGCCGGGATACCCGCCAGGGTGGAGCGGTAATAAAGATGCGCAGGGATCATAACGACCGCGAACCCAACGAGGGCCGCCCCGAACGCTCGAACCATCACCCCAGGGGAGGCTGAGCGTAAACGGGGCCCCAGGAGCACCAGGAGGCCCGGCAAGGCGATGAGAGCGGATTGCTTGGTGGCTACCGCGCCCCCAAAGGCCAGCCCGGCAAGGAAGAACCCGGCCTCCCGGGGCTGAGGGATCAGGAACGACGCCCCGAAGGCCACGAGCAGCCAGAACCCCACCAAGGGCTCGCGGAACAGCCGTTGGCTGTACGGCCAAGCCAACGTCCCGAAGGCGAAGAAGAGCGCCGTCCCGGTGGCGGCCTTGAGGGGAAAACCCATCCCCCGCAGGCTCAGAAAAAGAACGCCCGCCGTAGCCGCTGTCACCAGGGGACCGAGCAGCATCGCGCTCTGAAAGCGCCCTGTCCCCAAGAGATCGCTCAGCCAAAGCAGCGGCACGATCCCAACCATCTGGCCCGGCTCGTAATTGGGGACCATCTCCCCGGAGACCGTGTACATCCCTACATTGGCGCTGCCAGGCTTTACATCTAAGTAATACAGAGGATGGATGGTGAAGCGGCCGATCTTTTGAAAGCTCGAGGCCGCGGCGAACATCGCCCGCTCATCATCGCTGATCGGGTAACCCGCATAGGTCAGGAAATAGACGGAGAAAGTGAGCGCCCATAGGGAGATGGTCCATCCGATGTCGCGACGCGTGATCATGGGCGGACCTCGACGATCCCAAGCTCCAAGTGATCGGTTCCCGCAACAGGAACACGGATCAACGTCTCCCAATTGTAGCGACCGATGACCAATCGATAGCGGCCCGGCGACATCCCCGCAGGCAGCTTCAATTCAAAGCGCTCGAAGATGATCTCCCCATCCATCCACATCGGCGACGGATAAAGCCCACGACCCACAGGGTGATCATCCTGGGCCATTAACTGTCCCTGCTCATCCAGAAGATGTGTGAACACGCTGTGCTCCTCAGGGACGATCGCCCATCGCCGCCAGGCCGTGGAGAGATACAGCTGCCCGCCTGGGGCAACGGGGCCCTCCGGCTCAAGCCGGAAGGCCACCAACTCAACCCCATCCGCCCACCGCACCCCGGCCCCACGCATATGGGTGAGCGCCAAGGAGCCTGGCCGGAAGGCCACCAGCTGCAGCGGGCCGAAGCGTTGCTCCTCCAAGAGCTCAGCGTGTAGACGCAGCCAGCGCTCGACCTCCTCCGAGCCAGGCCACATCGGCAGATGGACCGGAATGAGCCAAATCCGCGAATACTGTCGGGAGAGGCCCTCAAGGGCGGCCACGGTCTCCGTCCTCTGGAAGGGCTGCTGCGCGGGCAGCATCCCCCATGGGGTGCGACCTTGATGATAATACGTGAAGGCAGGGTCTGGAAAGGTGATCAGCGCGTAGTCCCCCGGCCTCGCCTGCCGATGTAGCGCTGCGACCAGCTCCCGGATCGGGGGGCTCTTCGCGTATCGGGGATCCAGGAAATAATGTCTTAAGCTCTGCATCGTCCCGATCCCGATCCCCACGACGCACAGGAGGAGAAGCCCCCGCCGCCACCGTCCTCCCTCCATGAGCTGCCCCATCCCAATCGAGGCCGCCAGGAGCCAGAAGGGAAGCGCGGTGATCATATAGTGCGGCGCGAAGACCGCCCGGCTGCGAGCAGCGAGGAAGGCGACCAGGATGGGCGCGGTGAAGTGCCCGACCAACCAAAGCCCGTGGGCCCGAGAGGCCCGAAGGAGGGTCCACCCCCCGATCAACGCCGCCAGCGCCCAGAGGGCGGTGGCCGCCGCCGCCGGCCACCCATCCCCCGTCGTTCCGACGGTGAACACGCGCAGCACCTGATTCAACCCTTCCCACAACCCAGGGGCCCGTTGGACCGTTCCCGGATATGGGGCGAGGGCGTGTTGGGCCAGGACGAGGCCGGGGAGCCAGAGCAGTAGGATCGCCGCTTGAGCCCATCCCCAAGATCGGAGGCGATGACGCCAGAACCCCAGGACCAGCAAAGCCTGCAAGGGGAACAAGATCACCAAATTATAGTGATAGTAAGCCCCCAAAGTGCCGATCAAAACGAAGAGCGCCCAATCCCGCATGCGTCCTGTTCGGAGGGCGCGCAGCAGCGTGGCCGGCTCCGCAGCGCCGAAGAAGGCCAGGGTGCCATAGGGGCGTGCGTCCTGGCTTTGCCAGACCAGATACGGATGCAGGCTCGCCAGAACGAGCCCAAGCCCAAGCGTTTCCCGGCGCTGTCCGAGCTCGCGGAGCCACCAGACCGTTAAAGGCGCAATTAGGAAGGTTAGGAACAACGCGTGAAACCGCAGCGTCCATTCCGAATCGCCCGCCGCCTCCATCCACGCTTTCATCCAAAGGAAAGGCAATGGGGAATGGGGCTCCCGCGCCGCCCAGATGAACCGCAGGATGGCGGCGGGATCCTGGCGGGCGATCATCCAGGAGAACGCCTCATCGCCGCGCAGGGAGGGGTCGGGAAGTCGGAACACCCGTAGAGCGAAGCCTACCCCTAACACAACCAACAGGACCATCGAAAGGCCATTCTTGCTTGATTTCACTCCAGCCTGGAGGATCCGTGCTCCCATGTCCCGGGTTCCCATGCCGATCTGAGCTTTTTCCCTAGTTGTTCGATTTGCTTTGAGCGAATCTCATGAGGAGTTACACGGTTGGTTTTTCGCCTGGGGGCTTTATGGGCGGAGCCGCACGCCTTCGGCGTGCGGCTCCGCCCCTGCCCCACCTGACAGGCTTGAACCAGGATGAACGCCTTAAGAATATCCTTAAAAGACTTACACGATGGTCCGTGAGTGTGGCTTGGCTATCGCACTTCAATGACATCCAGAGTGAACGACTCCCAAGGTCCCTCGGGCCGGCCGACGGTGATGACCAAATCGTAGCGCCCCGCAGGAGCATCGGCAGGCAGGATGAAATCCCGATCGTCCACGATCAGGAAACCGATCGGCCAACTCCGAGGTGGAGCCCGCTCCAGCACGCCCCCACGGGGCGAGGTTCCCTCAATCCGGATCGTTCCGTCGAAGCGGACGAGGGACACTTGGAACTGCACGCTTCCATCGGCTTCAGGAAGGCGGCTCCAGTACAGCGTCAGGTGAAGCTGGCGTGTGGGCGGGAAGACTCCCCATCGGCGGGGATCCACACCCTCCGAGCCGGCATGATGGAAGCCGGCCAGCATCCATCCGGAAGCGAAGCGGTGTTGTACCGGACGGGCCTGGGGAGGAAGCGCAGGCAGCGCCCACCGCAGGGCATATGCGCGGATCCGGACCTTCTCCGGAAAGACCTCCATCCGCAGCGGATAACGCGCCCGCAGCGCCTGATCGATTCGATCCACAGGATCGGCCCAGTCCGCGTGGGCTCGGATATACCAGAGGGTGTCATGTCCTTCCAGATGGATGCGGCTCAGCGTCTCTTCCGCGGCGGCTTCGTCTGGGATCGGATGGGCAAAAGCCCCATGATCCAATGGTTTTCGGTAGTAATAGAAAAATGGGAACCGGATGTATTCAGCAAAGAAGAGAGCAACATCGCGAGGCCCGGCGTGGGCAGCGACCCAAGCGGCCGCCCCCCGCCAGTCCTCCTTGGCGTTCAGCGGGCTCCACAGGTATTGGAACCCAACGGCTGCCATCCCGAACCATCCGGCCAGGGCCAGCCCCCGCCACATCCGTCGGAGAACAGGTCGCCCGGCCCAGCCCGCGTCAATGAGCGCGGCGAGCTCAGCAAGCGCCAGCGGGGTCAGAGACATCCAGTAGCGCGGGGAGCTGAGGGGAAAGCGCCGGCTGGCCAGATACCAGAGCGCCAAGCCCGCGGCGAGCCCCACCCAACCAGGCCGCAGGCGAGGCCGCATTCCCAATACCCCGACGATCAAGATGGCCCCTACATATAGTTCCATTCCTATTTCATATTTCATAGAACTTGCCCAGCGCCTTGTAAACGGTCCATGTTTCCAGAACCCACCGAAGCGCATCGAACGGGGGAAGGGGTGGATTCCACCAAAGGATCGCCTCTCGCTGACCGCTCCACGCCCGCCAGGCAAGGGGAGCGCCCGCCAACGCCAGAAAGGCCATGGCCCACCGCCCTTCGCGGAAGGACCAGATTGGGCGTCCAGCGGCGAAGGCGAGCCCGAGATGGGCGATTAACAAAAAGATCGCCGTCAGATGAACATAACACGCTGCCGTCACAGTCAGGATATAAAGAAGCCACCAACGGGAATGGGTCCCTCGGAGTGCTTTGAGGAGCCAGACGGTGCTCATCGCGCTGAGGGCGAACAGCAAGCCGTAGACGCGTGCTTCCTGCGCGAACCAAATCAAATAGGGCTGGGAAGCTCCTAACGCCAGGGCAATGGATCGGGTGGATCTCCGGCTGATGAGCGCCCCCAGACGCCAAAGCCAAGCCAGCCCAAATACCCCCCACCAGGCGGAAAAGAAGCGCACAGCGAACTCACCATCACCTGCCAGGGCCATCCAGCCTTTCAGGAGAAGGAAATAAAGCGGCGGGCTCGCCTCCTCCTTGAAAGCCATCGTCCGTTCGAGCAGCACCGGCAGCGGCAGCTGGGCGACCCAAATGGCGACTGCTTCATCCAGCCAGACGCTGTGAAATGTCAGGAACGGCAATCGGATCATCCATGCGATCATGAGCAGTACGATTCCGAGGCGAAGCGAGCGCGCCATAGGCAGCCTCAGGCCTCCAGGGTTGTGCTTCAACTGTTTTCGGAACTACGCAGCGGGCTTCCCTAATAGAGGCTTTGGAGGCGGGGCTTTCTCGTTCGATTTATCAGGCCCTGAACTGCATATCTCCCATCAAGCCCTTCCGTGGAGAAAGCGTGATCTATAAATGGCACCTCGTGGGGAACACCGCAGGCATCCGAAGGGCAATTCCACGCAATGGGACCGTCAACGCATGGCCGCACGCACTGTGGAGTAGAGGGATTCTGCCTTTAATTCTTGAAGCGTATAACACGGCGCCCCCAGGTGATCCGCCAGAGCCTGGGCCAGCCCTTGATCGAAGGCAGCGTGTTCCATGTTGATGACCACGCAGGGGATGTGCCGCTCGCGAAACAGGTCGGCAATCCGATGCGCTTCCTCCTGGGGAGGCAGCTCCGTCATCGAGACGTTCCCCGCCCCGTCGGTCAGCAGGATCATCAATGGACGCACCTCGGGGCGCAAGAGCATTTCCCGACAGATCACCTCGTAAGCTAATAGGAGGCCTGCGGAGAGAGGCGTTTTGCCCCCTACCGGGATATCCTCGAGGGCCTTCTTCGCCAGATCCACGCTGGATGTCGGGGGCAGCACCAAGCGCGCCCGATCCTTCTGAAAAACGATCAGACCGACCCGGTCCCGCCGTTGATAGGCGTCGGTCAGGAGTGAGAGGATCGCCCCCTTCGTCGCCTCCATCCGCTCGGCCACCGCCATGCTCCACGAGGCGTCCACGACGAAGAGGATCAAATTCGCCGCCCGGCGAACCCGAACCTTGCGATGGTAGTCCTCCGGGCGAATCACTAAGGCGGTTTGGGACCGATCCCGTTCGACTTGGTGAGGGGCGGCCGCCCGGAAAGTGGCATCAAAGGCCAAATCATCCGCCTGGCCGGGGGAAGAACGCGCCCAGACGTAGCGACCCCGTTTGCGAGCGGAACGGGTGACGCTGCGACGACCACCCACTCGGCGCTCCCGCCGATCCTTCGGCGTGTCCAAGCGTTTCACCCGGAATGTTTCCCCAATGGGGACCGGTTTCCCCCCCTCCCACCACACACCTTCCTGTCGGGTAACGGTCTGGCGTTGCAAGGGCGCGGATTCCTCGCCGACGGGACGGCTCTGATCACGGAGCTCCCCGTCGGTGCGCTGCGCTTTTTTTGGGGTCCCTCCCTCGGAAGCGGAGGTGGGCTGGGATGGGGCGTTCCCCTCGAGCTGACGCCGGACCTGCTCCATCCGCTCGGCCAGCTGCTCCAAGGTGAGATGACCATCCTCATCGAAGGGCCGGCGCTTGAGCCGGTGGGGGAGCGCCAGCTCGGCCGCCAATAAGATATCCTCCTCGGTGATCTGATCCCGTCCCTTGAACGCAGCGTGGGCCCGCGCGGTCTTCAGGATCACCAGATCCGCCCGATGTCCATCGACCCCTAAACTGGCCACCAGCCCGGCGATCAGCAGGAGATCGCGCGGGGTGTAAATGACCTGGGGGAGCCGCTCCCGAGCGGCAGCGATCTCCTCGGAAAGCTGACGTTCGTAGGGCTCCCACTCCGCGCGGAATCCTTCCGGATCCTGTTCGAAGGCCAGGTTGCGACGCAAGATCTCCGCCCGTTGAACGGAATCCCGTACCCCCTCCACGTTCACGCAGAGGGCGAAGCGATCCAACAACTGAGGCCGCAGATCCCCTTCCTCCGGGTTCATCGTCCCCACCAAGATGAAGCGGGCCGGATGTTGGAAGGAGATGCCCTCCCGCTCCACGATGTTCACCCCCATCGCCGCCGCATCCAGCAGGACGTCCACGATGTGATCGTCGAGCAGGTTCACCTCGTCCACATACAGGAGGCCCCGGTTGGCCATCGCCAGAATCCCCGGCTCAAACCGGCGCTCCCCTTTCTGGATCGCCCGTTCGATGTCCAGGGTTCCCACCACCCGATCCTCCGTCGCGCTGACCGGCAAGTCCACGAAGCGGGTCTTACGCCGGGCCACTGGAAGGGTCTCGCCGCGGGCCACGCGTTCCTGGCAGAGGGTGCACCATGTGGCGGGCTGGTGGGGATCACAGGAGAACGGACAATCGGCCACCACCTCGATCTCCGGGAGGAGCGCCGCCAGCGCCCGCGCCGCGGTGGACTTGGCCGTGCCCTGCTCACCGCGGATTAACACC